>CAYHOM010000046.1:0-7170 GCA_964358345.1 uncultured Gammaproteobacteria bacterium
ACCGGTCCAGCCGTGCAAGGGGATGTTTGCTCCACCTGTCCAGTTCGTAAGTTGGTGTACCGTTGTACCCGTACAGACGACGACCATACAGGCTGCCGCATAAACAAAGGCACGAAACCAAGGAGAGATATCCCAACGGTCATCGGCATAACCGACCGCCATGAGAAAGAGGAGGGCTACCAAAAATCCCCAAAGCTGCTGGGGCTGGATCTGGGACGAAGGGAACCAAGAGGCACGGAGACCAACCATCGTCAGCAAAATAATCGTTGCCCCAATTCCAAGACCCCCCAAGAGAGGTGTTGGCAGACGATGTATCTTCCGACCACCCTTTGGTTGATCCATGACCCCCCCTATCCAAGCCAACCGACAGGTCACGATCGCTCCCAAGACAGAAATACAAAAACTCACCACGCCAACGATGAGCAAGAAGACAGGCAAGGTCATAGATGGGTCGAAGGCTCGACGTGGAGCGTCCCATCGGCGGCTAAGATAATCGTATCCATTCGATGGACTTGGTTGCGTAGCACCAGATCCGCTAAGGCATTTTCCACCTGATCTTGAAGGACACGACGAAGAGGTCGAGCTCCAAAGAGCGGATCAAAACCCGCCTTAGCCAGACGCTCGACGGCTGCGTCTTATGCTCGAAAGAGGATCCCTTTTTCTTGCATACGGTTGGTAAGGGAACCCATAAGCAGCCAAGCGATCTGCGTCACCTCATCTAATGTCAGAGGCTTGAAGAGAATGATCCCGTCAAAACGATTAAGAAACTCGGGACGAAAAACCCCTTTCAGTTCCCGTTCCAACAAGGCCGTCTTGATCTGTTCAAGAGGCGTATGCTGCTGGACCTGATCCTGAATAAAGGCGGTCCCAGCGTTTGATGTGGCGATGAGAACGATATTGGTACAATCTATCGTTCTACCAACGCCATCCGTCAGTCGTCCGTCGTCCATCACTTGCAAAAATAAGGTAAGAATATCCGGATGGGCTTTTTCCAGTTCATCCAAAAGAACGATACAGAAGGGCTTTTGGCGAATGGCTTCCGTAAGCAACCCGCCGCGCTCATCGCCTGGTTCACCAATGATGCGTGCCGCAGATGATCGATCTTGATACTCCGACATGTCCAGACGAATCATGGCCCGTTCATCCCCAAAATATTCTGCCGCCAAAGCCTTCGCAAGCTCCGTTTTCCCAACGCCGGTTGATCCTAAGAACAAAAAATTAGCGATCGGCCGTTTCCCTTCACGCATCTCAGCTCGCGCCCGACGCATGGCTTGAGACACGGCTTTGACGGCATCTTCCTGGCCAATCACACGATGGTGGAGATGGTCTTCCAATTGTAACAATTTTTGAGATTCATCTTGTGTCACGGCCTCAACGGGAACCTGCGTCTTGTCATGAATAACCCGCGCGACATCTTCCGCTAACACAAACTGCCCATCACCCCGCTCACGATGAGCAAGGACCGCCGCCTCTTCTGAGATCTGGATGGCACTTTCCGGCAATGCGGTATCGTGAAGATAGCGAGCCGCCAACGTCGCCGCCCGCTCTAGTGCTCTGTAGGAAAAAAAGATCTTATTTTGATATTCTATGTATCCGCTCTTCGCCATCAGCACACGGATGGTGTCATCCACCTCTAAAGGATTGATCTGTACTTTTGTGAGCTTATTTCCCAATGACCGTCGCTCGAGATACGTTTTCCAGGATGCAGGGGTCGTCGTGGCGATCACGATGCTATACCCTTTATCCAGTTCAGCGGCTAACGTTTCCGCCAGATCCATGGGACCGCTCGCCCCTGCCCCCGCTAATGCTTCAATCCCATGTAACACGAGGATAATGTTCCCGCTCATCCCAACTTCACGGAGGATGCGTAAGAATCGATCAGGAGCTTGACCTGGATCACCAGCCGAAATCAGCTGCGGAAGATGGATCGCTACCAAGCGACGATCGAACAGTTCGGGGGGAACATCTTCTTCAACCATACGACGCGCTAGCCCTTCTACCAACGCCTGCTTGCCAACACCAGCATCACCAACGAGAACAACGGAACGGCGACCACTCTCTATGGCCCGTAAAAGTTCATTCATTTCACGTTCGCGCCCCATCATGGGTCCTATGTACCCATTACGCGCTAAAACCGTGAGATCCTCGCTGAAGCGATCGAGCAGCTTTGTGGCACGAGCCGTCATGGAACGATTCATTGCCGTCTTGGGCTTAAGGGCTGCAAGGGCGGTAAAATGGTCGTGCTGCTCACGAAGCTGCTCTTGAACACGAATCCACTCGGCTACTCGCCGTACATCCGTTACTGGATATCCAGCTCCATCCATGAACGCTTGGAGGGCAGGATCAGACAAAAAAGACTGACGAAAGAGCTCCATCGCCCCGATGGTCCGACGACCTGCCACGTAGGCATCGACGTAGGCCTGGAGGAGCACTTCTTTTGCCTGACGGGAGAACACCGTCGGAGATCCCGTGGCTCCAGCGCGCATCTGAACAATGAGCCCATCGCTGATTTTATTGAACGTCATCCCTAAACGCGTAAGAAATATTCCCCCTACTGGTCCCGTAAGGGCGGCAGCAAACAGATGAACGGGCAGCACCTCTGCCTGACCAATTTTTTTAGCCAAATCATATGCCTGTTCCAGCAATGACCACCCCGCTGGATGAAGATGTTTTGATACTTCTCGTAGCAACTGGGGATGCACCTTTTGTTGGCCATGTACTGACACGCGCTTGGTCTTTCCCCAATTTGGAAGCGCCTGAACCAACTCAGAGTATGCAGACAAACGAAAAATGAAAAAGCAACCCAAGAAAAGACCCATCCAGAACAAACACATATACCACGTCCCTGACACCCAAGGCCCGAACGTCATCAGATCGAATAGATCGATGTGCGCCGACCAAAGACCATAGCCCCCCGCAACAAGACACAGGAACACCAACAACCCCAAGGCTAGGTGCATGAGGGCATTGGCATGAATGCGCACTCGCCGAAAAATAAAGGAAAAGTCATCCAAAGGAACCTGCCAACCGAGCACGTCGTTACCAAATGCGAGACTCACCCCAACTCCACGGCAAACACGACAGGTTGATGATACACGCGGATCCCCTTGGCACGTTTGACAAAGACGAACACTGGATAAGTCCGGCATATCTAAAACAGATGCGAGAATGGGGAAGATGACCACACACCCTGTGAAAGGTTGAGGAAGAACAACAGTAGTGCTAAAGGCGGCAGCACGAGCCACACCAACCCCCCTATCATATACAGCCCAAGCTCCAAGAAGAGAGCTATCCCTCTGCCGCACAGGACCACAGCTCGCATAACAATGCTCACCAATCGACCACTCCAATCATACTGCCCGTACATCGGAACAAAAAAATGCCTTAGCCAGATACCAAGGCCATAGCTCTTCCAACGAAAGCGTAACGCTCGTTGAAACCAGTGTATAAGGCCAAACAACCCCGTTGTGTACCACCAATAGGGGAAGTACACGACGCTCCCCACGAGCTCTCCCCCGACGAATTGCACCAAGGTGCGTGTCCGAGAAATCATGATCACAATATAGCATAAAAATATCCCCCCTTCACGCCAATGAGGGAGGATATTCACCATCCATTCCTCTATCGCGAGATGCCTACCTCGCGATACGGGAATAGATCGGCCACGGACAACTCACCTATTTTGCTAACGCATAGGCACTATATGGGACATCTACAAATTCTGCTTGGTCAGCAGTAACATACCCCAAACCCTCAACACGTACCTTAAGCGTGTCCATCGCCTGGAGAGAGGCGACCTGGTCTTCCAATAATGCCACGGATTCACGAACGGTCTCTAACTGCTTTTCCAAGGCACGTAACTGGAAGCCCTTCGATGCCGCTGCATTCACTTGGTAGATATAGACGCCTAGGCAAAACAGGATGGCGGCACCTAAGAGAACGATCGATGCGACCCGGCCCGAGGCTCCAAGCTTCCTACCAAAAGACATCGGTAGGCCAAACTGTTCATGTGGATGTTTTAGACTCAGGATAAAGGGGCGGGACATAGCGATCAAAGGACATTTTCATCAACGTTTTTCCGCCGCACGCAACTTGGCACTGCGGGCACGCGGATTATCCTCCATTTCTTGATCCGTCGGCGTGATGGGTTTCTTGTGAAGAGTGGACCATGCTTGCGAACGAAACGCTCGCTTTACAATACGATCTTCCAGTGAATGAAAGCTGATGATCGCGCACCGTCCCCCTGGACGCAGTACCTCATGGGCACCCTCTATCCCTTCTTTCAAGGATTCCAACTCGTCATTGACGGCGATGCGTAAAGCTTGAAAGGTGCGCGTAGCGGGATGCAAGCGGCCATGCTCATAACCAGCCGGCACCGTATCTCGAATGAGTTGGACAAGCTGACCGGTCTTTTCCAAAGACGCTTTTTTACGATGTTCCACCATGGCGTGCGCAAGCGTGCGAGCATATCGCTCTTCTCCAAATACCTCCAACATTTTTCGCAACTCTCGTTCTGACCAATGTTGGAGAATATAGGCAGCAGTGAGTCCGTCATCATTGGCACAAGGACCAAGCCGCATGTCCAGAGGCCCCTCCTCCATAAACGACAGGCCCTTGGTCGGATCAGCCAATTCATCTGACGAAAAGCCAAGATCGAACAACACTCCATCGATATGGCCAACCGCATCCCGACCGATAGCTTCCACAAGATGGCGAAAGTTGGTCTCGAGCGGCAGCCAGCGGGATCCATAGACCTTCAATCGTGCATGAGCACGTACGATGGAGGAAGGATCAACATCACAGGAGTAGACGATGCCGTCTGGACCTGATCGTTTGAGAAGCTCTTCCGTATGAGTTGCTCCACCCAACGTCGCATCAAGGTAGCGACCACCTGGCCGAACGTCGAGAACAAGCATGATCTCCTCGACGAGAACGGCACGGTGAATGGTGTCACCCATACTAAACTCCAAGATTCGTCAAACGTTCTGCGATCTGATTTCCTTCGGCCTCTGTCTTTGCGGCATAGGCTTTCCAGGTGGCCTCGTCCCAAATTTCGAGACGATTATACAAACCTGCCACCACGACGTCCTTACGCAGTCCTGCATATTGACGCAGGTACTCAGGAAGAAGAGCTCGCCCCGATCCATCCACCTCAACCTCCATGGCACCGGCCAACATGAGACGAGCAAAAGCTCGTGTGTCCGCCTGTCCGAGTGGGAGAGAAGCGAGCTTGTCAGCTAACTTATCCCATTCCTTCCGTGGATAAAGGAATAGACTCCGATCGAGACCGCGTGTGATCACAGCTCCCTGAGCTAAGGCACTACGAAACCTGATCGGAATAGCCATCCGACCTTTTTCATCAATGGTGTGACGATATTCACCAATGAACATAGATCAAGATCGGGTGGCATTTCCCACTTTATGCCACTAGCCACCATGCTATGCCACTTACTTACCCAGGTCAATTCTTTTTCTTTCTGCCTTGTGGATAATTATGTGGAAGAAACTGCCTCTTTCTTGTTTGACGGTGATAGGCCATCGCAAACCGATGCGCCTCATCACGCACACTCACAAGCAGATCTCTGTGCTGTTCACAAAGGCGACATAGTTCAAGGTTTTGTCGAGCACAAACAATATCATTGCGTTTTCGTTCTGGACCTTTGGCGATCCCGACGACGGGGATGCCGACACCCTGATGATGAACGACCTCCTCCGCCACCTGTACCTGACTCCTCCCCCCATCGATCAGGAGAAGGTCAGGACGGGGCCATTCTGGATGACGGAAGCGACGCATGAGGGTTTCCCGGATAGAAGCGACGTCATTCGGGCCAGACACGCTTCGGATCCGAAACTTCCGATATTCCGCTTTTGCCGGTGCACCATTTTCAAAAACCACCATCGAAGCGACGGTCGAGGTTCCTGAGATGTGCGAGATATCATACCCTTCAATACGTCCATAGAGACTCACCGTTGCTTCGCCCATCTTCATCTTATCGACATCCTCATCTTCCCGTTTCATCATGGCAATGTCCTGGATATGTTCCAAAAAGAAGACACGGTTACGCAGCATGGCAGCTTCTTCGAACCGCTTTTCTTTTGCCGCGGTTTTCATCTCACGTGTATATTGTTTCAAAAGATCATCTTTTTTACCTTCAAAGAACTTCATCATATCCCGGATGATTTTTTGGTAGGCTTTTTTCTCAATGGATTGGATACAGACTCCTGGACACTGCTTCAGATGCACATAAAAACAGGGACGCTTCTGACCTGGGGTACAGGTCGACCAGGGAAAGACTTTGCGCATGAGATCGAGGGCGGCTCGGAGCGATCGAGGCGAGGTATACGGGCCAAATACGGTTTTGTATTTTTTCGCGCTATCATCGCCCAGATCCGTCCCACGCACGAGCAACGGTTTCGGAAAATCCTCTTTCGTAAACACAAGATACAGGAAACTACGATTGTCTTTGTCGCGAATATTGTATTTCGGCCAATAATGTTTGATGAGGTTGGCTTCCAAAATAAGCGCCTCAAGTGCCGTTGGTTTTTGGATGTAATCGATCGTATGAACCAGACGCGTCATTTCTTCGATGAACCCGCTATGAGGACGCTCAAAATGCTGACGCACCCGTCGCTTTAGTGATGTTGCTTTCCCTACATAGATAATCGTTCCCTGGCCATCCTTCATTAAATAGACTCCCGGAGTATCTGGAAGCTCATCCTGCTTGATATGTATGTGAGGGGGGATCATGTCCGCTTTAACACCTCATGCAAATATTTTCCCGTATAACTTTTGTCATGCTTCGCTACCTGCTCGGGCGTTCCGGTTGCAACGATCCTTCCACCTTTATCTCCTCCCTCGGGACCCAAGTCGATAATCCAGTCCGCATTCTTTATCACATCAAGATTATGTTCGATGATGACCACCGTGTTCCCACGTGACACGAGCCGGTGCAACACCTCCATCAGTTTACGAATATCATCAAAATGGAGACCTGTGGTCGGTTCATCCAAAAGATAAAAGGTCTTTCCCGTATCACGACGCGCAAGCTCGGTCGCCAATTTGATACGCTGGGCCTCCCCACCGGAGAGCGTTGTTGCCGATTGTCCAAGTTGGATATACCCGAGACCCACTTCATCCAAGATGCGCGTCTTATCGTAAATCGGAGGAAT
>CAYHOM010000047.1:0-7008 GCA_964358345.1 uncultured Gammaproteobacteria bacterium
GCATTGAATGATCGGTTGCGCTATATTGCTGGACTCGATCCAACGTTGCTTTGGATCAGCCAACCGGAACTGTCTGATCGGTATCGTGAGGTTGCGTTGGGGGCTACATCTTCCCGTGCGTATGCAGACATCCGTGATACGTTTCATGCACGCTTTGTCTTTTTGGAAAAAGCCCAACATGAACCGTTTACACAAGCCCTGAAAATAGACACTCGTTTTCGGCTTCTGTATGAGGATGATAAAACCGCTGCCTATGAGTTATCCACCGTGTCACGTTGACGGAATTTTTCCGTGTGATAAGAATTGACCCATGGTGTTACGCGCTTGGGCATCTTCTCTGGTGCCGGCCTCTCTGGCCGGCATGGGTGGTCGACGCTCGTTGGCTCCGTATTTCCAAAGCCGTTGAAGGGTGATCCTTCAGCGGTTATTTGTTTGTCCTTCGACTCGCACGAGAAAGGTGTGCCGTATAAACGACGCCCTTTGTCGCGCGAGTGGGAGGAGAAATGAGACAAAAAGACCCCCTCATCGTCCCCATGCTTGACGGTGAGAGGGTCTTTTTTCGGTCCTATCTTTCGTAGGATGGTGATTTTTCAAAATGTCGTAATGCTTCCTCCATCTTTTTGATGTGCGCACATTCATCATGGCGAAATGTTTTGAGAGTATGTATCAAAGGCCCATGGATCTTTTCATCATCTAAGATCACATGGATGGCCCGCCGTATTTTTGGATGCTGCACCCATGCGAGAGCCCGTGTGTAATCGCGGATGGCTCGCTCTTCGATAAAACACTCGAATCGCAAAATACGACTAGGTCCACCCCAACTGAGGCACCAGGCTAACATACGGGCCAAATAGGTGATGTGGAAGTGACGCGGGGGTTTTTTACCGACCAGTTCTCGGTAGAGACGCCGCAACACATCGCGATGATGCTCTTCCACATGGGCAAAGTGATGCATCATGGGCTTGAGGGAAACGGGAACATGGTGGACATGGGCGCGATACAACTCTGCGGCCATGATCTCTAGGCGTATAAACCAATCCAACAAACGCGGGAGAGATGTCATGGTTGAATGGGTGGTTCGTCATCGTCACGCAAGAGATCCTCAATGCGAGGTTCGTTCCAAAAGTTCCATTCACGAAGAAGTTTATCGACCTGATTTTCTGCCTCATCAATAGCGATATCGGTTTGGGGGTCTAGAATCAGTTGGTTGATCATAACGGCCCGGCACTCTGCTTTTGGTTTCAAGGCTTGTTTTTCGTCAAAACAGAGGAGGCGAAGCTGCTCTTTATCAATGGTGTTCATAGGAGAAAAGCGGAAAAAAGGTGTCTAAAAATGGCTTGCTTTTTTTGCACGATACCGTACACTTGCGCGCATTCGTATCTATTGCCATGAAACGTCACCCGAAACAGTTTTGGAAACTCGGTCGCGAAGAGTACAACACGCAATACTTTGATATCACCCGTAAAGGCGAACTGTTGTTAAAGGAGGGTCATTACCAGTACAACATCCATGAGTTGGTCCAGGAGTATGGGACATCGCTTGAAATTGTTTCCCCTTTTATCGTTGAATCCCGTGTCCGCCACATCATAGATATTTTTAACGCCTACATCAAGTTGAATGGTTACAAGGGGAAGTTCTTTTATCATTACCCGATGAAGGTGAACCAGAACAAGGAATGCGTGTTGCCCCTTCTCTCAGAAGGGGCAAATCTGGAAACCTCTTCCGCCAATGAGCTATGGATCGTGAAGCGGCTATGGGAACAAGGAAAGTTTAGCCCGCGTGTACGCGTCTTGTGCAACGGTCCCAAGACAACCGCCTATATCGATTTGATCAACGAGCTTGATAAAAATGGTCTCATTATCACGCCGATCATCGAGGCAGAAGAGGAATTATCTTATTTCAGCCAGTATAAAGGGGAGGTAGGGATTCGCGTGGACTTGGATATTAAGGTCAAGTCGCATTGGGATAAAAAGTTTAACCATTTTGGATTTCCGGAGGAAACCTTGTGGAAGATGGGCAAGATTAAAAATTTGGCAGTCTTGGCCTACCACGTTTCGAGTCAGATTGAGAAACTGGATGGGTTATGCAATCCCATCAAGCGGGCTTTGTCGTTGTACGGAGGGTTGCGTGAGAAAAATCCACAACTCGACACGGTGGACATTGGGGGTGGCGTTGGGGTTCCGTACGAAAAGAAGCCATTTTATAGCGGAAAAGCGGCGATCAATCGTGTGGTAAAAACGTTCAAAGATACCTGTCAAAAACAAGGGCTTCGCGAGCCGAATATCATTTGCGAGTGGGGGAGGTATGTAACAGCACCTGCTCAGATGACGATTTTCAAAGTCATTGCCCAAAAAGCCGTTCATCGTGGGGTCAGCAAGCACTGGTATTTTATCGATGGCAGTTTCATCAACGATCTGTGTGATACGTGGTCCATCCACCAAAAGTGGCATGTACTCCCTGTCAATAATTTGAATACGCGACGGTTACAGAAAGTATGGTTAGCGGGGAGCAGTTGTGACAGTGATGATAAGTACACGGCAGGGGGGAGTTATATCCTGATGCCAAAAGTGGAGCAGGACGAGGATTTGTATGTCGCGGTGCTGGATACGGGAGCCTATCAGGATTCCCTGTCGAGCCATCATTGTCTCCTTTCGAGTCCGGCTAAGGTGGTGGTTCAAAACGGGGATGTGGCCGTTGTGCGTCCACGGGAGACCCCCGAAGAGATTGGGAAGATGTTTGGGTGGTAAGATACGAACCATGCCCGTTTCTCCTCCGCGCAATCTGCGCACATTGATACAACGTGTTCTGTATGTTCTGCCATTATTTTTGCCGCTCTACACGGTTCGTTTTCATGTTGGACCATTGCCAACAACCCTGTTGGAAGTTGTCTTGTTGGTCCTGTTTAGTCTGTATTCCGTTCAGGCAAAATGGTCAGGATGGAGGGCGGGCTGGGAGAGACTGGGTGCCTGGTGCTACCCGATGATTGGATGGTCCTTGGTCGCCCTCATTGCTATTTTTGTGGCTCCCGATCCCGTAGCGGGGCTTGGACTCTGGCGTGCCTATGTCCTCGAACCGCTTCTCGTTTTTGTGATCATAGCCGATGTCCTACGCAGCGAGGAGGATCTGGTGTGTGTACGTAAACATTTTTTTATCTCGGTGTGCCTCTTGGGAGCATGGGCTCTGGTCCAGTTTTTGACCGGTAGTGGCATCCCTCATCCCTGGGATGTATCCATCCACGGTGGTCGACGGGCGACGGGACCTTTTCCCTTTCCGAATGCGTTGGCGTTGTTTGTTGCCCCTCTCACCATCTGGGCATTTTTCACCTGGATGGAGGAACGGAAGGACTACCTTGCTTTTGCAACATCGCTTGTCGGTATCGGGGCTATGCTGCTCGCCCGTAGCCAAGGGGGGCTCCTTGCGGTGGTCTGTATTGGGTGGTTAGGGCTTGTGATTAACAAAAACTGGCGACGGTATGCGGTATACGCAGCATTGATCGGAACGTTCGTTTGGTTGATCAGTCCGCCGTTACGCGCCTCGTTGGAGCAAGAGCTCACCTTCAAGAGCTGGTCAGGTCAGGTACGGCTTTATATCTGGCGAGAAACGTGGAACATGCTGAAGGATCATCCCGTGATGGGGGCGGGATTCGGAGGGTATCCGACCGTCTTTGAGCCATATCATAAAGCGAAGGCCATCGAGATTTTCCAATATCCGCACACCATCGTGTTCACCGTGTGGAGTGAGACGGGGTTAGCGGGAGTTCTTGTGTTTATCTGGATCGTGGCAACGTGGGTACGACTCGTGCATCAACGTCTAGGGTGGAAGGGGATCGTGGTTGGAACGGCTCCGCTCCTTGTCATCTTGGTGCATGGGCTGGTGGATGTGCCATACTTCAAAAATGACTTGGCGGTGAGCTTTTGGATGTTGGCTTGGGGGATGACAATAGTTACGAAAGAACCTGTCCACGTTTCTTGACCGATCGGGTTGGTCAACGGTAGCATTCGTGCGTTCTGATCTGTGTTCGTTTGAACCCGAGCGTAGCGAGGAGCGCAGACTGCCGTCGAGGTTAGGTTCCAATTCGAGCGTAGCGAGAAAGCGCAGGCGGCCAACAGAGCACAAGTCGAAGCCGGAGGCTTAGACGCCGTGCTTAGTTGGCAACGCCGAGCAAGGAGAGGTGTCAGAGTGGTCGAATGAGCCGGACTCGAAATCCGGTATACCCCAAAAGGGTATCGAGGGTTCAAATCCCTCCCTCTCCGCCATTCGACGCGCTTCGCTTGCTCATGGCTATGCCATGAAAAAAGAGCAAGTGAAGGGCGGAGAATGCCCTGAGCGTAGCGATAGCGGAGTCGAAGGGCTCCCCTTGGTTCTAGGCTTCGGACATTCTTTGTATGTCGTCTTGGTACGTTTATATTCTACGGTGCAGCGATGGTAGTTTGTATGTTGGTATTTCCAATAACGTTGAAGAACGGCTTAAGCGTCATAACCAGGGCCAGGGAGCTGCTTACACAAGAAGTCACGGACCTGTCGTCCTCGTATGGACGGAATTGGTTGCATCCGAATCAGCTGCCCGAAAGCGTGAAATACAGATTAAAGGTTGGAACAGGTCTAATAGAAGGAAATGTCAAACCTGAGACTAACCTGAGGGCAGAGGTGTGCTAGAATCAGTTTTGTATGAAAGAACGTCATAAAGCAGTGCCAGCTTCGTATCTCATTCTGCGCCGTGGAGAAGAGATCTTACTGATGCTGCGTCAGAATACGGGATATTATGATGGATGGTACACATTGCCATCCGGGCATGTGGAAGAAAGGGAATTGCCGATCGATGGGCTGCTGAGAGAAACGAGGGAAGAGGTTGGGCTGAATCTGGCGCGTTCTTCGGTTCGTCATATCCATACGATGTATCGCATACGACACGATGAAACGGGTGAACGGGCGGACTATTTCTTTGAAGTGACGCATTGGGAAGGTGAGCCTACGAACGTTGAGCTGGATAAATGTGTATCCATTGGATGGTTTTCTCTTAAGAACCTCCCTGTCAATCTCATGCATCACGTGCGTGATGCCTTGTCCGCGATCGAGCGTCATGAATCGTATTCAGAGATTGGGCCCGATAAGCTCGTCAGGAATCCTTCCCTCACCTCATTTTCCACGTGAAGTCGAGTGCTCCTCAATCCGTAAGATCCTCTCCACATTAAAGGTGCGCTCTTCCTGTCGAAGCTCGCACCAGGCTCGGAGAGCGAGAAATGCGTGCCCGGCATATTCATCATTCTCGATCGCTCTTGGGATGATGACGCGCTCTGATTTTTCATCCTTGCCTTTCAAATAGATGATCTTCATGCGCCTGCTTTCGTGTGCTGCTTGCTGTAATTTATGTATCTTTTCCTCCAACGACATCTTTTGCGCAGAGAGTTGATATTGCAGTGAGGTCACGAATTTTACGATGGAGTAATCCAATCGGATGTCTTGGAGTTTTACAGGCTTCACGAGAGCGAGACCTTCAAATGAACGGCAACGGCTAAGTGCTACATACGTCTGACCTGCGGCAAAGGCCCCTCTGCCAAGGTCAATCGTGACTTGATCGAAGGTCTTACCTTGGCTTTTGTGGATCGTCACGGCCCAAGCGAGTTTGAGCGGGATTTGGGTGAAGCTGCCAAGCCTCTCCTGATCTAGTATTTTTGTCGCTTTGTCGTAGACACTACGATAGATGGTCCATGTGTGAGGGGAAATGGAAACCGTTCCCCCATCATCGAGTTTAACGATGGTGGAAGGCTTGGCTATTTGATCATCCTCATCTGTTTTTTTCTTCTTTTTTGAAGGTTCTTCACTCTTCGCATCATCCCCAAACCCTATGATCCAACCAAGACTTCCGTTTACAAAACGTCCGTTTTGATCATTCGCAACACACATGACGCGTGCCCCTTTCTTGAGCTCCAGTTCTGGTTCTGCTGGAGCCTCACGTTCCGGAAAGTCTCCGCGGAAACTGCCGTGGAATATCTTGGAGTTGCCTGGAAGTTGCTTCAAACGCTTCTCATTTAATTCCTCGGCTGAGGCATTGACGGAGGTGAGGACGATGACGTCTTCCGAAGGAGCAGGATGTACGCGAGAATTGAGATGATGGAGATGGTCCTCCGTAATACTTCGATTCCGTACCGCATTCAAAAGGGAAATAAAGTTAGGGTCTGATTGGCGATAGACTTTTTCAAGCTCGATAAAGGAGAGGCCGTTTTCTCTGAGCAGTTCTTTGATGACGTGGGAGGCGAAGAAGTAGGGGGAATCGTAAAGTTGAGAAAAGGCATCTCGCTCGGAAGAGGTGATGACCGGTGGAAGTTGGTACAAATCGCCTATGGCGACAATGCGTAATCCCCCGAAGGGACGCTTATTTTTTCGTACGGCCCGCAGGAATTGATCCATGCAATCCAAGAGATCCGCCCTGACCATGGAGATTTCATCGATCACGAGCAGGTCGGCCTTGAGATATACTTCGGGCTCACGGACGGAGCCACCTTTTTTGTGAGCGTCTTTCACGGTCATACCTGGCGCGAAACGGAAGAAACGATGGATGGTTTCTCCTTCGACGTTTAAGGCGGCAACGCCTGTGGGGGCCAGTACCGGGGCGACGAGCTTTGTCGTTTCACGAAAGTGTTTAAGCAGGGTGCTTTTGCCTGTTCCAGCGCGACCGGTAATGAAGGTGAAAGGACCTCCCTCTTCCATCAATCGGCGTGCCTCGTCGAATTGGACCGTATGCGAAAGTTGCATGAAGACACTGTATCCGTTAGCCGCCGTTCTGTCAGGCAGCTCGTCAATAACTCATCCTCTTCCGCGGGCCTTCATCGCTTCGATAATTCGTTCTACGGCGACGGCGAAAGCGGCCATACGATAGGAAATCTTTTTCGTCTCTGCCATGTGATGAACAGCCGTAAAGGATGTATCCATGACGGGTTTCAATTTTTCTTGGACCTCCTCTTTTGTCCAGGAGAAACCCATGCGATTTTGAACCCACTCAAAATAGCT
>CAYHOM010000048.1:0-7004 GCA_964358345.1 uncultured Gammaproteobacteria bacterium
ACTTCGTCCCATGGATACGGAAGGAAATCCGGTCGGTGGGCATGACGTGGTGGTCGTGGTCCTTGGATCGCCTTCAAAAGCAGAAATGTTCCAGTCAGCAAAGAGACTAGCTCAATGGGCCTGGCAAATCCCTTAGCCATTATGGATGTTGATATTTTAAAGCATGTTTTAGAAGAACGCGGCGAACCCGCTTACCGCTTGTCTCAAGCCAAGCGGGCCTTTTTTGTTGACGCATTGCAAGGTTGGGATGGTGTAACCGTCTATCCAAAACCATTACGTGAAGCATGCCAATCGTCCACCGCGTGGAACGCGCTCATCCCGGTCCATGTGCAAGAAAGCCGTCATCATGAGACGGTAAAGACCTTGTTTGCCTGTAAAGACGATAAGAAGATCGAAGCTGTCCTTATGTGTCATGAGGATGAACGGAATACGGTCTGTGTCAGCTCTCAGGTCGGTTGTGCCATGGCGTGTGCGTTTTGTGCGACGGGCACCATGAAATTTGGACGCAATCTCACAGCGGAAGAGATGGTTGAGCAGGTCATACACTATGTGCGCTGGTTAAAACCGAAAGGGCAACGTGTCTCCAATGTGGTAATGATGGGCATGGGGGAACCATTCCACAATTATGATCAGGTCCTCAAGATGCTGCGAGTGCTTAACGATCAAGAAGGGTTGAATCTGGGGGCTCGCCGTATGAGCATCTCGACCTGTGGGATTGTTCCTGGGATCCTCCGTCTTGCGGAGGAAGCGTTTCAGGTAAATCTGGCCATTTCATTGCATGCGGGAACGGATGAGGTTCGTTCTCGTATCATGCCGGTGAATCGCGCCTATCCTCTCACCAAACTCATGGAAGCCGTCCGCGTCTACATGCAAAAAACGAATCGCAAAGTGATGTTTGAATATCTCTTGCTGGCCGGTATCAATGATCGTCCGGAAGATGCGGAGGCGTTGGCTCATCTCTTTGGGGATGATCTGCGTCTGGTTCATGTCAACCTTATCAAGTATCATCAAACGGAAGCATTTCAGGGTACGACACGGGAACAGCGTCTCGCTTTCCTTGATCGTTTGCATGCCCTTGGGATCCCCGCTACCCATCGTATTACCTTTGGAGAAGACATTGATGCCGCTTGTGGCCAACTGGCCGTGAAAGAGTCCCGAGGTCAGGTGATGCAGGGTCTAAGTGCCGTTCGCGCGGCTCGTGCCGTTACACCTCATTCATCTTCATGAAACATCTTCCGTACCTTTTTCTTCTTTGCACGGTTTTATCAGTACTGGTCGCCGTTGGTACCTCTGTAGCCCTCGGGCCTGATAGGAGCGTGTTTTACGTCGCTTCAACGGAGTTGCTAGCCGAAGAGTTTTTCGATGCGGATGTTCCTGGCATCGAGATCATACCAATCTCCACCCGTGTAGAGCTCCCAACATCAACGATGAGTCTCCTTCCTCCGCCGGTGGCCTATTTGCGACGTGTATCCAACGAAGCTCCTGTGCTGACAGGGGATGTTCCTGTAGTTGTGCCCGTTTTAATGTATCACCACATCCGCCCGCTCCATCCCCAGTTGAGTGCTAAGGAGCGATATTTTACGGTCACGCCAGAAGCTTTTCTTGCCCAAATGACAGACTTGGTTCGAGCCGGATACGATCCCATTACCCCAGATGATCTTTGGGAAGCTCTCCAGCATGGAACGAGCACACTCCCATCTAGGCCCATCCTCCTCACTTTTGACGATGGGTTTCGCGATCAGTATACCTACGCCGTCCCCATTCTTAGACGCTTGCGTATCGCCTCCACTTTTTTCGTTGTCAGTGCTGCGTCGGAACGCACGGGTGCCATGAGCGTCGCGCAGATCAAAGAATTGGACGCGAGTGGACTTGTGACGATCGGGGCTAATACCCGTCATCACCCCTTTCTCACGCGTCTGTCTAAAGCGGCCCGCACGAAGGAGATTCTTGGTTCTAAGCAAGACCTTGAACAGATGCTTGGTCATCCGGTAACCTCCTTTGCGTATCCCTATGGGGCGATTTCATCGGCCGTTATGGATGAGGTTGAGGCTGCCCGGTTTCATCTTGGATTTTGGATTCAGGCAGGGTCCCGCCATGTGCTTTCGAGTCGTCTGCGCCTACGTCGTATCCGTGTTCTTGATCGAGAAAATGTTGTCGCTTTGTTAGATGGTTTTCGTCATGCGACGGTTCACCCTTAACCCATGTCACCTCGCGAACGTATCCTCGTCGGTATGTCCGGTGGAGTGGACTCGAGTCTCTCTGCCGCTCTTTTGGTTGAGCAAGGATATGACGTCATCGGTGGCTTCATCAAAAATTGGTCGGATACGAAGGATCTCTGGACGGGGGAGTGTCATTGGCGGGGGGAACGGCGAGACGCTCTTCGTGTAGCGGCCGCCCTGGGGATCCCCTTGTATACCTTTGATTTTGAGCAAACCTATCGCGCAAAGGTTCTGGAACACATGTTTGCGGCATATGCGGCGGGCATGACTCCTAACCCGGACGTGTTATGTAACCAGGAAATAAAGTTTGGCTTATTTTTTGAGGAGGCGATGAAGATGGGATGTGATGGGATGGCTACCGGTCATTATGCGCGCGTTCGTCGTGATGAAGACGGCTGTACGCAACTTCTCAAGGGGGTGGATCCGGAAAAGGATCAGTCTTACTTTTTGCATCGTGTATCGGCGCGGGCACTCGCAAAAACCATGTTTCCCATCGGTCATCTCACGAAAACGCAGGTTCGTGAGGAGGCGGAGAGGCGTCATCTCTCAACGGCGCATAAACCTGATAGTCAGGGGATCTGTTTTGTCGGCAAATTAGACATGCATGATTTTTTACGCCAACGCATCCCTGCATCCCCTGGAGAGATCGTTGATCCTGACGGAGTCGTGCTTGGTCATCATGACGGATTAGATGCTTACACCATTGGTCAACGACAAGGGTTAATGCTCCATCAGGGTCAGCATGCCTGGTATGTTGCCGCGAAAGACCAGGTGCATCGTCGTTTAATCGTCGTTCCTGACCGTGAGCACCCTCTCCTTTTTTCTCATGAGGCTACCGTGAGTCGTGTCCATTGGCTCGCGAGCAACCACGCGGTTGGGGCCTTGGTGGGCGATAAGCAAGTGATCGAAGTGATGGTTCGCTATCGTCAACGTCCCATCTCTGCCGAAATCATGGGCGGTCCTGATCGGTATAGGATCCTGTTCCGCGAACCCGTATGGGCCGTTGCCCCGGGCCAATCGGCGGTCTTTTACCAAGGAGAGGCCTGTCTTGGAGGAGGGGTCCTGGTTGACCCTGATCCGTCCGGGGGATAAGATGGTTGTAAAATATTGATTAATAGACGTTGTTTATGAACACACCGAGTACCCCATCATCTTCTGGACCAGAACAAAATTCTTCCGTCCCACCTCAAGAGCCATCTGCGCCAGGAAAATATGAAGAAATGGGCCGTAAAGTCGTGAAGGATTTTCCAGGGGATGTAAAAAACTTTTTCACGACGGCAAGAACAAGAGTGAACGAGGCCGGAGATGCCGTTATCAAAAGAGGTAGTGGGTTTGCAAAAATGGTGGGGTATGGCGCGCTTGGTATCACCGTCGCTGGTGGGAAAGCGGCGATAGATGTTTTGAGTGCTGTGCCCGATGCGTTCGTAAATGCGAGGGATGCTGCGCGAAAGACTCTGGAGCAATTAGGTGCAGAGCGAAAAAAAGTTGTGATGGATGTTCGTATGGCCTTTCGTGATGCTCGTATGCGTTTTGATGCTGCAAAAACAGCCTTTCGTACATCGCTACGTGCTCCCTTCCAGTTGGAGAGTTATTTCGATGCTGCTTATGCGAATCAGCAGGAACACCATTGGTATCAGCATATTCTTGAGATGCTGCAAAAGTCTACAGAGGAACGCAAGGCAGTATATGATACCATGAGTCCAGAGCAACGAGGGCGGTATAACCAAACGGTTCAGTGGTACATGATGAAATGGCAACAGCAACGGGCCGCACAAGAGGCGTCTCAACAGGTGTGGGATGCGTACCAACGTACAGCCCCAGGAACATCCTCTACTTCTTAGCACTATTCCTATGGAATTTGACCTACGTACTCTCTTAATGGTCTTGCCCGATCAAAAAAAGTCTCAAGAGTTTTTGGTTCGTTTGGATACGGAAGGGCCTACGGAAGACTTGATAGATGATGTGGTTGATTTTATGCAAAGCGAGATTGATTCGACATTGGATGCAATGGGTGTCCCCGCGGTGGATGACAACGATCCCGCCTTAGCGGAGGCACGTGCGCACACGATCGCACAAACGCAGAATGCTTTGGATGTGTATCAACGTGCGTTGGATAATTTGGTTAAGCGGACGGATGAAGCGTCTCGAGGTTTCTCTCTTCTAGAGGATGAGCAGTCGGCTGAACGTCTCAAAAAAGAAATCAGTGAAGGAAATCCGGCTGAGAAGTAAGTTTACATGAGCCAGTTACGTACCAACCGCTTTGAATGGATATCCTTATTGTATCTTCTCTTTTTCGTGCTGGCCGTTCTTTCCCCATCCTTGTATAATCAGGGGTATTTTGGATTGTCGGAAGTCACGTTAGAAGAGGTGACCATCTTTTTGTTTGGTCTCGCTGGACTACTTACCTTTATGGGATATGAACGATTGGTGGAGCGTCGTGAAAAGGAGCACGAGCGCGCCCAAATGGACTATCAAAAAGCGAAGGCGGAGCTGATTGAGTCCTATGCCTACATTGGTTCCATGAATCGTAAGATTGAACTGTTGAAAAAGTTGGCCAATGACACCTCTCTCACCCTCATAGACAGCAAACGTCTACGTAAAGACCTTTTTCATGCAATTGCTGCTAATGCCTGTTCTGCGGCAGGAGCGCATGCTGGGCTGATTCGTTTTGTGGAATTATCTAAGCTTCGTACAGATCGTGAATTTCATCACCATCCAGACTCGTCCTTTGTTTTTCGAGTAGCAAATCGTGACTTGCGCAACCTGCAAGAACAACAGGTCTCACATGCCTTCGTAATATCTGAAGATCAAAAACAGATTCTTGTGGTTCCTTCATATCGTGGGATGAGCGACATGAAGGCGTATCTCCTGTTGCATTTGGATGGGGAACATATTTCCGAAATCGATCCCAGCTTGCTCAAGGTGTTTGTGAATCAAGCGGAGATGCTCTACCAAAACCTTGTCGAAAGCGTGGTCCGTCTCTAACATACGGTTATCTATGACTGTCCATGAGATTCGCCAAGCCTTTCTCCATTTTTTTCAAGAACGCACGGACTATCCGCATGTCATCTTACCTTCCGCCTCATTACTGCCAGACAACGACCCTACGACCTTGTTCACCGGTTCCGGGATGCAGCCCATGGTCCCGTATTTACTTGGACAGACACATCCCCAAGGGACACGTTTTGTGGATGCGCAAAAATGCTTGCGTACACAAGACATCGAAGAAGTAGGTGATAACCGTCACACCACGTTTTTTGAAATGTTGGGAAATTGGTCGTTGGGAGATTATTTCAAGCAAAAGCAAATTCCTTGGATGTTCGAGTTTTTAACGGGGAAACTTGGACTTGATCCTTCTCGCCTATACGTCACGGTCTTTCGTGGGAACGAAGCCCTGGGGATCCCTCGTGATGAAGAAGCGGTCGCTTTGTGGCAAGAGGCGTTTCGTGGGCGAGGGATTGAGGCGACCTCTGTCGATTTTTCAGAACGGGATGGAATGAAGGACGGTCGCATCTTCTACTATGATGAAAAGAAGAACTGGTGGTCACGGGCGGGCGTCCCTTCCAAAATGCCTGTGGGAGAGCCGGGCGGACCAGATACAGAGATGTTCTGGGATTTTGGATTACATCGTCAGCTTCACGAGAGCTCACTCTTTCGTGATCAGCCCTGTCATGTGAATTGCGACTGTGGCCGTTTTATGGAGATCGGTAATAACGTGTTCATGGAGTATCAGAAAACGGAGGAAGGGTTTGTAAAGTTAAAACAACGTAACGTGGACTTTGGTGGCGGGCTTGAGCGTATTGCAGCGGCACTTAATAACGACCCAGATATATTTAAGACGAATGCCTTGAGAGTGATTATTGAGTGGCTAGAAAAAATTTCCAACTCAAGCTATGGAGTTGACTTATTAACTGATCGAGAATTCAGAATTGTCGCTGACCATGTTCGCGCGGCGACATTCATTGTCGCCGATCCGCGTGGAGTAGTCCCTTCTAATACTGGCCAAGGTTATTTAGTTCGTCGATTATTGCGACGAGCGATCTTGCAAGGTCGCAACTTAAACATAAAACAAATTTTTACTCCAGAAGTTGCCGGTCTTGTCATAGAATTGTTTCAGGATCAGTATCCGGAGCTGCGTGCGCAGAAAGATAGGGTTTTTAGGGTATTTGAGGAAGAAGAGGAAAAATTTGGAAAGACCTTAGAGAAGGGGATGAGGGAGCTGGAGCGGATGTTGGCAACGGGGGAAATGCACGGAGAACGTGCCTTTGTCCTTTTCTCGACGTATGGATTTCCTTTGGAGCTTACGGAGGAGATTGTTCGTGAGAGAGGGTTCCATGTCGATCGCGAGCAGTTTGGAGAGGAATTTAAGAAACATCAGGAATTGTCGCGCACGTCCTCCGCGGGTGCCTTTAAGGGTGGATTGGCAGATCATTCTGTGGAAACGACGCGGTTGCATACGGCAACGCACCTTCTCCATCAGGCTCTCCGTCAAGTTTTGGGGCCCCACGTTGAGCAGCGAGGATCGAACATCACCGCTGAACGTCTTCGTTTTGACTTTTCGCATGGCGCAAAGATGACTCAGGAGGAACTGCAAAAGGTAGATGAGATCGTGAATGAAGCTATCCACCAGAATTATGTGGTTCGCGTGGAAGAGATGACGGTGGATGAGGCGAAGTCGCGAGGGGTGATCGGCCTCTTTGAAGATAAATACGCCCTCGTTGGTGAGAAGATCAAAGTATATTTTGTCGGAGATTTTTCCAAAGAGATTTGCGGTGGACCGCATGT
>CAYHOM010000049.1:0-6976 GCA_964358345.1 uncultured Gammaproteobacteria bacterium
GTGGGACGAAGTTCCCAAAGGAAGAGAAAGAGTCACCCGTCATCGCACTTGGGCCGAGGGCACCCCGCGTCATCGAGCTGTTCTTAATGGGCATGCGAATAGTCGCTGCGGCAGTACTGATGGTATTTCCAGAAAGATCTTTTACCACATTCGATCCAGTCACATCAAAGGAAACATAGAGCTCTTGACCGATGGTAGACGTTGCTAGTGCGACACCCTGGATAAGCAGGGTTTTGGACGGGGAATCATAACTCAGACGCGCACTCGTGATCCCAACGGCTGTTCCTGTTGTTGAGGTTGCAAATCCTGCGACTCCGTACTTAATCACATCCAGGACTTCCGGATTAAGCACGCTCGTAGGAAAGTTTAATGAGTCAACCGAATTTGCGGCATTCATCGCTTCCGAAAAGGTAATGGCGATAGAGTATTCATCCGCATTTCCAAAGGAAAGCGATGGACTGGTCGAGTCACCGGCACCTGTCGTAAAGGTCTGAGAGACGGCCGCCGTGAAAGCGGTCCCATTCAATGCTTTTACGTTTGTGGTGATGTTGACAGTGTAGGTGGTGTTCGCATTCAGAGCGCGTGCGGGAACAACTTTTACTTGACGTTCCAAAGAATTGTACTCCACGCTCGCGTTGACGGCCGTTGAACCGATCGAGAGATACACATAGTCTCCTGTAATAGTGCTAGGATCCATGTCTTTATTGAACGCGACGGTGATGACTCCCACATTCACCGGAACGGCTGTAGCTCCGTTACCTGGGAAAGAACCAACGACAGCCGGGCCTCCGGAATCCGTAGATGCGCTCGTACTAAAATCAGACATGAACACCGAACTGGAGGCAGATCCGGGCGGACCAACCGTCATACCGCTTGCAGATTTTGCTCCACCCAATACTTTCAAACGATAACGCGTATTGGCAGCAAATTGCCCGCTATTGAAGGTCGGCTTCAGACTTACTGTTGCCGCGAGCTTTCCGCTATCAAGTACCGTACTGCTTACTGCAGAAGAGGTGATGTTCGTTTCCGTACCTGTACTGCTCAATTGGAAAAGCTGCACGTAGTTGTTCAGGACATAGGTAGGTGACGTATCACCCATCATCGGGTCGGAAAAGTTGATCACCATGCGAGCGTTGCGTGGAACGCTACCACTCCCAGGAGTTGGGATGGTTCCGATGACACGAGGAGGGGTAAAGGCTCCCCCTCCAAACACTTCGCCCGTCCCTCCCGTAAAGACCTGATTGATCGTCGTGAACGTAAACGCATAGCTTCCATCCGGTTGGTTCCCTTGAATGGAGTTCCCAGCCGAATCTGTCACGGAAGCTGAGACGATGATCGCATAGGTTTTTCCAGCGCCCAATGTACTCGTCAACGTAAAGTAACAAAGGTTGCCTTCCGGGGGGACTCCCATCACCTGAGGGGTAGGGGGAGTTGCATAGCACGTCCAAGATCCCTTTGATGCAGTTACGTTCGTGATGGTTCCCGTCGTACTTACTTCATTGACCGTAAGATTCCCCACCGTGGACAAGGAAGATTCGCTCATGGCTTTATCGAAGGCCACAAACATTTTAAAGTTTGTATCTGATCCTGGAACGCCGCGGCTTCCCATCATCGGACCTGTAAAACGAACACGCGGCTTCGTAGAATCTCCCCCGAATCCACCAAAGACTCCGCTATCAACACGGATGGTGACACCGGTCGCGCCTGTATTTACCCCTTCAAAACGACGATCAGAGAAACCCGTTCTAATGCCGACAAGATCATAGCTTCCTGTCGGGAGACCAGAAAGCGTAAAGGCACAGGATCCATCCGTAGTGGCAGAAAAGCCCGTTCCCTCCGCAACGACGGTCGCGCCCTGGACATCCGTGCTACAGGTACCGGCACCGTTCACGATACTGCCAGCGATGGAGCTTCCCCCCATGGCTCCAGCCATAAGCTGAAACGGCGTGGTTCCGTCAGGCTGTCTAAAATTTGTGGTATTCGTTCCATCATATGACTGCAGATAGTACCGCGTCAGGGTACCAGAGACTCCGATAGAGCCACTCGGGATGGTGAAGCGATAATATCCTCCACCAATGGCCGTTCCGTTGACCTGCGTGGTCGGCGTACAACCCGATCCCTGACAGTGGAACAGGCGCGTGGCGAGGGCGGGCGTGGTAGACGCGCTGGCAACGTTGTCCGTCATGCGAGCAAACGCATTTAAATTCGTTGATGACGGTGCCTGAAAAATCGGACGGAAAATGATGTTTGGTGGGGTCGTATCCGTCACGGATGCCGTTGTGGTAAATTTGCGGAAAGCGGTGGTTTCAACGACCGGAACAGAGTCCGCTACATTAAGCGTGGACGTTGCATACGAACGAATCTGCCAATAATAGTCGGTGTTTGGAATGAGAGGTGTTGGCTGCGTCATGGCACGATATAACCCGGCACCATAACCGATGTTGCACTGACTTGGACCACAGTGGCTTGACGTCGAGGTTGAACTTGGAAAGACATAGTCCCAAATCGCCGCCGAGCCTGGATTCGTGTCCGGCTTCACCGTTATACGATAACTCACAACGCTCGTATTTGTTGTATGCGCCAAATTGAAAGCTGGTGGGATGTTAACGTTTGTCGCATCTGCAATAGGAAGTTGCTGTGAAAAACCGCCAGCCCCTCCCGATGCAAACACCACATATCCATTCGGATACGTTGTTACCTCAGAAGCCGTTGTGATGCGGACATCACGCGCTCCGGCGGTAGCACCCGAAGCGATCGTGACCGCCGCCGATGCAGATGTCGCGCTCGCAATCGTGAGAGAGTTAACGGTCATACCGTTTGTTCCCGACAAACCGACTGGCATCAAGAACTCAAGGACACTGCTCGCACTAGAAAAGTGGGTGTTCATGCCGATAATCCCCACCGTTCCCGTACTGTTCTGCGGACCACCTGAAGGGTTTACGGATACAATACCCGGAATCCCCCCGCCTCCCGCTCCGCCCACATTGATCGTGAAAGGACGCGTCGTGCTGGCCGTAGCTGAATCGACCACTTTCACAGCAATCGAGAAGCTCCCCAAAACGTTTGCAACCGTTCCTGTCACTTTTCCATCTGACGCCAAACTCAATCCAAGGAGCGTCATGATTTCCGTCGAAGATCCCGCAGCTAAGGTAAAGGCATATCCCGATCCACTTCCTCCGGCTGCCGCAAAAGTTACGAGGGTGCTGGTACTGCCATAGAACGTTCCTGTTGTTGCGCCCGGGACGGAGACCGTCGTAATGGATAAGGGACTCCCGAAGGCGATAGAGGGAATAGCTCCAGAACCGACATTTCCAGCCATATCCATGATAGTGTTGGTCGCCATCGCAAGCCGTGACGCACCTCCGCCAGAAACATCAAGGGCATCAAGGTTGCCGCTCATGGTCAGGGTCATACGATCCTGTCCCGGCATGTGGTTGATGCTAGAGATGGTTTGTGCACTTCCACCTCCATCTGCATAGACCAAGCTAGTTGTAGATGTGACAGGTCCGCCGGCAGCGGATTGTACTCCTTCGCTAAAACGCACGGTTACGTTCGCACTTCCTGAAAAAGACTCGATCTGCGAAATTGTTGGAGGAACGGAGTCCACTCGATAGTCCGTAGAAGTAAATGAAGCACTCGGACCGTTACCATCAGAGGTAACAACACCGTTTGCCCCCACCGTTGCGACAATTTGGGTTCCGTTAGCGGCAGAACCAGAGGTACGGATCGCCACAAATAACACGGTAGCAGTTCCGCTCGTCAAACTCACAGCGGTTGCAGGCGACAACGTTATCGCCGCACTGGAACCGGTCCAGTTAGGAGATGCTGCAAGGGTAACGACCTGATCCGAACTATCAAATGAACCACCCATGGCTCCTACGTCCCTATACAGGGCGACCCCCGAAGACGTTGCAACGTCGATGTTTGCAAGCGTCGTCGTTGCAAAGCTGGTGCCACTAAAGGTCACCGTGACCGAGGTCAGCGTTTGACCTGCGGACGATGGGGTAGCAGAAAGTTTTAATATTCCCGTGGCATTGGAGCTTACCTTTACAGGAGCACCTGGGAAAAAACCATTTGGCAGTCCAGACGTATTCACAACAACCGTCGTGGCCGCCATGGCCAATGGGACAAAAGAAAACAGCGCACGATCAACGGCGCCGAAAACCATTGTGACCATTAAAAAGACGGACATCATCCTGTCTTTTAGGGAAACATGGTGCATAAGCATGAGATAAAATTAGAAGAACAACCGCAGTATACAACAAAATGGCAATGAACATAAAAAGAGTTATCCACACGCACGACACATCCTCATTGTACGGTAGTGTACAATCGCCATGAACCTCTTTTATCACTCACTCTCTTTTATGGATCAAGGCTTCTTTGGTGGAGGCATGACAACGTTTGTCGTCATGGCCATTGGATACGCGTACTTCGCCGTGGCGCTTCACACCATGGCAAAAAAAACCAATACGCCAAACATATGGATGGCGTGGGTACCTCTTTTAAACATCTATCTATTACTTTTGGTCGCGGACAAACCGGCGTGGTGGCTCATTCTCTTCCTTATCCCCCTCGTCAATATCGTGATCATGATCCTGACATGGATGGGTGTGGCGGAACGGATGAAAAAACCAAGCTGGGTTGGCCTCCTCATGATCATCCCGTTCGTAAATATCTTTGTTCCTGGCTATTTAGCTTTTACCGATTAAGATGGTTCGTGATACGTAAAGGTCTTCCCTTCAAAATTTTCGACATGGTACGCACCCAGTCCCTCTGAAACGGCGAATGGATATTGGAGAGGGATTTTTCCTTGTCCACCCGGAATATCAAGGACGTATTTGGGTATGGCGATTCCCGTAAGGTTCCCTTGCAGTTCTCGCATCAATGCTATCCCCCGTTCGATCGGCACACGAAAATGACCCGTTCCCTTCGCCAGATCCAACTGATGGAGATAATAGGGAACGACGCGGATATTCACGAGGTCTCTATAGAGCCGTGACAATGTTTCTGCGGTGTCGTTTACCCCTTTCAGCAGCACCCCTTGATTACGTACCACGATCCCCGCATCCACCAATCGCGCAATTGCCTCCACATTTTCTGGAGCAATCTCGCGTGGATGGTTGAAATGCGTCACCACATAGATGGGGTGTTGATGATCCATGAAACGCCGGAAAAGAGTGACCAGATCGGATGTGATACGTGAAGGAAGATTCACAGGAACACGCGTATGGATACGGATACGTTTTACGGTTGCAAGGGTTCGCAGTGTCGTGAACCATGTTTCAAGCTGGTCGTCCATCAGCGTGAGTGGATCCCCGCCCGTCAGAATCACCTCTTCGACTTCTGGATGGTCTTGCAGATATCTCACGATGCACACACGGTCCTGATCGGATGGTCCCGGCGTTGCTTGACCCGTTTTGAAACGACGAAAACAAAAGCGGCAATAGAGGGAACAAAAAAACGTGACATAGATAAGGACACGATCCGGATAACGATGTGTCAAAAAAGGCACAGGCGATTTTGCTTCATCACCAATGGGATCGATCAGCTCTTCTGGAGTGATGGTCAGCTCTCGTTCGTTCGGAACAGACATGAGGAGAAGCGGGTCCTCCGGATTGTGAAAATCTATCAACCGTAAAGTGTGTGAGGTGATAGAAAGACGCATGTTCCCCATCACCTTCTGTAAAACATTTCGCTGGCCGAGGGGAAGATATTTTTCCAACTGATCAAGTGTACGAACACATTGCGTGAGTTCCTGTTGCCACTGTTGAAGCATAGAACTGATAGTGAGTTAATGCATTTCATCTTGAGTACTATTGGAACATTTGTCTCTCGTATCTTTCATTCCCGCTCATGCCATAGGCAGATCCGCCTCTGGCGGAGAAGGCGGGAATCCAGCCCAGATCGGCATGCCGGCATAGGCTGGATCCCCGCCGGAGTTTACCCCGCACTGGCATGCGGGGCGGGGATGACAAAAGGGAATCTCGCTATGAGTTCATAGAGAGATGGAAAAGAAATCACACTCGATGCTCCAAGCTTTCCCAACGCATCTCAACGATATGCTTCAGGTCTACATCCAAGAGCCGCGCGATAGCCAACACAAGAATAAACATATTGACGACACTCAGCTTGAGAACATGGGTATAGTCAACTGTCTCGCCATGATCGAGCTGTTCGCACGCACGTGCCATAGATCCAACGATGAGGGCAAGCTCCTCTTGAAACCAGGGAATGAGCGCAAGCGAAACAGCCTTTCGCTGATCGACGTACTCCGTCATTTTTTCTTGAACAGAGGGATCTAACACGGACGCCTCAAAAAGGGAGACGTGGACGTTCCACGCATTTGTGGCAGAGAGAGCCACGATAAAAATATCCGCGAGCGTTTTGTGCCAATACACCTCCTGGTACGCGCGTCGAATTTCGACAAGACGAGCGACGTACTTCGCAACGTGCAACGTGTAGTGCTTCGCCTTGATATCTGGAGGGAGCCAGGCAATCTCCTTATGAAATTTTTCATCATAGTCTTGTTGACGCACAAGCAAGGCCGGAAGATCGAGGACAAACATATCAGCTGGGTTATAGCACATTCGCTATTTGTCATAGATAGACCTTACACGTTTCCCCTGTGTCTTGTTTGTCATTTCGAACGTAGTTAGACGAAGTGAGAAATCTGGTCCTTGAACGGGACTTGAGGCCATGAGCCGTGAACCCATAAATTCAAATTCCCCATATTTTCATCAATTGATAGCCAAGAAGGACCATCGCGTAGTGAGCAAGATATCCATACACAGATCTTGGAAAGGAAGTGACAAGATGGAGATGTTCTTCTTTGAGATAGTCAAAGACGGATTCAATCGCTGAACGTTGAGAGAGCAGAGCTTTTTGCCAATCACTCATCATCTTTTTCTGGCCATGAAAGGCGCTGTTCGATGGAGTGATGCCGTTGGCTTTGAGATTGGCCACAAACTCCTCT
>CAYHOM010000050.1:0-6968 GCA_964358345.1 uncultured Gammaproteobacteria bacterium
CGTTTGGATGAGATAGTTATTCCAACGGGGTTGGAATAACGGCTGGCGAAAAACCGGAGGCGTATGAGATATACGGTGAGGATTTTTCTGAAGGAAGCCCGAGTAGATCGCCAAACGTGTAGGTTCTAGTCTTGATTACTTTGTCTTTGCCAACTTCTTCCACTGCGTCTTCCCATTTCCCATCTCCACGATTTCAATTTTTACGTTGCGATGGATCCCGTACTGACGCATATCAGCCTTCTTTTCCATCCAAACGTCGATGCGATACCAATAACGAGCATTCATACGGTCATGGACCTCGAAGATCTTATCTCCGAAGAGAGAGGGGATCCGAACCTTTGTCCCAAACGGGAGAAAATTAGCCGCAATGATTCCATCACGGGTAGTCGATCCGTCTGCCGTGATAAAGGGGTCGCTATCACACTCTTCCACGGAAGAGGTATATGCCGTGGAATCAACCGTATAGGTTTTGAGAGGCGTGGTTAATGCTAATAGCTCCTCTTTTGATCGATCGGGAACCGTAAAGCCTGGAAAATCTGGAGAAAGTGTCAAACTATCGGCAAGCGCAAGCTTGTTAGAACGCATGTGTATGTAGTCGGATGGTTTAGCTGCTCCGGCGACACCAGGATGCATACCAAACAACACAGGGAGAAGAACCATCGAGCCAAGGCATCGTCGACTCAGTCGCAAGAGGCGGATAGTGAGGGTCGATGTTGTCATAGGGTTGGTTCAAAAATCGTTTTATCAGGCATGACGGATTTTGATTTTTGAGCAAAAAGTATATCCCATTTGCCCATTTTTGTCAATGGTCGTATGATGAAAAAGCCACTATCTAAGCCAAAAATTTCCCGTCTTCGTGTATGTCATTTTACAGAAAACAGGTCCATCTATCAGACGAAAAGTCGTGGCACAAAAAAATAGTGTCCTATCTCAAACAGTTTTTTACCTTGGCCGCTTTACGGACCTGGTTTGGGATAGGTGTGGTGGCTTTCTCCATCCTGCTTTTTGTATTCACTATTTTCGCCGTTTGGGTAAGTCGTGATCTTCCAAATCCAGACGCCCTTTCTCACCGTACCGTAGCCCAATCAACCAAAATATATGACCGTTCTGGAGAACATCTCCTATACGAAATCCATGGTGATGAGAAACGGACGCTTATTAAGATCCAAGACATCCCAGACATGGCAAAATATGCCACCATCGCTATTGAAGACAAGAAATTCTACGAACACCACGGGATCTATTGGAAGGGGCTGGTCCGGGCACTGCTGCAAAGTGCTTTGCAAGGAAAGCGATTACAAGGAACCTCGACGCTTACGCAGCAGCTCGTCAAAAACGCCATTTTGAATAACCAACGTAGCTTAATGCGCAAAATGCGCGAGTTCATCTTAGCCCTCCAGCTTGAACGCCACTACACAAAAGACCAGATCCTTCAGCTGTATTTTAATGAAATACCTTATGGTTCTACCATTTATGGAATAGAGTCTGCCGCACAAACGTACTTTGGAAAACCGACCAAGGAACTGACTCTCGACGAAGCAGCTCTGCTGGCGGCTATTCCCCAAGCACCGGATCTCTACTCGCCATATGGAACAGGCACACGTGGTGATAACCGAACACGTCTGGTGGGAAGACAACACTACATCCTCACTCTTATGGAACAGCAGGGGTACATTACGCACGAACAAGCCACCATCGCGACGGCAACGGATACCCTAAAAAAGATAAAGCCACGCAAGATCGGCGATATTAGTGCCCCCCATTTTGTCATGTATGTCCGCTCGTTATTGGTTGATGCGTATGGGACGCAGCTTGTGGAGCAGGGGGGGCTACGCGTCATCACTACCCTGGATTGGGATAAACAACAGGCAGCGGAAGCGGCGGTAAAAAAAGGGGTTGTCACAAATGGCAAACGGTACGGATTTACGAATGCTGCCCTCGTTTCTTTAGATCCAAAAACCGGACAAATCTTAGCCATGGTCGGGTCACACGATTTCTTTGATCACGAGCATGACGGCCAAGTAAACGTCACCACAAGACCACGCCAACCAGGTTCGAGCTTCAAACCAATTGTGTATGCAGCCGGTTTTATGAAAGGGTTTCTTCCAGAGACACATCTATGGGATGTGGATACCGTGTTTAAAACAGATGGTCGTGATTATCACCCACGTAACTATGACCTCAAGGAGCACGGCCCCGTTTCTATTCGCACTGCTCTGCAAGGGTCCTTGAACATTCCTGCTGTCAAGATGCTTTATCTTGTCGGGGTGGGACGTTTGCTCGATTTTGCGGAAACGCTAGGGTATACCACTTTACGTGACCGTAGCCGGTTCGGCCTTTCCCTTGTGCTTGGAGGAGGGGAGGTGAAGCCCGTTGAGCATGCTGCCGCCTATGCTGCTTTCGCAAACGATGGGAGAGCACTGCCTACCGCAGCCGTTCTCAACATTCAGCAATCTGACGGTGAAACCTTGGAAGAATGGAAACAGCCTGAAGGAAAACGTGTCTTTGACCCACAGATCGCCCGCATGATGTCTCAGGTACTCTCCGATAACAGTGCTCGTGCCTATATTTTTGGGGCAAAGAATTTTCTCACCCTTCCGGATAGATCCGTCGCCGCAAAAACAGGAACGACCAATGATTATCATGATGCTTGGACGATCGGGTATACTCCAAACCTGGTAGCTGTGGTCTGGGTAGGGAACAATGATAATGCGGAAATGAAACGTGGGGCAGACGGCTCCGTAGTCGCCGCGCCTATCTGGCAGCAATACATGCGCGCAGCTACAAAAAATCTCCGCATAGAATCTTTCACCCATCCTGCAGACCCCACCGATACAACGCCTGTTTTGCTGGGACATGTCACGCAACGTCTCATTAAAATTGATCGCCAAAGCAATAAACGAGCCACAGAATATACCCCCGCAGATCTTATTGACGAAAAACCATTCTACGAAGCACACTCCATTCTCTACTATCTCGATAAAAATGACCCAACCGGCCCACCTCCAACCAATCCTGCTCATGATCCACAGTTCACCAATTGGGAAACAGCTGTCCAATCTTGGGTGCAACGTACCGGCTGGCACACAACAGAGACCGCACCCATCCTCTATGATGACCTCCATACTCCCCAAAATAAGCCCCAAGTCACTATTCTGTCTCCTGAGGCGAACCAAACCATTCAGCAGCCCTCTGTGAGCATGGCCCTGACGACTGCTTCTACCTACCCCATCGCCCGATACGAAGTCTTGGTCGCCGGTCAACCAGCTCGCATCACTTTAGGTACAGCCAACCAGATCACTTTCGATATTCCCTCTCTCGTTGCCAACGGGTTCCAAGAGGTGACTCTCGCGGCCATTGATACCTTTGGAAATCGCGGCGAGGCAACCGTAACCATTAACCTAAGTCTTCCTTTAAGTGACGGGCCTTCCCAGGGAGGCATCACTATTCTTGACCCTGCTCCAGAGGCCATCTGGTCACGAGCGACCTTCCCTCGAGAGATGACGGTTTCCCTTACTCGTCCAGAGCGCTTTCAGGAGGTGGAGGTGGCTTTCTTAGGAAATGACGGGGAGCGCCGTGTGGTAAACCGCCTATCTCCTGAAGGCATGAGTACGCTCCGCATACATCTCGCTCTCGCCCCACCCATCGGGCGCTACGCCCTCATTATCTCGGGACGAGACCAGAACGGAGGCGACCGCCAAGAACAGGCGCGCACCTATCTCACGATCACTGCCGAATAGGCATGACAACGTATTGAAATCCTTCACCATCTTTTGGCGTCAAAACAACCGGGTTCATGGCATCAATCATCCGAACCACAACCTGCTCCGCTCCTATGGCAGCGAGCCCATCAGAAACATATTTAAAGTTAAGCGACACCTTGTTTGGCTCTGGCTGCTCTGGCTCAACCTGAAGCGTGCTCGTATGTGCACCCGTTCCTGTGTCAGCTGATGAGATACTCAGTCCTCCCTCCACGGTGTAGGAGAAATGGACATCGTACAGCCCCTGACGTGCGAAGAGAGACGCTGCTCGGATAGCTTTTGCAAGCGCCGTACGAGACACGGTAAATGTTGTGCGAAACTGCTGAGGGATAATTTGTTTATAATCAGGAAAACTACCCTCGATAAGGCGTGAGATCAATTCCACTTTGCCATACGTGAGAACAAACTGATTGTCTGCCAAGGACCATTCTACCTCTGCAGGCATTCCCACATCATCCTTATACGCCGACAAAATTCGCATGACCTCTTGCATCGCGCGCGCAGGGACAATGCATCTGGCCTCTTTTGACGGCCCTCCAGGAAGAAGTGGGAGGGTCTTTTCGGCCAGACGATAGGAATCTGTCGCCGCCATGGTACATCTATCCACGCCAGTAGATCCGTTAAAGAAGCAAGCGACGCCTGACAGTTCAGGGCGGGACTCCGAGGCTGAGACGGCAAATACCACCTGGCCAATCGCCCCACGCAACGTCTCAACATGCACTTTATATCCCGCCTCTTTGGCCAATTTTGGGATAAGCGGGAACTCTGATGCGGCCATTCCTTTCATCTGCGTAATACGTCCATCGGCACGCACTTCCAAAATGTCCTCTTTCACGGCTAATTCCACCTTGCCCGTGGGGAGAAGCGAAACATAGTCTTGGAGGAGCTTGGCCGGAACGGTAAACTCTCCCGCTCCTTCTGCACGACCACGTACCAAGGCAGAAACAGCCATTTCAAGATTGGTCGTCGATAGTTTCAAATTTCCTTCCTCAACCTTCATGAGAACATTATTCAAAATAGGAAGGTTGGCATTCTTCGTAGCAATGTGTCCAACGAGCGATAGACCTTGAAGGAGGTTTTCTTGTGTACAGGCAAATATCATAGGGGGGCTTGGGCTCTGTTTTATCTGACTCGTTATGAGTTAGCAAGCGGTTCTTATTAAATAGGTATTATAGATATCTAGATAGTAGTAGTAATAAGGGGTGTGGACAGTGTGGAGAAGTCGCGAAGTGACTATCCTGCAACCATTTCTTGAGAAACTCTATCCCCTAAGGGTGTGGAGTTGACAGGGTATAAAAAGAGGATAGAAAAAAAACGAACGGGAAGGGTTCGTTTTCTCTCCACCGTCTTTAAACATTTTTTGGCAGGTTATCCACCGCTATTCACAGCTTATCCACAAGCTAACTTGTGTAGAGACGTTCACGAATCAAGCTAAGATCGCGTTTGAGTTGCTCATCTTCTTTCAGGAGGTCGGTGATTTTATGGCATGCATGCATGGCAGTTGTGTGGTCACGACCACCGAGGTGGTCTCCAATAGCTGGAAAAGAGCACTTCGCTTCTTCTCGTAAAAGATACATAGCGATCTGACGAGGGAAGGCCAGCCGGCGTTCACGGCTCTTTCCCAAAACATCATCCATGGTGATGTCATAATATCCCGTGATGGCTTCCAGCAGGCGTCGGGGAGTGATGGTCAGTTTCTGAACGGGTGGGGTGAAGCTTTGCAGAAGGGACTGAACGCTGTCAGGGGAAGGCAGGATGTTCTTGAACTGATGGTAAGCAATGATCTTGTTCAGAGCCCCTTCGAGTTCGCGCACGTTGGACTGGATGGCACCGGCGACGGTGTGGAGAATCTCTGTCGCTAAAGAGTATCCTTTTTCTCGTGATTTAGATTGAAGAATGGCGACGCGTGTTTCAAAATCCGGCCGAGAAATATCTGCCATCATTCCCCATTCAAAACGCGACAAGAGACGGCTCTCGAGACCCTGGATGTCTTTGGGAGGTCGATCAGATGTAATGACAATCTGTTTATTATTCTGATGCAGTGTGTTGAAGGTATGAAAAAACTCCTCCTGCGTTCCTTCTTTTCCCGTCAAAAACTGGATATCATCAATGAGCAGAAGATCAACGTTACGGTAACTGTCCTTAAAGTCTGCAGCGCGACCACTGCGAACGGATTGGATAAACTCATTCGTAAACCGTTCACACGTGACATACCGAACCTTTGGTTGTTGTCCTGACTGAAGGGAATGATGACCAATGGCTTGGAGGAGGTGAGTTTTTCCCATGCCTGCACCGCCATATAAAAAGAGAGGGTTATAGACCTGACCCAGCTTAACCGCAACGGCCATGCAAGCGGCGTGAGCCAGCTCGTTGCTTTTCCCTACGACATAGCTTTCAAAAACGTACCGCGGGTTGAGTCCAAGATCCTGACCAGGCGGCGGAGTGGGCGCATCCGTCATGGGTGACGTGATGGTTGACTCGAAACTTGAACTGTTAGTGTTTGCAAGCTGATCGAGGGGGAGGACGGTGGTATTTTTTACTTCCACACGGTAAATAACCTCTCGAATACCCTGATTGTTTACGGAGCGGAGTGCCTTAAGAATGGCGTCATGGTATTTTTTTTCGAGCCACGCTTTCGTGAAGGTGTTTGGCACCGAAACGATCACCCGTCCGTTCTCAAACGAACCGATGAACGTATTTTTGAACCAAGTAGTAAAGTTTGCCTTCGAGAGCGTGAGCTCCAGCTCACCCAAGGCGGACTGCCATAGTGCTTGCAGATCCATAGAATTTTTTTACGTGCGTATTTTCTACGTTGATAATTTCAAGGAAACCACCCCCTGTCAAACATGGGGATATTCCGTGGATAAATCAGAAGGACGATGTTCGGGCCTTGCTTTTTTTTCCATGTTCCTCTATCCTTCGACTGTTTTATGGCTACAAAAAGAACCTACCAACCAAAAAAACGCCGTCGGGCAAAGGTCCACGGATTCCGTGCGCGCATGCAGACCAAAAACGGACGCGAGGTATTATCCCGTCGCCGTAGCAAGGGAAGGCATACCGTTGCCGTCAAAGCCCGTAAACAACACTAAGGGGGACGCGCCCTCAAGAAACAGCGGCTCGCCTGGGTCGCTGTTTGTGTGTACGATCTCATGAGACCTGTTGCTGTATAAGCTCCAGCCCAAAACGTCATATTTGATCAAACCCTAG
>CAYHOM010000051.1:0-6870 GCA_964358345.1 uncultured Gammaproteobacteria bacterium
TTCTATGGACTCTCCTTCACACATGCATGATCAAAGTTTTTGGAATGGTAGTCCAAAAATGATGTTTGCCATGGGTCTTATCCTAGGCCTAGCTGTCTGTGCCACTGTCGCATTGGCAACGGTGCTGAGTTTTATCTGGAGTGGAAAGTCCTTCGCAGCTGTCCAGGGTGCCCAAGTAGCTGCTAACAACAATCTTAATAATGCACCGAACCAACCGACGAATAACGATCCTCCGCCAGCGGAGCCGGCTGGCCCCGTGCCGGAAGTGACGGATGCGGATCACATATTGGGCAACAAAAATGCCAAGGTCACTATTGTCGAGTATTCCGACTTTGAATGTCCATTTTGTTCAAAACATGTACCGACGATAAAAAAACTTCTTCAGACCTACCCAAAAGATGTGCGTGTCGTCTACCGTCATTTTCCTTTAAGCAGTATTCATGCCCGCGCCGATCGTGCCGCGGAGGCATCTGAATGTGCCGCGAAATTGGGAGGAAACGATGCGTTTTGGAAAATGCATGACAAGTTATTTGCTCAAGCTGCCTCTCAAGCGGGCCTGAATGATGATGGCTATCCTGAAATGGCGAAGTCCATAGGTCTTGATCCCAACAAGATGAAGTCCTGTCTTGACAGCGGTGAAACAAAGGTGATTGTTCAAGCTCAGGCCTCCGGAGGAAATGATGCGGGGGTAAACGGCACACCTGCTAACTTTATCAACGGAAAATTATTAAGCGGTGCCCAGCCTTTTGCGGCGTTGGACGCGGCTGTTAAAGCCGCGGGAGCCACGCAGTAGAAAAGGGATACTAAGCACGGTTTTTCAAGAGTCCTCTCACCTCTGTGAGGGGACTCTTGTATTTCACGTAGAAGAGCTTCACAGCCTCGGTCGTCACGAAATAAAGAGCAACGATCGTGAGGCTGAGGAAAAGATCTTTCATCTCAGGCCGAATAAAGGAGAAGGCATTTTGGCCAAACGTCGTGAATGGGAGGAGGACGGTACAGAGAGCGGCGCATCCCGTCAGGGCAACGAGGGTGAATGATGGTCCTTTGCCTCGCAAAAAAAAGCGTTTCGTACGAATCGAATACAGGAAAGCAAGTTCCGTGAGGATGCTTCCCAAGAACCATTGTGTTTGTAAGACGACGGGATCCCGATGGCGAAATATCCCGAAGTAAGCAAAGTCAAACACGGTACTGACGAGCCCGAGGACGGTCGCAAACAAAACGATCTCGTGTACATGATAGGTCTGTGGTCGTTGCAGTTCTTGCGGGTCAACATGATCGGTGGCGATGGCAATCATGGGAAAGTCAGACAACAGATTGACAAGGAGAATTTGAATGGGCAAGAGGGGAAGAACATCAATAAAAAATGAGGCCGCTGCAATGGCATAAAAATTGCCAAAATTTGCTGCCAAAGTCATGCGGATGTATTTGACGGTATTGGCAAATACACGACGGCCCTCTTGAATCCCTTCGACAATGACATCGAGGCTTTGCTCCAAGAGGATGACATCAGCCGCTTCACGAGCGATATCGGAGGCTTCTTTTACCACGATTCCTACATGTGCCATCTTTAAGGCTGGGGCATCATTGATGCCTTCGCCTAAAAATCCAACGGCATGGGTTTCTTCCAGGTGCTGAATAATGTGATATTTTTGTTGCGGTGAAACGCGAGCAAACACGTGGGACTGCTTCACCCAGGCCGTACGTTCATCATGGGAAAACGCTTCCCACTCTTCCCCAGTGATCACGCGGTCCTTTTTCCCCATTAACCCTACTTGGATGGCCACCGCCCGAGCCACTTCTGGATGATCACCGGTAAGAATTTTTACGGCGACGCCTGTACGTTTCGCTTCCTGGATGGCGTGGGCAGCCGTTGGTTTTATTTCATCTTCAAAGGAGATAATCCCTAGGAAGACCTGTTTTTGCTCCTCTTCTCCAGGTTGGTAATGGGTGCGTAGGGGTGTAGGAGAGGTACTCACGGCTAATACACGTCTGCCAAGCGTTCCTTGTTTGATAAGCCAAGCTTGGATCGTTTTTTCTTCCGTAGGGTCTAGATGCGTTTGCGGAAGGATCCGTTCTGGTGCTCCACGCACCACGAGTTGTGTAACGCCTTCATAGGAGACGAGAACGCTGTTTCGTCGACGTTCGGGGTCAAATGGGATCTCGGCATGGCGTTTTGCCTGTCGTAAAGTAGCACGCTGGGCGTCATTCAGGGCCCGCCACACGGCGATATCGAAAGAGTTATTCGCCTCACGTGGACGGTCCCCTATCACGGCGGACGCTAATGTGGCGGTTTGGAGGCAGCGCGTCCGATCTTTGCCGTATATCTCTGCTACGGTCAGGACATTTTTTGTCAGCGTCCCCGTTTTGTCCGTGCAGAGCACCTCGATGCTGCCTAAGTCTTCGATGGCGGATAATCGTTTCACGACAACCCGATGTTCTGCGAGTCGTCGTGCCCCTTTAGAAAGACAGACGGTCATGACAACGGGCAAAGCTTCTGGGATGACGCTGACGGCGAGGGCGACGGCGAACAAGACAAGCTCTAAGAAGGGGGTTTCACCAGGTTTAATGAATAAGTGCAAGACCACCATAACGACGAGGGTGATCGCTACCAATTTCAGAATGAACTGGCTAAAACGGGTGATCCCTTTTTCAAAATTACTCGTACGCACCGTTTCCGTGGTGAGTTTCGTTAGTGATCCGATGGAGGTCGCATTTCCGGTAGCAAACACAAGTCCATCACCCTCTCCACTTACGATGGTTGATCCAGAAAAGCCGCAGTTGGTAGCTTGATATATCTCCTGAGCGGCTCCTCCGAGAGGAGCGGAAGTCTTCTTTACTGCCATGGATTCGCCGGTAAATGTACTTTCATCCACGGTCAGGTTCTGATCCTCGATGATACGAACGTCTGCAGGGATGATGTCGCCTGTTTCCAAATGAACGATATCTCCCACGACGAGGTCCGTGCTGGGGAGCATAAAACGCTGTCCATCGCGTATGACATGGCAGCTTGATCCTACGAACCGTTTTAAGAGTTGGATGGTTTTTTCCGAATGGTACTCCTGGGAAAAACTCAGCAATACATTGATGAAAATGAATAGGAGGATCATGAGGCCGTCTGTCCATTCGTGAAGGAAGATGGAGACAAGGGCGGCACCAAACAGGAGATAAATAAAGGGTGTACGAAATTGTCTTAGGAGGATTCGCCACCAAGAAAGTTGCTGCTGAGTCAACTCATTCTTCCCATGAGTAGCGAGTCGTTCCTCTGCTTCCTGGGGAGACAGTCCCCTTTGGTGCGATCCCATCTCTTGGAGAAGAGCGTTGGTAGGCTGTGTTGAGACATGTGTATACGTTATATTCATGGGAATAGTGTACCCGCCTTTATCGGGTCAGGACAGGGAAAATGAAAACCTTCGCGATGGCGAAGGCTAGGGGAGGACCTTGTAGGTGAGTTGTTTGCCAGCCCAGAAGGGGACGAGGTCGTGGATCATATTTGGTACCTTCCAATGCTTGTACTCAAGGGTGATGTGCGTCGTCGGGAAGGGGAGATACCAGGTTGTTTTATGAATTTGGCTTTATTCCATCGCTTTTTCTTTGGGACCTGACCCAAAAACAGGCATTTGACAGCACGGAGACCAGATGTTTTATTAATGTGGGATCCCTAATCGAAACCCACGAGGCACCACGTGAGTCGTTTGTTTGACGCTCTGTCTGATAAGGTTCGTCTGCGATACGAGCAGGTACGGACGCTTCTTGCCTATCGTAAAGGGAACTGGCGAGAGATTCCGGTCGTCGAGTCGCATGAGCCGCTGGTCCTCGTCGATCCTGCCGATGCCCATCCGTACTATGCGGATGAGATGGCTCTCACCGATGATCGGCGTACCTTCCTGCGCCGTACGGTGTGTGAGAACTTCCTTTCCGCTCGCGACGGGTTACGCGCCGAGGGGTATGACCTTAAGATTTACGATGGGTGGAGGCCCATTGTTCTCCAGGAAAAGTTGTTTTGGCATTACCTGCGTGAGTTCACGGCAGCAAAGTTCGGACTGAAGGAGCGGTTCACCGGTCTGAGTCTCGAGCGCGTTGCCGCGGCGTTTGATGCCCTTCCCGAAGCTACTCAGACCACCTTGCGGGAGGCCAATCGGACCTACGTAAGCTGGCCGTCCAAAGATCCACGCCAGCCTAGCCCGCACGCCACGGGCGGTTCCGTCGATGTCTGGCTCTACGAAGATGGCCGTCCGGCTAACCTCGGAGTGCCGTTCGATTGGATGGAGGTGAATGCTGGAGCGTTCTGCCATCTCAAGCCAGGTCGCCAGCGTTTTGTGGGCAATGATGTTCACATCTGCCTACGCCGTGAACGCCTCCTGCTTGCCATGACCCGTGCTGGCTTCACCGCGTATGGGCCGGAGATCTGGCACTACAACTATGGCAACCAGATGGACGCTCTGGTAAAGGGGGATCATCGGGCACCCTATTCCTACATCGAACCCTAATCGTCAAACCCACGCGGCCTTCCCGCGTGTTTTCTTTCCCCTGTTGCTTTTTTCCTTTCTTCAACTAGACTGCTTCTCATGTCTCAACCAATCTCAAAAAGGCTCCGCGTTGCCGTTCTGTGTGGAGGGATCTCGGCCGAACGAGAGGTGTCTTTAAAATCCGGCACGCAAGTGATGAAACACCTTGATCCAAAAAAATATGACCCGGTTTTGGTCGAGATCGCCACGGATGGACAATGGTTTCTATCGACGGATCAATCTCCCCTCCAGATCGACATCGCCAAACCTGTCGAGAAGCAGATGGCCGTTCATCCTGGACTTAACGACCTCAGTCCTTCTGGTGATCGTCCCTTTGATATCGCCTTCATCGCGCTGCATGGGTCTTTTGGGGAAGATGGCCACATCCAGGCCCTTTTGGATCTTTTGCACATTCCATATACCGGCTCCGGTGTCTTGGCGAGTGCGCTCTGCATGCATAAATGGCAGACGCGACGCATCGTGGCTGCCTTGGGCATCGTCGTTCCACGTTCGTTTGTGCTGACCCATGAAACAGCCATCGACCTTGATATCGTGCACGAGCGGATCGTTCGAGAAGTGGGATATCCCTGTGTGATCAAACCAAATCAATCCGGATCCAGCATAGGGATCACCCTCGTGAAGTCTCGCGATCAGTTGGGTAAGGCCCTTGAAAAAGGGTTTCAGGATGATGTCATGATACTTGTAGACGAGTATGTCCATGGTCGTGAGTTGACTTGCGGTGCGCTAGGGAACAGTTCTATTGGAGGAAGGATGACGGTCCTCCCCCCCGTTGAGATCATTCCAGCCGCAGAATTTTTTGATTACGAAGCAAAGTATCAATCTACAGAAACGCGGGAGATCTGCCCTGCCTTGTTAGAAGAAAAGCAGACGCAAGAAATTCAGCGTCTCACGGAGATGGTTCATCGGGAATTAGGATGTGATGGTCTCACGCGCTCGGATTTTTTGCTCAGAGATGACGTCTTCTATTATTTGGAAACAAACACCATCCCTGGATTAACCGAACATAGCCTTTGCCCGAAAGAAGCAGAGGCGATGGGGATGCATTTTGGAGAGTTTTTAGATAAACAGATTCAGTTAGCTCTTAAAAAATATGCCTCCAACGCCTGATCCATCTCGGATATCTATCGCCAATTATTTGTTTGAAATTGGGATGCATGCCAAGACACCACGTAGTGGTTTTTGGTTTCTTGGAACAGGGGAGCAGAGTTTGGCAGAGCACTCCTATCGAGCCGTACATGTAGGTTTAGCACTGGCATCGATGGCGGGAGACGTTGATACGGGGAAGGTTATGCAAATGTGTTTGTTTCATGATCTTGCTGAGGGCCGAACCAGTGACCTAAGTTATGTGCATCAGTTGTATGCATCAGCGGATGAGACAAGTGCCGTGCATGATAGTACGATGAACGTTCCTTTTGGGGGATACATTGAAGGGATGCTGAAAGAATATAAAGAGCGTGTATCCAAGGAATCGTTACTTGCCAAAGATGCGGATAACCTTGAGTTGTTGCTATCTCTTAAAGAACAGAAGGATCTGGGGAATCCTCGTACACAATCCTGGATCTCATCCACCGTTCTTCGGCTCAAAACAAACGAGGGGCGTGAATTGGCGGCGGCAATTCTTGAAACGGAATCATCGGATTGGTGGTTCAAAGGCAAGGATGAAAAAGAATATTGGGTTGATCGAAAACATCATAAGGGACGGGGCGAAAACTAGGTGTGTTTCTCACGCGCGCTTAAGCATCCCAAAAAATCTTTCCTGTTTTATGTGCCTCAAAATAGGACGGAATGGGGGCAAAAAGTGGCTCAGGGAGATTAGCGACGTCGTACCAATTCCACATTTCTACTTTATCAGGCTCCATTATTTGAGGATCGCCACTTTTCCAGTCAGCTACCAATCCAATATCCACATAGTGTATGGGTGCATAGTCTTTTAAATTCAAAAGACGCAAAAAACGAACGTTTTCTATTTCCATGCCCGTTTCTTCTAGCACCTCTCGTTTGGCACATTCCTCAAAGGACTCCATGTGCTCCATGTGGCCACCGGGCCAGGCATATTCACCTGTTCCATGTGCACCCATCCTCTTTCCTAAGAGGACCTTGCCTTCCTTCATGATCATGACGCCGACACCAACTTTCGGTCGTAGTTCTTGTTCCATAACGCAATATTACCGTACGTGCACTCTATACTCTGTGGATATCATACCTGAGACATACCTGAGACAGATCTGAGGTAAACCTGAGGATGACCTGAGGGAGAACTTCCGCCATCACAAAACCCCACTAATGTGGGGTCTGTGGTGGCGGTGTTTGTTGGACAAAGTTCGAAACTATTTCGAGCAAAATC
>CAYHOM010000052.1:0-6812 GCA_964358345.1 uncultured Gammaproteobacteria bacterium
TCGTCCACGTTTTGATCAAAGGGGGTGTCCATGCGTGAACACTTGGCAATGGCCACGGCGATCACTTCTGGAGTGGGTTGAAGCTCCTCTTCTGTGCCATCTTGACGTCGTATCTTTAAACGGTTCAACCAGTAAACGCGCCGCTGTGCCGGGTCTGTGGGAGCGACCAGTTTTGCCTTTTCTTCCACGTTCTGCTCGATAGAGGTTTTGACCAATTTTTCTTGGCGTTCATTGATTTTAGGCATAGCTTTTGTGAAAACATTGACATACGCGAATCAAAAACAAAAGAGAGACTTGTTCCCCTAACCTTTTTCTTGTTTTTGGTACCCACCGCTTGAACCTAGCCCTCCGCGGGAAGGTCCTGTGGCAAGTCCCTCTTCCCAGGTCGCGCGTTCTATTTTTAGGAATAGTCCTTGCGCAAGACGTTCATTTTTTGTCACGGTCACCTCTGTTTCGGTGGGATTCCAGAGCTGCAATTGGATCTCGTCGGTTGGTCCACAAAAGTCCTGGTCGATGATGCCTATGTTGTTGGCGAGCAAGAGATTCTTTTTGCGAAATAGGGAAGAACGTGAAGCGATGATGAGGGCATATCCTTCGGGGGTGGCAATGATGAGACCCGTAGGGACGGACGTCATCGTCTTTGGAGGAATGGCTATATCAATAGCACTAGCAATATCAAAAGCCACGGAGCCACTCGTCATGTAGGGAGGTATCTCCACGCCTTCACGTACACGCGTCATCCGAACCTGCATACGTTAGGAGATCGGCGTATACCCCCATCCCTCCATGAGATCATGAATGCGTGTTTCAAATGCTTCACGGGTCCCTTCGTTAGAAATGGTTTCGCGAGCCCGCTCCATCACGTGAGGAATGGTGACCTCGGTTGAAGCCTGTCCTTCAGCCAGGAATTGTTCCCAGGTCATGGACGACTCACCTGATTTTTCCCCGCGTCCTTTCATTCGCTCGTACCGTTTTTCAGGGGAGGCGTGAATGGCGATGAGGTTGAACTGTGGGAGAGGTTCAAGGGCAATAATATCTTCGATGCGGCGAATGCCATCCACGACCACGATCTCTTCTGGTGCTTGAAGGGCTTCCTGTTCGATGGTGTAGGAAAGAATATCTTCTCCGAAGGTCTTGCGTAACCCTTCTGATATCTTAATAAAGTTATCACGGGTTTTTTCAAGAAAGAGGCGATCAAGAACATCGCCCAGAATCCCGCTGAATCGAAAATACCCCGCCCCATATTTTTCTCGTAAGAGATCGGCGGCCGTCCCTTTGCCGCAACCCGCCTGTCCCACGAACCCAATGATAAGATTTGCCATATGCGAGAGAGTGTACCTTAGGGGGTGTCTTTGAACCATTTGGCGAGTCTTGGCCCAGATTGACGGCCGTAGTTTGATTGCAGCGGTTCGCCGTACAGCTTTTCCGGGGAGGTGAGCACGTGTTCAAAAACCATGAGACAAATGGGTTGGCCGTCACGTAGAACAAAAGCGTGGCTGTAGGCCTCTACCTCCAGCACGCCAATAGTTCCTTGATCTTCCTCTGGGTTACGCCATCCCCAACCAGGATCAAAGAACCCTGCAAAATGCGAACGGAATTCCCCTTTGGAAGCGTCATATGCCGCCATCTCTGCAGCAAAGAGGGGAGGAACGATGATTTTTTCTTTTGTGGCAAGGATAAAAAATGCCTCCGGATAGAGAACGAGTTCTCCATTTTTTGGACGAGGAACAGGATCAAAAAAATCTTGAGGATCATGGTCATACCGAGCGGTGTCGAGAACGTTCCAGGCGGTGTTTTTCGCCTGCCAACCAATCGTCTCAATGGAGCTCAGATCGACGGTCATGGTGATGCCGCGACCGACATATTCTTCCGTGGGATCGATCGGTTTACCCATGGCATCGCGCAGGAGGTGAAATCGATCATACGCCATGCGATGTTCGAGATTACTCAGTCGTGGATCGCCATGAAAAAAGCGCATCTGGTTGATGCGGTCTCCTGGGTGGAGGAGAACGGGAAAGGATTTTGGAACAACTTCGATCCAGAGACAGCCGTGGTGACCGGCGGGAACTTCGTCGAAACGGGGGACCCCGTCAACGATAAGGCGACCGCGGAAGTTGATACGCCCAGAGGAGCTTTTGTTACTTGTTGTCGCGTGGATGCCTGGTGGAAGAGAAAGAGACTCCTGGAGTTTGATAAGGTAGATGCCGTTCTGTTCAAGGGGACGATCAATGGGATGGGGAAAAAGAGCCCCGCGAGATACGATGTCAGCGATCGTCTCGTTCTTGCGAGGGAGATAGGAGCCGCGCATGCGATACACCGTGTCAGTAATCCGGAGATCCAGAGAAGCGGGCTGAATCATGGACGGATCCGCGCCTTGGATGTACCCGCTCTGCATCATTTCGCGGATGAGCTGGTAGGGGACGGCACCTTGTCGCTGTGGCATATCGCGCCAGACCTTAGCATTCGTGTTTTGAGCTGGACAAGGAAGACTGGGGATAGAAAAAACCCTTGTCATGACGACAGGGGTTTTTTCTTGAGGGGGTTCGATTAGGCGAGACGACCGAGGTCGAGATGTACCCCAGGTCCCATGGTGGACTTGAGGGTGACAGATTTGAGGTAGGTTCCTTTGGAGGAGGCGGGCTTACTTTTTTTCACAGCCTCGATGAAAACAGTGAAATTTTCAGAGAGGTTTTCTGCGGGGGTTGAGATCTTCCCAATCACTTGGTGGAGGTTCCCTTGTGTATCATTTTTGAAGGAAACTTTTCCCTTCTTAATTTCCTCAACCATTTTTTTGACGTTTGGTCCGACCGTGTCTGTCTTCGGGTTCGGCATGAGCCCGGATGGACCAAGGATCTTTGCGATCTTGGAAAGTTTCACCATCATGTCTGGTGTCGCCACGGCCACGTCGAAGTTGGTCTTCCCGCTTTTCGCGATCTCGGCGATCAATTCTTCTCCACCGACGAGATCTGCCCCGGCCTCCTTTGCATCTTTCTCTTTGTCTCCAGAGACGAAGGCAGCCACCTTTTTGGTCTTGCCAGTAGCGTGAGGGAATATGATGGTCGAACGGACTTGCTGGTCTCCCTTCTTGACGTCAATCCCGAGGTTTACGTGGACTTCGACTGAGCTATCAAATTTAGTCTTCGTGATCTTTTGGATGAGCTCAATGGCCTCGATCAAGGCATATCCCTTCTTCGGGTCAACCAGTTTTCTGGCCTCTTCGTAGCGTTTTCCGTGCGACATACAACGTGGTTCGGACCTCCGCCGGTCTTATCGGCAAAGTCCCACAGAGGATGGATTAATGGCGAGATGATAGGAGAAAATGGTTACTTGGTCAAGGGTTGAATATTAAAACACTTTGGTTTTCCAAAGTGTTTTAATGGGGTGATCACCCTTCAATCGTCACCCCCATGTTACGAGCCGTACCTTCCACTTGACGCATGGCTGACTCTACGGTGTGACTATTCAAGTCAGGCATTTTCTTTTCGGCGATTTCTCGGACCTGGGCCTTGGTGATCTTGCCAACCTTTTCGGTCAGAGGTTTTCCAGAGCCTTTTTCAATCTTCGCCGCCTTCTTGATGAGTTCAGCGACAGGCGCTGTTTTTAAGATGAAGGTGTAGGAACGGTCCTCATATAAAGTGATGATGGCTGGAACCACTTCCCCGGCACGGTCCTGGGTCGCGGCGTTAATACGCTGACAGAATTCCGCGATGTTCATCCCGTGTTGACCGAGAGCAGGACCAAGTGGGGGAGCGGGTGTGGCCTTGCCACCTACGACCTGGACTTTGATAAGCGTCTTAATTTTCTTTGCCATAGGTTAATAGGAGGAGATAATCTGATGTGTCCGTGGTAACAGCGACGTCACATCAAGTGTGCAGATTACACCTTTTTTACTTGGGTAAAGTCAAGCTCTAACGGTGTTTCTCGGCCGAACATGCTCACAAGAACTTTCACTTTCCCGTGAGAACCATCGATTTCATTGACTTTTCCTTCAAATCCTTTGAAGGGCCCTTCGGATATTTTGACGGCCATACCAGGTTGTAAGTCGATCGTTACCTGTGGTTCTTCGGTCGTACCTGTTCGTTTCATGATGGCTTCGATCTCGCCATCAGACAGGGGGGTCGGGGTGGTGCCGGCCCCGATGAATCCCGTCACGTTGGGGGTATTACGGACGACGTACCAAGATTCATCGTTCACCACCATCTCAACCAGGACATAGCCTGGAAAAATTTTTTCTTCAATGACGCGTCGCTTGCCGTTCTTGATCTTTACCTTCTTTTCTTTTGGAACCAGCACCTGAAAAATTTTGTCTTGCATTCCCAGCGTATCAATACGCTGGCGAACGTTATTGGCGACATTTTCTTCATATCCAGAGTAGGTGTGAATGGCGTACCAGCGACGTCCGTAATCCGAGGTTTGTTTTGGCATAGGACAAAAAAACGTGACGGAATTATTTGACAGGAGCGGGCGTCGTCGGAAGTGCTTCTACCTTTACATCCGCAGGAAGACCCTTTGGTGTGACGGCTTCCACCGCTGGAGAAGAGGCGGGCGTTGTTGGGGTGGAGGTGGTTGTCACGGGAATCTCTTCGGTCTGTGTCGCTGTACCCCCGGTCTTACGTGAGAGGACCGATTCCACGGTTTCGTGCAGGCCAAAATCGAGGGCCGTGAAAAAAACGCCGGTGACGATCGTGATCGCAACGACGAGGGCACTGTAGCGCACGGTATCGTTTCTGGAAGGCCAGGAAACTTTTTCAAGTTCTGCCTTGGATGTACGGAAGTAGTTGACGATGGAATCAACGAAGGACATAAGAAATGATGGTTTTTAAAAGACCCAATTTGGGCCATCTGAGGAGAGAGTAGCAGAAACAAGGCCGAACGTCAATTTTCTTGACAGTCGGGGAGTTTCCCGATATCTACACAGATAGGTCTGACATAAGGAGGTGGCCGTGTCCTCTCTCATTCCTTCGTCCTCTTTGACGGCAGCGGAGCTCCTCCGTGTAAATTTCGTTGACGCCTTGAAACAGTTCTTTGATGTCACGGGCATCGATATGATGGATGATGGAGGTCTGGTGAGCGGGGACTCCGTTTTGGCAGTGTATTTCCCAGAAGTCGACATGCAGCTTCGTATCCTTTGGGTACTAGATGGGATGATGAGGCTCTTTCCGTTCCCGTCCCTCGGTCTGACTCCTGTTGGCGCAAGGAGGAGGCGAGCGTGCTCCTTGTATGAGATGGAAACAACTCTTCACCAGGCTTATATGCATCTTCTGCATCACGCTCCTCATGGTAGGGACGAGAATGGCGAGAGTGCGGAATATAGTGAAGCGACGATGCAGGATGCGGAAGAGAGGGCCCAACACCTCCTGTTACGTTCGACGTTGTTGCGGCTGATGGCAGAACTCCAGGCACTACAGTTGCGTACCAAGGTTGATGAGCGGGAGATGCTTTGCCAATGTATTGAGAAGTCCTCGGATGCACCGCCTGTCAGGACGCCTCGTCCCCAGGCAGACGAGCTGCTTCTCCAGGTCTTCGGAGAGATGGTCCAGCCACTAAAATAGGTATTTTATCCCCATCAAAAATCAATCTCCTCCAAACTCCTGCCCCGGCGGAGTTTTTTCATACATGGGCCCAACGCCTTTCGTCCACAAGAACCCACCCGGTTTCCCCCTTCTTAATACTGAGGGTAACGAGGAACTTCTCACCCTTGTGTCATCCTGAGCGAAGTTCGACGGAGTGAAGGATCTCACCCTATGAACGAAGAATGATCGCCCAGATCCTTCGTTTCACTCAGGATGACAAAGGGATCGAACGTGAAAGTCCTGCTTAAAAACGACGAACCCCACAGGCGAGTTCGCGCTGTGGGGAGTTATGCAGAAGCGGGCAGGGAGGCTATACAGCCTCAGCTTCTGTTGTTTTAGTTGTGGGTTTCGGTGATCCTGTAGGAGCACCCATGGCCGTCCGCCTCGATATGGTCCAACGTCAGGGCGTAGAACCAGCAGATCGCACCGCGAGGACGAGCGACGACCATTGCTGCGAGATCGCGACAGTCATCGGCTGTCAGGGGTGCCCGGTCCCAGTGGCGCAGCCTGAGCGAAATGCGACCATTCTCCGCCGCTGCGCCCGTGCACCTTTCCTCCCCTTGATGGCGGGAGATGGCACAGGTATACGGGTATTCCTCGGCATGGGACCTGGCGAGGTCGGGGTTCTGCACGATCTCTCCACGGATGTTCTGGCGGACGAAATCTCCGAAGACGGACACGTCGATACGTCCGTCACCCACCATGTCCATATATCGTTGGGCGGTTGGAACTACCATGATGCGGACTGGCGAGGGCGGTTCAGAGATGTACGGTGCCGGCTGCGAACGACCGCATCCGGTAATGTAAAGGAGGGCAAAGGCCGGGAGACAGAGAACGAGGACCTTGACCATGACGAACCTCCGAAGCATTGCACCGTGTTGTACGGTGGGGACGTTTGTCCCTGGGTGGATTGAATTCGACACGCAGCAATCTCTAGGATTGTGGCGCCGTGAGATGCAAAAAGTGTTTATTTCGGCCTCTCACGGATGGCTATTGAAGGGAGGACAATAACAGAAAAAGACGATTTTGTCAACGGTTGGAGGGGCATTCGGGGTCAGGTCCCAAAGAAAAAGTGATGGAACAAAGCGAAAAAAATGTTGGAGCCTAACCTTAAACGAAAAAGTCGCTGATGTTAGCCTTTTACAGCCATTCAGCGACTTCCTCTTACAAGGTGATTTCCTTGATGGTCGGGCTAGTGGGATTTGAACCCACGGCCTCTTCGTCCCGAACGAAGCGCGC
>CAYHOM010000053.1:0-6688 GCA_964358345.1 uncultured Gammaproteobacteria bacterium
AAGATAGATCTCTGGGTCGAACCAACTCCCCTCGGGACCATGGGGGCATTTGTGCACCACCTTACGGATTATCTGGGGACAGAGCCCCTCTTCATCACGAACGCCGATGAATTGAAATCATTTGATCTTGCTGTTCTGGCTTCTACCCATGATGCGTATATGCGGCGCGATCCTTCTCATGCAGCTACATTAGCTCTTCGTGAGGTGCCTAACCCAGAAGACTACGGGGTTGCTACGCTCCAAGATGGACGTATCGTGGCATATCAGGAAAAGCCGGAACAACCGACATCCAACCTGGTGAACGCAGGATTATATGTCGTTGAACCATCCGTGTTCCACGAAGGGGACAGAGAAAATAGGATGCTCAGGGTGGAGTACGATCTTTTTCCACAGCTCGTTGCTAGCCATCGTTTGGGAGGATGCGTTTTGCCTGGACAATGGTATGATTGTGGGACCCTAGAACGGTGGGAGACGGCCATAAAGGAATGGAAAAGGTAAGTCCCTATCTTTATTTCTCATGTACAGGACCCTGCTCCTTTCAGATGAGTCTGTATTTGCCGCGCGACGTAGTGTGCCGGCAGAGATCCTTTTTTTACGGATGTTCTATCCAACAGACGAGGAATCTATGCGTTCGCTTTTGCGACAAGGGTTTGCTCTCCTAATTATGCGTCAATCATCGACGCCCCCGGATGTACAAACGGCCATAGAAGCCGTTGCTCGTCATACCCAGGCAGGGACATGTCACGGATGGTTGGCTCACTGGTGGCTCGGCGGTCAGGGTCCCCTTATATCCGACGAAGAGGTGGCCGTCGCACGCGATCGGGGGGTTTCCCTCCAAGCGCATCTTCACACCTTGTTACAACAAAGAGATCAGGCGGTTCAACTGGTCCTGGTTGATGTCAGGCGAAAGGGGATTTCTCCGGATATGGTCCGGACCATGCAGTGCTTAAACCATCATCTTGCCGCTTGGTCATCTTGGCACGGTCTACGCTCATGTTTATGTGATCGAGGTCAGCCGGATCTTTTGCGTGGGGTGCTATCCATGGGAAAAAGGAAGGGATGGAAATGGACCATGTTAAGCATCGTCGGTGGGGCAAGTAGCATTCTTTTGAGTATCTATCTTTGGCGACGAGGAATGGTTGGATGGGCAGGGTTTGCCACGGGAATGGCACTCATGTTCCCCTTTTTCAGTTTTTTGCTGCACGTATGGGTTCGTGCTTATACGCGCTATCAACGTTGGCATGAACGAGGAAAGTGTCCGTCACCTGTTCCCACCCGTGCCGTGAGTGCTCTCTACGATGCCTGGTATACCATTCCTAGAATGAGTCTTCTTCTCACGGTTCTTGCGTATCCCTGGTTCGTGGGTTTTGCCTGGCATATCTGGCCAAGTTTTTGTCTTTCCATCCTGGGTATTTCTCTTACGGTAGGAGGTTTCTTTGTCCTTATGCGTCTTTTAGAACGTTGGTTGGTTGTTCTGCTCCCTACTTATCGACAGTGGTGGGCCCTTCTTTTTTTTCGACGCACCGCCCGTATAGCTCTCGACAATCATCCAAAAAACACGTAACCTCTCGTCTATGCCTTTTCCTTTTTCACGACGTCCTCGACCCTCGGTAGAAACCCAAGATAGAGAACAAACGCGTGCTTCATTCGTTCTCGAGATCCTCCAGATTCTCCTCATCTCCCTCGTGATCGTCATTCCTATCCGTTTTTTTGTCGCCGCCCCCTTTTATGTAAAGGGAGCCAGCATGGAGCCAAACTTTTATGATCATGAATACCTCATTATTGATGAACTGAGTTACCGCTTCCATGACCCAGGACGTGGAGAAATTGTTGTCTTCCGATATCCAAAAGATCCAAGCCAATTTTTTATCAAGCGCGTGATCGGGCTCCCGGGAGAAACGATTGAGATCGCGAACGGGAACGTGCGCATTTATAATGATGCCCATCCGAACGGGGTGCTCTTAAAGGAGACCTACCTCACGCATGAGACCAATTCGCCTCCGCAGACCGTTACGCTCAAAGCCGAACAGTATTTTCTCATGGGCGATAACCGTCCATCGAGTCTTGACTCGCGCACGTTTGGAGCCGTGTCACGATCGTTGGTCGTGGGGCGTGTCTGGCTTCGTGGACTACCCATCGATCGATGGACGGTGTTTCATACGCCGACCTACGCACATTTGCCATAGGCATAGAACCCCTCCTCCATGTATCTCTAGGCGCATCTTTACCCACTAGCTCTCTTCTCCTATGAACTTCTCCAAATCCAAAAATAACGACACGAAAGGAAAAACAGCGGGCGTCACCCCTGATGTTCAGCCCCCCCTCCCTCCAAAGAAAGGGATGCATCCGATCGCCCTTGTTCGTGGGATGCGCGATCTCTTGCCCAACGACCAACCCTACTGGCAACGCATGGCTGATAAGGTCGAGGTTATGGCACGGGCATATGGCTATGACCGTATCGAGACACCCATGGTGGAAGACGCCAGTCTTTTTGTCCGTGGCGTTGGAAAAGCTACGGATATTGTGGAGAAAGAATTGTATAGTTGGGAAACGGCTGGAGGCGAACATGTGGCTCTTCGTCCAGAGGGGACGGCCTCTGTGGTTCGGGCTTACGTACACCATGGCATGCTGAACTTGGCACAGCCCGTGAAACTCTGGTACTTGGGAGCCATGTTTCGTCATGATCGACCGCAGGCAGGACGTTTCCGCCAGTTCTATCAGGCAGGGTTTGAATGTATTGGTGAGGCGGATGCGGTGGTCGATGCCCAGATGGTGGTGATGGCATGGAATATCTTGAATGAGCTTGGGATCGATGCGACCGTCCGTATTAATTCCATCGGGACGCCGGAATCACGAGCCAACTACAAAAATGCCCTGGTGTCTTACTTCCGTAGTAAGCGCAATAAATTATCAGAAGATGACAAAAAACGGTTGCTAAAAAATCCCCTGCGTTTGTTGGATTCAAAAGATCCGGCCACGCAAGAGTTAAAGGCGGAAGCGCCACAGATTGTGGATTGGTTGGACGAGGAATCAAAAACCCATTTCATGCACGTACTCGAGTATCTGGATGAAGTTGGGGTGCCGTATCAGTTGGACCCCTACCTTGTGCGAGGGCTGGATTATTACACGAAGACCGTCTTTGAGTTATATGCCGCGAGCGATGATCAGGAATTGGCACAGTCCTCTCTTGGAGGCGGTGGTCGGTATGATGGATTGGTGGAGTTGCTCGGTGGACGTCCAACGCCGGCCGCAGGATTCGCTCTTGGATTAGATCGCATTGCTTCTCGATTGAAAGAAAAAAGCCCTGTTTCTCTGGCTCCTGGAAAAATTGAGGTCTTTCTCGCCCAATTGGGTGAAATGGGGCGTAAGAAATGCTTAGCGTTGTTTGAGGAGTTTCGTCGTGCTGGGATCCCCGTTGGAGAGGCGTTCGCCAAGTCTTCTATCAAAGGACAGATGGAGCAAGCGAATAAACGTGGAGCCAAGTGGGCGGTCGTGATCGGCCAAAAGGAAGTCTTAGATGGAACGGCCATCATTCGGGATATGGATGCCGGTACTCAGGAAACGGTAGACGTGAAAAAATTGATCCACGAGATCCATAAAAAAATGGATACCCACCGATCCGTATAAAATTGACGTTCTTCCATTTGAACGGTAGGATGAGGGAGACATTGACCGAAGATCTTTTCGGAACCAGTGATCCTCATTTTATAGAAAGGAGTGTGTTGTATGGTTGAAGTGAAACGAAAGAAAGGCGAACAGTTTGATGCATTATTGCGTCGTTTTCAGAATCGCTTTCGTCAGAGTGGAACGGCGCAAGAACAGAAAAAAGAAGGGCGTCGATTTTACAGCGGTGGAAAGAATCGTAATCAACGTCGGGTCAGTGCCTTGCGTCGTGAACAAAAGAAGGAACAGTATACGTATCTTGCGAAAACGGGTCAGCTCAAAGAAGATCCAAAGAAGCGCACGATGGGTCGTCGTCCATAATTTCTACCCGCATGACTACTCTTGAACACATTGACGCTGATTTCAAAGAGGCGATGAAAACGAAGGATGAATTGAGGCTGTCTGTTCTTCGTCTCGTGCGAACAGCTCTGAAAAACAAACAGATTGATGCTCAGCATGTGTTGGAAGAAGTCGAGGTACACGCGGTCCTCAAGATGATGATCAAGCAATATCAGGATGCCCTTTCTGACTTTACCAACGCCGGTCGTCGGGATCTGGTAGAGCGTCAGCAGCGGGAGATTGATCTCATAGCAACCTATCTCCCCCCCGCGCTCCCCGTGGAAGAGCTGGAGCTTCTTGTGACCCAAGCCGTGCAAGCATCTGGGGCAACGGATATGGGAAAAGCGATGGGGGCAGCCATGAAGGTGGTACAGGGCCGTGCAGATGGGAATCAGGTTCGGTTGATCGTTCAAAAAGTTCTTGGGAGTTAATTTTTTACCTTGCATGTCTATCGGATCTTTCTTCTCCATGCCTGAGAAAGGTTCCACGCACAGTGCCGTGACCAAAGGAAGCAGAGTCATCCTGCTCTTTCTGGTTGCGGCTCTTTGTGTTGTGGGCAGCTTTGCTCTCCATGGTGATGCCCATGCTCAAATAACACGTTCCACCGCCAATGTTCAGACCGTGGCTACGGCCGCCGGCATCGGACGTGCATCCGCCGACCTCCCTACGATCATTGGGCGGATTATCTATGTCGCTCTGAGCTTGGTGGGTATCGTTCTCCTCGGCCTTCTCCTGTATGCAGGTTTTTTATGGATGACGGCTGGGGGAGAGATGGAAAAAACCCAGAAGGCTCAGTTGTATATTCGGAATGCCGTCATTGGGATGTTGATTATTGCCTCCGCCTTCGCCATCACGCGGTTTATTTTGAACCAATTACGTAATATCGATGAAGGAATCGGCATAAGCGGTCTTGGCCCGGGGCGTGGCTTTGGTCTCCCCAGTGCCGCAGGGTCATTGGGAGGAGGTATCATTGAAAATCATCTCCCAGCACGCAACGCCACAGAAGTCCCTCGCAATACGCCTGTGGTCATTACCTTTAAGGAACCTATGCGTCTTAGTTCTCTCATTCGGGATTGGACCGATGGGGGGACGCCCACGGATCCGAGTGATGATCCTGATGGGTTAAACGATGCCGTCATAAAAATTTTCCCCACCTCAAGCACCGTTTCTGCTGCGCTACGTACCGCTGATGTGCGCGTGCGTTATACCCCAGATCGTAAAACGTTTGTGTTGCGTCCAGTAAATCCCATCGGAAGTCCAACGATGGAGGTGGGTTATACCGTCAAACTCTTGGCTGGATTGAGCGGGCTTTTACGAGAAGACGGAACCCCTGCTTTCAGTGGAGCATTCTCCTCTGGATATACATGGTCCTTCCAGGTTTCGCGCGTGATGGATATTACCCCGCCCCAGATTATCTCCGTCATTCCACGGTCAGGGGGAGTATATGCTCCCAACATTGTTGTACAAATCAATTTTAGTGAACCGATTGATCCTACGACGGCCTCTAGCACGACGATTGATGTCATGGGAGCTTTGCTGAGTCCCGCTGGATCTCCTGCGAGTCGTGTGCGTGGTCAATTTATATCGAGTAACAACTACTCCACGGTCGAATTTACAACGGATGTTCCTTGCGGGGTGAATTCTTGTGGTAAACAGATCTTTTGTTTGCCAGCCAGTTCTACGATTGACCTTGTGGTGCATGCGGCTAGCCTATCCACAAGTCCGCCATTAGCCGAACTCACCCGTTCGGGATACGACGGCATCACCGATATGGTGGGTAATTCGTTAGATGGCAACAATAATGGTCGTACGGAGGGGTCCGCAGCCGATACGGTTACGGGAGATGACGCCTATGGACTGGATCCTGTTTGGCGCTTTGGGACCTCTGATCGTCCGAATCTTATTCCGCCGAGAATTCACGCTACGTTGCCGGAAACGGGGAAACATACCGAATGGCGTGCTGGCACGGGTGGTGCTAGTCGCATCCCCCTGGATCAGCCTCCGCAAGCGGATTTCGACAGTATTCTTCAGACATCAACGCTCACATCCGATACCGTTCTTATCCGTACAAATGAAGATGACGCCTTGCGTGACACCTTCTGGTGGACGGTACACCATCGCTTGCTGAACAGCACGGGAGGGATCGCTACCTCTATGGATGAAGCAGTGGCTGGACGCGCTCTGATACGGCATAGGCTGTATCTTCCGGCGACCTCTACGTTACCTGGGGCGGTCGCTCCCGAGTATTACCCATTCTATTTTTCGGGAATTCAGAACCTGTATCAGAACTGTTTCAATCCGTCCGCTTCCGAGCGTTGTGTCGGACCAAGTTGTTGCAATGGTCGTGCCTCCACAGGTGTTTGTCCCTATCCTATCCGTACCCCATAATCTCCATTTCCATGACGTCTCTTTCTCGCTTGGCCTTCTGTGGCCTTCTCAGCCTCACCCTCATTGCCTGGGGGTCTGTGTTGATGCCGATACATTCCGTATCTGCACAGGTTGATACAGCGGGCTTACGAGCCGTTGGGGCTGCAACGGGTTTGACGGCGGCCGATCCTCGAATGATCGCTGCGAAAATCATCAACATCAGTTTGGGTTTCTTGGCCATGATCATGGTCGTCATTGTGCTCTATGCTGGCTTTTTGTGGATGACCTCCGGTGGGGAGGGGGAGAAGGTTGAGAAAGG
>CAYHOM010000054.1:0-6366 GCA_964358345.1 uncultured Gammaproteobacteria bacterium
ATGGAGAAACGGGGCCTGTATCAATTGGATGGACGAGATCCTGCGCATCCCCGCGCAACGGTCACGTTGACGTATCGTAATACGAACCGTTCGATCAGTTGGCGTTATACTCGGTATCGTGACTATGTCCGTATCTATGTTCCAGAGGGGAGTCGGCTTATTGGGAGTTCTGGAGCCATGTTGAATGACAAAACAAAAACAGGAGGTCGCGTGGTAGAGGGGGTGGTTGATGTCATGCATGACCTTGGAAAAACGGTTTTTGGAGCCTTCTGGGCGGTCGAGCCGGGCGAGACGCGTACGCTAAGTTTTACGTATGAACTCCCTCCATCCGTCATGACGTCGTTAGTATCAGATAAGTACACATTGTTGGTTCAACGCCAGCCAGGATCTCTTTCTGCATTGACGCTTGATCTCAATTTCGGTAAGAACATCTTATCGGCCATCCCGGCAGAACAGAAACATTTTTTTGGCGATGCACGCTATCAAGAAACGCAGCCGGTGCAGAAGGATATCCTCACAGAAATAGAGCTCGTTCCAACTCAGTGATGCTTTTTTGTCCACAAAGGCTCTCATCTGTGGAATGAGTGCCCGTCTTTCTTTCGCCTATGTTTGGAAAAAAAATCGGTGTCGATCTTGGGACAACCACGGTCCTCGTCTACATGCCAAAAAGAGGGATCATTATTAATGAACCATCCATAGTTGCCATTTCCTTGATTGATAAAAAAGTGCTAACGGTCGGGAAAGAGGCGAAGGAGATGCTAGGCCGTACCCCGGACAGTATCGTGGCGAAACGACCCTTGAAGGATGGAGTGATTGCCGACTATCGGACGACCGAGGCTATGTTGCGCTATTTTATTAACAAAGCGGTAGGGGGTGTGCGATTTTTTCGACCAGAAGTCATGGTGGCCGTTCCTGGAGGAATTACCTCGACTGAACGACGTGCCGTCATCGATGCGACCTTGTCCGCTGGTGCCAAGGCCGCGTACATCATCAAAGAACCGGTGGTTGCGGCCATCGGAGCGGATATCCCGATTGGTTCACCGTCCGGCCATATGATTATTGATATCGGTGGCGGAACATCGGAAATCGCCGTCATTTCTTTGGGAGGGATCGTTTCTTCTGCGTCTGTGCGTATTGGCGGGACCAAACTTGATACGGCCATTCAAGAACATGTGCGTCGAAAATATGGACTAGCCATCGGCGAACGTACGTCCGAGGATATTAAGATTCGGATAGGTTCAGCCCTGTATTTAGAAGAAAAGCTAGAACTTGAAGTCAAGGGGCGAGATATGGTCAGCGGCCTTCCCAGGGTGATTACGGTATCGAGTGACGATGTGACGGATGCTATCCAGCATGAATTGCAGGGGATTATCGAAGCCATCAAAGAGGTGCTCCGCGGAACACCCCCGGAGCTCTCAGCGGATGTCATGCAAAAAGGGATGGTGCTTTCAGGGGGATCATCACAGTTGCGCAACTTAGACCGTCTTTTTGCGGAAGCGACAGGTGTGCCGGCGTTTGTCGCTGACAACCCACAACTGTGTGTTGCAAAGGGTACGGGGATCGCTCTTGAGAATTTGGAGTCCTACAAGCGCAGTATTTTTTCTTCGTAAGAAGGACCTCTCTATTTGTCTTTTTTTGTTTCTCGTCCATAACGGGTCCTGTCCCCTCAGCACCCCGTCAGTACTCGATCACGTTCCGTGTATCTGCGTGCTGTCGGGGTCCCCGCCTCAGGGCCACCCGCTATGGGGAAGGAATGTGTTATCATGCAGGCATGCGTATTGGGATTGAGGCTTCGCGAGCGAATCGATCCGAAAAAACGGGTGTGGAATGGTATGCCCACCATTTGGTCCAGACCTTAAAAACTCTGCCAGAGGCGGAGGATCATTCTTGGTTGTTGTATGGGAATACGCCGCTTGCCCATGGACTTGAGCGTGGACCCTCCAACTGGCACGAAGTGCGTCTTGCTTGGCCGCCGACCTATCTTTGGACGCAACTTCGGTTATCCTATGAGATGTGGCGCCATCCTCCAGAGGTGTTGTTTGTGCCTGCCCATGTCTTGCCGCGCGTCATTCCCCGCCACACGGTGGTAACCGTTCATGATGTTGGTTTTGCACGTCGACCCGATCTTTACCCCGGGTTCAATCGGGTACCAAGCATGAAGACATCCGCTCCGCGGCACTTTTTTGAATGGAGCACGCGAGATATCGTCAAACGCGCAAGTCGTATTCTGACGGTATCTGAGTTTTCCAAGGCGGAGCTGGTGGAGCTCTATGCTGCGGATCCTGCGCGTGTTTTTGTGACCCATCTTGGATTGAATCATGAGCGTTACACACCGATGTCTGCTCTGGATTTTACCCCAATGTTGACCCGTCTTCGCATCCCTTTCCCGTACCTCATTTACGTTGGTCGTTTAGAGAAAAAGAAAAATGTGGCCACCCTCGTTGAGGCTTTTACGCGGTACAAGGCGATACGTGGTGTGGGTGATCCTCTGCAACTTGTGTTGGCTGGGCTGCCGGGCGTGGGGATCGACGAGCTCATGCGACAGATAGAACGTAGTACGGCGCATGAAGCGATCCATGTGACAGGATATGTGAGCGAAGAAGAAAAGATCGCCCTTCTGTCTGGCGCAAAGGCCATGGTGCATCCAGCATGGTATGAAGGGTTCGGCGTCACACCGCTTGAGGCCATGGCCTGCGGCTGCCCGGTGATCTGCTCACGCGGTGGATCCTTGCGAGAGGTAGTGGGTGAGGAACAGGCACTATGGTTTGATCCGGCTCAGGTGGATGAGTTGGTCCAACGCTTAGTGGAGTATATGAACGATGACGCCTACGCACACTATCTGCGTGAGCGTGGTCTGGCCTGGTGCCGGCAGTATACCTGGGAGAAGACGGCTCGTGAGACGTTCGCGTATTTGACGGACTGGTCCTAAATTTCTCTCACCAATTATGTTGGATGACATTCGTACCCGTTTAGCCGAGATCGGGATCTCTTTTAAAGAAGCGGATGTTTATATGGCTATGTTAGAACTTGGTCCCGCGAGCGTTCAGGACATCGCAAAAAAAGCAGGCGTCAATCGTTCTACCACCTATGTCATGATTGAACTCTTGAAAAAACGGGGGCTTGCCTCTCATTTTGAAAAAGGAAAAAAGACGTTTTTTGCCGCAGAAAACCCACAACGCCTGACGCAGCTCCTTGAAGAAGAAGTTGCCCATATCGAAGGTAAGAAACGTCGATTGCAGGCAAGTCTGCCAAGATTGATGGCGATCTTTCAAGCCGCAACAGATAAACCTCGTGTCCGATTTTTTGAAGGGGAAGATGCGTTAAAACAGGTTCGTCAGGAAATGATGCAGATGCGCAATCCTATCTGGGAGCTTGCGGCGATCGATGAGCCGCTACAGGAATTGTCAAAGTTGGATGAAGGAACGCGCGAGGAATTTTCCTCACGAACACGTGGTCGAGTCCTTCTAGCTATTAAACCGGGTATGATCCCTCCCTATTTTGCACGGGACTCTTATGAAGTCCGTGAGATCCCGTACGATCGATGTCCATTTAGTGGGAATGTCTGTCTGGTAGGTGCTCGGATGTATGTATTTTCGACTCAAACGGTTGGACTGGGGATAATTGTTGAAAATCAGGAAATGGTGAACATTTTTCGGGCCATGTACGATGCTATTTGGGCTCAGGCACAGCATTGGAAAGCCCCCATCGACTGGGAACAGAAAAAGAAGGAATGATTTTTTAATGGAATAAGCATGTTGTTGAAATTGAAAAATCCCCATGCATAACTGCATCGGGATAAAGGTGTTGCATGTGGACCGGCGTGCCCACGATCGTCCTAGGCACCTGCTCCGCAGTGCGCCACCGGACGAAGGAAGTAACGCCTTCCGCTCACGTGCTGGTTGCCCGTCATTTCGGGGCTTCCGTGCGACAGGAGCGTGTCCACCGGCGGTTCACATCGTGCCATGTTGTGTGTGGTCCGTTCCCCGTTTCAACGTTGAGGTTGAGGACCAACGGTTCACCCGTATGTCGCGGATGCCTTTCGGCGAGCGATCCAGTCGGTGGTGCGACGTGCGCATCCTGCCCAGGAGCGCGGCACCTTTCGATGGATGGGCGACCGTGGTACTGGGAGCAAGTGCTCCCAACGGATGGGTGGATCAACGCGTTACGAAGACCGGTGTGTTGGGCTCAGCTCGCGTGAGTCACCCATGGTCGGCGGAGAGGAGATCCGATTGAGAAACGGTACCGGGAGTTCTGTCTTTCCATTGCCACCAGAGTGGCCTCTACATTTCCGTTACTCGTTCTTCCCTACCGTGGCCTAGGCTTACCGAGCGTGCCAGACCATCGTTATTCCGTCAAATTTTTGAAGGTTTTATTTACCTTCGCATAAATGAGCTTACCCCTGTCATTCTCGTGCAAACGAGAATCCATCCGTCTTTCTCATGGATCCCCGCTTTCGCGGGGATGACAGACATATTCACTTGATTCACGAAGATCAATGAGATGAAAAGACAGCGTAAGGACGCTGTCTAGTGAAGGGCTTTGAAGATACCGCTAAGGAGAGTGCTGAACTCGGTGACGAGCTCTCGCATACTCGAGAATAGGACTTCATGAGGGTAGATCTTGGGCGTGGCATGAACTCCGACCAAGAGGTGGATGACGATGATCCCTCGGGCGCAAAGCTCCGAAGAAATTCGGTAGACCTCCTTCGCATCATCCGGACCGGTGTCACACACAACGAGAATGATTTTTTGTCGTCGTCGTGATGAAGCGATGGCCTGTCCGACATAACCGAGCATGTCGGTGTCAGAGTTATTTTCATGGGTTACGAGGGATCCGATGCCCGCGCTTGGTCCTGGTTTCCCGAGATCCAGGACCGCCGTTGAGTCATAGGCCCAGAGGTTCCCCTCGCAGCACTTGTTCAGGGCACGAAGGGCTTCGGAGAACATGACGCAAACCCGCTTTGCTTCTTCCAGGGGTTTGCCTGTCATCGATCCGCTGGTGTCGAGAGCAAGATCGATGCGTGCGTCGATGTCCCGCTCTTCCACCGTGTCGGTATAGATGCCGGGAAGACCGGTTGCGATCCTGGCTGCTTCGCTGGGATCAAGCTCGCCATCGTCCTGGCCGAACAGGGTGTACTCCGTCGGTGAATCCAGTCGACGCAACCGTTCTACCAAGAGGCGAATCTCCGGCTCAAGTCCCGCGCGCAATGTTTCGTAGAAAGGTGCGTGTTTGGGATCTTGAGGAACCTTCGTGAGCTTCACCTTTGGAGGGCGAAAGGTGGGCCCAACCCCCGCCATCCTAGAAGGGAACTTGAGTTGTTGAAGAAGCTGATCGACACTCTTCTTCCTTCCACTTTGAAGGAACTGGATCATGACTCTGGCGGCGAGACCATTCAGACGTGCCGCGCCTGGATCTTGAGAGATGCCTTCGCCATGTTCCATGCGCATAGCCAACCTGACGGGTTGAGCGAGTTTGCCGGTGAGCTCCTTCCTTCGTCGTTCGGCGTGCTCCTTCTTTTCGCGATACTCCTGAGGGTTCAACCTATCAAGGTCTTGTTCCGTTGGGGCATTGCACAGGATGTCGATGATGTGCTCTGCCGTCCGGAGAACCTCGTTATGAGGGGTGTTATGGGTGAAGGGGTGCTTGGCGAGGTATCGCCGTGCGCGGTGACCTTCAGGGGTGTGTGCCCGCTTTCCCCACTTTACCGTCATAAAGAAGTCTTCCCCTACGTTCGAAGGTTTGACCGACCCCAGGATGCGGAGACGCTCCTTCTCGCGGTCGATCTTTTTACTCCCTTTTTCCAATGAGTCCAGATGCTGATCAATGCATCCTCTCTCACTTTCGGCAACCCCGAGGGAACAAATGGTCGTCAATCGTCGACGCAAGGTGAGGGCGATACCTGGCCTAGCCTTGGCGGTGGCTCGGTCATCCTTCCGATCCAGGAGGATATTCACGATGTGGACCATGAGGTCACCTTGGGGGGTGGGCTTTTCATTTATCCGGAAGGCATTTCCACGCTCACGTGCCTTTCGGAGCAACGCCACCCCTTCCGGAGAGTACATGATGTGTCCACCCTCGTGGTAGACGATCCCATAGCCGAGGCTCTGGTCATCAGCGACGAAATACCTTGGGTTGATGTAGACCGTGGAGACACAGTCTGTAGCCGCGGTGGGCATGGCGTGTTCCCACACCAGTCTGACGGGCTTCCCCGTCATGGCAACGATCTCATTTACCACGCGTGGCAACGCTTCTGCGAGCCGTACTTCATCTTGAGAGATGGTCTTTGCCATCGACTTTTCTATCCCTTCTATGCGTACATCTTACGATCTACGCATAGGAAGGACGGCGAAGAAGAATCTTCGCCGT
>CAYHOM010000055.1:0-6321 GCA_964358345.1 uncultured Gammaproteobacteria bacterium
TTGATCTGGAGAATAATAACGCTCGGCAAAATCATAAGAATCATTCGCCTGCCATCCATCTGCGTTTGTGGCTATGTACGTTGATGTTGCAGCACCAGGAACGGTGTCTAAAAAGAGATATGTACTCGTCTGTGGACCACTCCGTAAGGCCGGATAAATGCGACCGGAAACAACAAGGTCTCCGCCAAGGTTCAACGTTCCTGCTTGATCAAGCTTCAGCAAAGACGTTTGAGCCCCATTCATGATCATAAAAGCGGATGACGTCGCAGATGTGACAATATTGACTAGACGAAAATCAGAGGTGATCGCCGCCGTCCCATCCCAGGCACTGCCACGGAAGGTGAACCCCCAAGAATCCGCAGTAGGACGTTCAGCCGTCGCAATCCTCGTCGGGGCAACACGTACGTCATCGGTAAGCTCAGCCACCGTTCCATCGTTACGAAGAAGCCCAACGGCTGAATAACTAACGTTGATAAACACGTCGATGGTTGATGTGCCGTTTGCTGTTTCAAGCGCGTACCCCAATGTCATTCCCGGCTTCGTCGCTTTCATGGCCACACCAGGAAAGGGAGACGTCGTCAAAAGATCACCTATGGCTATCGTCCCATTAACGGTAGAAACCTTGGTTGGCACCCGTCCCGTAAGAGCCACAGGAGCATCATCTCCAAAACCCAAGAGGAATCCTGGGCGCGTGGAATACACCCCAGACACATGCGGATCGTACGGCACACCAGGACTCACCTTCATGGTTGAAGACGAGCTTGGATCAAACACCAAAACATCCGTCGTCGTGGCAGCACCGTTCACCCGATACCGCTCAGCCACATCGAAGGCGTTGGCATTCACCGTTCCATCAGCCTGAAGACTGGCACCGGCAGCCGGCATACAGGTCGCAGCTGTATTCGTATCATCAATACACAAACCATTCCCCGTCAGCTGGCTGTATTTAATCACCTGCATGAAATCATTGGTCCCCGTCGCATTAATGCTGCTTCCAACAGCCAATCGATTGATGTACGCCCCCCAATTATTTCCATACGTTTTACTCCCCGTGTTCAAGAATCGCGCTGTACTGGATGTGCTAGACGCGCTGGCCGATATAACACCGTCCGCGTGCAGTCCCTGTTGACCGACAGTAATGCCCTCATGGACCTGCAATGAGCCATACACCGTCGTGTCCGTACGCACAGAAAGGACACCCAACTCCGCAGAGTGCGCCATCAAAGAAGATGTCTCGACTCCTCCAAGATCTACGACGTACAAAAGGGAATTCGTAAAATTTCCTATATACGCATATTTTCCTGAAACAACGACTCCTTCAAGCTGGCCAGCACCAAGGGTGGTCGTCTTCAACAACACAGGTGCTGTTGAACTTTGAACATCAAAAATGAGAAGCTTACCATCCGTTGTAATGACATACCCATACCTTCCTTGGACCGTAATGCCATTATCCGTACTGAACGGTCCCCCCAATCCAACCTCCGCCGCCAACGACGGCGCTCCACTCCCGCTGATGTCCAGCACATCAAGTACGGAAAATGCACTTCCTGGAGCATAAAGATAGTTTCCCTCAATGGTTATTTGCCCAGGAGCAATGGGATTAGCAAACGTAAACGTTCCAGCCAACGATGGACTGCTTGGACTCGTAATATCATATTTCTTGATGTTTGATGCCCCATTATCGGACACGTAGAGATATCTTCCAGAGACCTTTACATCCCACGGACTTGTAAAGCCCGTAATCCGACCCGTCAATATTGGTTCCTCCGGATTACTCACATCAAATATACTTACAGCACTCCCCCCGAATTCTGCGACATAGACAAACGAACCAGCGACGGTAAGCCCTCGAGGATTCGTTACGGAAATCTGAGATAGCTTGGTTGGTGCGGCCGGATTCGACACATCCATGACAATCAAAAAACTTCCAGCATATGATGTGATATATGCGTATCTTCCAGACACGGCGACGGCTGACGGTTGAGCATCCGCCCCTATTGACCCTAGAAAAGTTGGATTCGCTGGATTATTCACATCAAAAACACGAAATGTTCCTCCGGTACGATCCACGACGTAGAGATATCTTCCTTGGAGGGCTAGAAAAAACGGCGTTGGCACGTTTGCCGTTACAGTGGTCGCAACGGACAATATTGAGTTAGCACTAAAGGTGTTAGAAAGACGGTTTATGACACCCAATGACGTAGATGTTACATTTGTTCCTGTTGCACTCGTCCAAACAAGATTAGTTGATGATACCGTCGTTGCCACAAGTGTGGTCGCAAAGGCGTTTGTCGTTGTGCTGTTTGTAGTGGTCGAGTTCGTGATCGTGAGATCAGTAATGGTAGACGATGCTATGATGGAAGAATCTGCATAGATCGTTCTCCACTTTAACAGTGCGGAGCCATGATCATACAGCCCAGAAGCTGTTGGCAAAAGACTCGAAGCAATATGCCCGTTAACAATCACCTGATCCGTCGGGATATCACCAAGAGTCGTATTTCCAAGTACGTTAAGATATTGGTCCATAGACGCACCCGTGCTAGAGACTGCGCCCACGAATGTGGATGTGCCCGTTCCATTCACGGATAAAAGACCTGTCGTTGAAGCATTCCCCTGACGATTGATCGTGAGTACGGTTGTGTTCTGGTCGTTGACCCCTTTTAACAACAGATCGTTGCTGTTTGATGTTCCGTTGGAACGAACGGTGAGCGCGGCACGCGTCCCCGTTGCCGCATCATTCGTTGTTTGGAAAACGGTGAAAAGATCATTGCCACCATAGGTCGTCCCAGATGCAGACATCCCTTGCAATTGCTGGGCATTGAAGGCCTGTGGAACGGCCGTCAGACGGCGACGTGGACTCATCTCCGCATCCGCAGCAACCGTAATCCCAAGATAGAGGGCGTCGCTATTCCAATCTACCGTGTTGTCTAAGGCGTTCTGGGCACCACCACCGCCTGACGTGTCTCCCAAGGCAACCGTTAATAGCCCATCAACCGTTGCAAGATTCAATGAACTTGGCACGGCTACCGTTCCTGTAGCCGTCCAAACACGCGTACCGCCCGTGGAGGCATTATATAAACTGATCTTTACGGCGTAAGTAGCATCAGCGACAGGCGATCCTCCCGAATCAAGGAGTCTCGCTTGGTAGTTTACTTGACGATTGATCCCATTCGCTGCTCTGGTCTGGGGAGCGAAAAGGGTCAACATGACAAGCACAAACACAAGAGCGCACACAAAGGTCACTATTTTGCGTGTCTGACGATGGATGAACAACACAAAAAAGGGCATGGACATGAAAACATTCCAGGATCTGGATGAACAACGCGAGCAGAGGCACAAACCACGCCTGTCTACACATCATTTGAGAAAGGGAGACCATGTCAGTTTATATAACTAACCCCTTCCTCCTGTCATGAAGACAGACACTATCTGTGCTTCCTTTATTGTACGGGAATACGCGGTAATGAAGAACTTTAGCTAAGAGATCAACAAAATGCCCATCCATCTCTCACAGAACACAATGAATAACCTGTGTATAGGCTGTGTATAAATCTAACTTTGCTTCCTGCTAAGCCAAATTTTGCTATCAATAGTTCCACGCACTTGCTCGGTAAAGTCTATATCTTTTGAGCGGTATCGATCGTACCCCGTCTTATCCGCAATGACATAATACGTATTCTTACCTACGACAAACCCATAACGGCCCATCTTATCGGTCACCTGTGTTTCCAGTAGCTTGTTGTATTTCTTGTCAAAAACACGCACCACCACACGTTCGAGTGCATGCTTGGTCCCTCCATCGTAAACAATCCCCCAACCATTTGGCTTAGGAGGGAGCGCTAAACGATGAAACAGAGCATAAAGAACGACCTGTCCCCCTACGAACGCCGTCATCCCCCATGAAGGATTGATGATCCAAGCGAATACGGCAGCCACGATGCCGATCACCCCCACCACCTGCTGAAAGCGTCGTAATGCCTGTTTTTGTAAAACAACGCGTGGGGTCTCAGCATGCTCGACTGGATCAACCGGAATGTTCACGGTGAGTGCAGAGGCTGTTTTTACCTGAATTTTTTCTCCGTGGTAAACATCCACGAAGTCTCCATCTACTCGTTCATTTTTGAGAAACACTGAAGGGTACAGGAAATTGGGCTTAATCACTTCAATAGCATATTCTCCCGGGGGAGACATGAAGCTATATCTTCCAAGGGCATCTGTAATTCGTGTCTGTAACACCAGTTTCGTGCCTGGACGAACCAAACGGACGATGGCCAAATCTATAGGTTGTTTTGTGAGAGCATGGTACACAACTCCCCATTTTTCCCGTTTGCGACGACGTAAAAGCAAAATGGGTTGCGTGAACAAAAAATGAAGATAGTTGAGAATATTGAACGCTGATACCGCCGTTGCTGTATTGGCAACGGCAATCGTGGCCACGACAGGGGCCAAAACCTGCTTGGCCACAATTTTATTCTCAGGTGTCTGAATTGTTTCCAATGCGACACCGATGGCGTTACCAACCTCGCGCCCCAAAGAACCAACCCCCTCCTGAGGGGTTTTTTGAGATCGCCATAAGGCTACGAGGTTTAACGGTAACCGATAGAGGCGCACGGATGTCGCGATAACCTGGTGTTCTGGAACGACACTTTGTGTTTTATCTTTGTACCCATCTTTGTGAACAGTAAGCCTGTACTCCCCGCGAGGAACGATAAACGCGTATCTTCCCCGATTATCCGTTTGCGCTGGATTTCCCTGACCAGAGAATCGATCAACCCAAAGCACAAAGCTCGTCCCTATTTTTTTATAGAGACTGACGGTAGCTCCTGGGATCGGCCGATCACCTTGACCAATGAGCTGTGCCTCCAAAACCCTTCCAATGGGCTGAATCGCCACCATTGTGACCGTCTCTGTTGTACGTCCATCTTCAAACCGCGCATACATGGTCATCCTGATCAAGCCAGCTTCAAGAGAAGGTGTAAACGTTGCAACATACGCATCACCTTGAGGAGAGAGCGTGAGGCGATATCGCTCTCCAGAATCTAGGGAAAGCTCAACACTTTGTAGGGAAGGAATCCCAAATATTGGCAGACTGACCGTAAGCGGTCTCCCAGGTAATGCCCCCAACGCCCCATCCCCACCAGGAAAGAGCTCTAATCCACCAGACAGAGCCGTATAAGATGGACTTATTCTAATGGGAGTTTCGGGGGTCTCTTCGGTAGGGCCAGGAATGGTAACCGTCACAGCGGGAGGTGCAGGTTCTGTTGATGAAACTGGCGTTATCCCATTTAAGGGTGGCGGCGAAGAAAGAGGCGGAGTCGTCGTTGCAGGAGGAGGAACGAGCGGAGGCGACGACGAAGGAACGCTCGGTAATGGACGGGGGGGTACCTCTGGTGATGCTGGTGGCTCTGGGAACGTTGGTCGTTCTTGGGGTATAGACACGACGACGACATCGTTAAGAGGCGTGGCATCCGTCAGCGCACCGCTAGATACGTTACCGGATCTATCAACGGCAAAGGCCGTGTAAAAATAGTGGGTTCGTGAAGACAGCTGGGTATCTACAAATGTTCTGCCCTCCCCCTGATAGACAAACCTCCCATCCGTTCTACTCGTTGGTGAGCGGTCAGTGCGCGCACGGATATCCACAAACGCGAAATCTGTGTCCTGGGGGTTCATCCACTGAAGAGCGATCTGGCGAACGCCCGGCGTAGACCTAAAACGCGAAACATTACTCGGTGGAGTGACATCTACACTTGTTTGAAAAACGCTATCCGATGATGTTGCGCTTAATCCATCATCCGTAAGGGAGAGGACGCGGTAGTGGTAGAGGGTGAGCGGTCGGAGATCTGCTAGCACCACGGCATGGTCTGTGGTAGTAAAATCCGCTCCCATGCTTAATCCGTATGCATCTGTTGTTCCATATTCTACGATACTTGTTGCTGGCTCGCTTGTTGCCCAAAGGACCGTGGCCGAAGTATCTCTTATCCCGGTAACATGGACATTTGCGACCCGCACCGTTCGTTCTCCTGGCAATGTATTGAATACAATCTCTCCTGTGCCCGTCTGACCCGTCTCGGTACGTGAAGTGACTCGGACACGATAAATGGTTCCAGGCGTGAGGCTAGATAATCCCAACTCATGATTGAGGGTAAATACGACATCTTGAACCGTGCCACTCGCATAAGCAGGAGTGAATCCATAGTCAACACGTGCGTTTGTACTCGTGTTCGTCGTCCACAAAATGGAAGCAGATGATGTTGTGACGGATACGGCACGAAGGTTAGAGAGGACGGGCGCGGAAGGAGGAGGTGACGGTGGAGGTGA
>CAYHOM010000056.1:0-6244 GCA_964358345.1 uncultured Gammaproteobacteria bacterium
AAGTGTATATGGGCAAGCAACAGTTTGACGCCTTGAATGAGCTTATGAAGAGTCGTTGAGAACCCCTATTCGCCAATCCACGTAATGCGGCTGCTGGTGCTGTGCGTCAACTGGATCCGCGAGTCGTCGCAGAACGTCGCTTGTCCTTTTTTGGTTATGCCATGGTTGGCCAATATGGACTCACGACGCACGAACAGGAACATGAACTCATGTCCCTCCTCGGTATCCCGCAGAATCCCTTGAATGGACAAGCTGGTGATTTAGATGGCGTTGAGCGTGTCTATAACAAGATTGCGAAGCGGCGCGACGCCTTACCTTATTGGATTGATGGCATGGTCGTCAATATCAATGATTCTGTCTTATTTGAGCGTCTTGGGGTCGTTGGAAAAACACCACGTGGAGGAATTGCCTGGAAATTTGCTGCAGAACAGGGGACGACGATCATACGTGATATCTCGATCTCCGTCGGGCGAACGGGGGTACTGACGCCTGTTGCTGTGATGGATCCTGTGTCGTTGGCGGGGACGACCGTGACCCGTGCATCGTTGCATAACGAAGATGAGATTCGTCGCCTGGATGTCATGATCGGTGATACGGTGGTTGTCGAAAAAGCAGGGGACATTATCCCGAAGGTCATCCAGGTCTTACCGAATTTTCGGACTGGGCAGGAGCATCCCTTTCGGATGCCGATAGCCTGTCCCATGTGTGGCTCACGGGTCATGCGTGCAGAGGGGGAGGTGGCAACCGTCTGCACCAACCGACGGTGTTTTGCACAAGAGCTGGCACGTCTTGCGCACTTTGTGAGTCGCCGGGCGTTTGATATGCGTGGTTTAGGGGACAAAATCTTGGAGCAGCTGCTTCAAAAGGGGTTGGTGCGTGAGCCGGCGGATCTGTTTGCTCTCACGGCAGGAGATTTCTTGGGGCTGGAAGGATTTGCGGAAGTGTCTTCCCAAAAATTGGTAAAGGAAATTCAAGCCCATCGTACCATCACCCTTGAACGATTCGTACATGCCCTCGGTATTCGTCATGTGGGAGAGGAGACGGCCATCGATCTTGCGCGTGCCTTCCGTACGATCGATGCCCTGCGCACCGCCACTCCCGAGGACCTATCCGTTGTGGAAGGAATAGGCGAAGTGGTGGCCTCCTCCATGGTCGCTTATTTTCATGACATCCAACTGAGCAAGGCACTTGATCATTTGTTGCAATATATTTCGATAGCAGCTCCTGCATCGATGGCAGCATCATTCGGGCATCTCCAGGGGACCACGTGGGTGTTGACGGGAACACTTGAAACATGGTCGCGCGACGAAGCAAAAGATCGTATCCGCGCCTTGGGAGGAGAGGTGGTGGAATCTGTTTCTAAAAAAACGTCCTATGTGGTGGTGGGAGAGAAGCCCGGATCCAAATATGATCGCGCCTTGGTCTTGGGCATCCCCGTCCTCCGTGAAGCGGAGTTTGTGGCGATGATGACGGAAAGGTGAAGACCGTCTTTACCTTTCATGAGGGAACCGGTACCTTAACGGCATATGTCGTGTACCGCAGAAGATATCATGCGCTTAGCAGAACTGTCCCGCTTGGACATCCCTGAAGACAGGCGCGGACACTATGCCAAAGAAGTAGGAGACATTTTAGGGTATGTTGAACGTTTGGCGAAGGTGGATACTGTGGGTGTACCGGAAGGGGGCACGGCACCGCATCAACAAACATGGCGTGTAGATGTCGTGAGTTCTGTGGATGACGTCACGCATGACCTCATCATCCAAAATTTTCCTGACCGGCAAGGTTCTGCGTTGCGCGTCCCCGCGGTGTTTGAGCAACCAAAGGGCTGACTATGGAACTAACATCATTGACGATCAAAGAAGCGGCGCGTCGTTTGGCAATGGGAGAGATAACATCTGTTGAACTCACGCAACACTACCTTGATCAGATCCGTGGATTGAATGGAGCTTTGAATGCCTATCTCACCGTGTTGGATGCCTCTGCTCTAGAAGAGGCGAAGCGATCGGATGCTCGTCGTGCAGAGGGTTGCACCTGGGGTGCTCTGGACGGGATTCCCTGTGCCATCAAAGATAACATTCTCATTCAGGGGGTGCGCACAACGGCGGGGTCGGATCTCTTGCGATCGTATGTTGCTACCTACGATGCGACCGTGATCCGTAAATTGAAAGAAGGCGGAGCCGTTTTTCTTGGCAAAACAAATTTGGATGAATATGCCATGGGGTCATCTACGGAGCACTCGGCCTTTGGTCCGACGAAACATCCTCGTGATCCAGACCGAGTGGCTGGAGGGTCGTCCGGGGGGAGTGCCTGTGCCGTCGCGGCCGATCTCTGCGTGGTGGCGTTAGGATCAGACACGGGCGGCTCCATTCGCCAGCCCGCCTCATTTTGTGGAGTGGTGGGGTTTAAGCCTTCCTACGGACGCGTTTCGCGTTCTTGAGTTATGGCTATGGCGTCGTCCCTGGATCAAGTTGGTCCACTGGCAAAAACGGTCGAAGATGCGGCGTTGTGCTTTCATGCGATCCAAGGGGCAGATCCTCGCGATCAGACGACGGTTGGTGAGATGAAGGATGTCTGCATATTTCCAAAAGACCTGAACGGGGTTCGCGTGGGATTGCCTCGTCAAGCTTGGGGACACGGGATGTCTGATGGGGTGCGAATGCGAGTGCATGAAGCGGTCGAAGCCTTGAAGCGATTAGGGGCGGAAGTCCGTGAGGTCGACCTGCCGTATGCGGAAGAAGCCTTGGCCGTGTATTATGTACTGATGTCCTGTGAAGTTTCGGCCAACTTAGCCCGTTTTGATGGCATGCGCTTTGGCCATCGTGAGTTAGACGATCGATTGATGGAAACCTACACCCATTCACGTACCGCTGGATTAGGGGAGGAGGTTCAGCGGCGGATCTTGCTTGGCACCTATGCTTTATCGAAGGGATATTATGATGCCTATTATCGACAGGCACGCAAAGTTCAAACGCTTATTCAGCGTGCCTACGATCGAGCTTTCGAGGAAGTGGACGTGCTCGTTACGCCAACGGCACCTTCAACCGCCTTCCGTCTTGGAGAAAAAACTGCCGATCCCTTAGCCATGTATTTAGGAGATGTGTTCACGGTTGGCGTGAACGTCGCCGGTTTGCCGGCTGTGTCCGTGCCCTGTGGAGACCACGAGGGCTTGCCCGTCGGCATTCAGTTTATCGGACGTCGTTTCACGGATGATCGTGTGTTGGATATTAGTCATGCCTATGAGCAAGCAAGATAGTTCCTTTCCATCATGCTGCAGTTGATTGTTGAAAATGGTGCAGGCGGATATGACACCATAGGTACGATGACATCTCTTCCTGTGATCCCTTTTTTGGTAGCGAGTGCGGTCGGTATCCTTTTCGTGTCTATCGGGATCTATAAGCTGATGCGTCTTTTGTATCGTCCGGAGTTGCATGGATTAAATCGTCAACGTATTGAAGAAATCTGGAAGCAGATCGAAAAAACGGCTGAACAGGGTACGATGGGGGCAAAGCTGGCCGTCATTGAAGCGGATAAACTCTTGGATGGGGTCCTAAAGTCCATGATGATGCCGGGCGAGACCTTGGGAGAGCGGTTAAAGACTGCTGGATATAAATATCCGTCCTTGAGACAGGTGTGGGGAGCGCATCGGTTACGCAATCAATTAGTCCATGATTCCGCTTTTGATCTCACAACCTCTCAAGCCCGTAGGGCTTTGCGTGATTATCAAGCCGCGCTTAAGACGTTAAATGTGATGTAGACATGGTCCCTTTTATACACTCTACGACGTACGCCATCTTTGGTCTCCATCTGCAAACATGGGGAACGTTGGTCGCCATCGGTTACGCCGTTGGGACGTGGATCGCCTATGATCGGGCGAAGCGGCGCGGTCTTGATCCGGAACGGGTCCTTCATTTTTCCTTCTGGATTTTCTTGTGGGCTTTTCTTGGGGCGCGTCTTGTCCACGTCTTCCTCTACGAACCGGGATACTTTCTTCAGCACCCTTGGGAGGCCCTCGATCCACGTCAACCGGGCTGGTCCATGTTTGGTGGATTGATCGGTGCCGCCGTAGCTTTTTTTTGGTCCATGCGTCACCAAGCATGGTTGGAGACCCTCACCTATGCGGATACCCTTGTGTGGGGTCTCCCTTGGGGATGTGGGATTGGGCGTATCGGATGTTTTTTGATTCATGATCATCCTGGAACGCTGACCCATGGTATTCTTGGCGTGCGTTATCCTGATGGGTTGGTGCGTCACGATCTGGGGCTCTATCTTTCCTTGGTGGGATTCGCAACGGGTCTCTTATTTCTCTTCTTCAACCGGCATTGTCGTGCACCTGGATGGTATTTTGGGTGTTATCTGGTGATCGAGGGATTCATGCGTTTTTATTTGGATTTTTTGCGTATCGCTGACACGCGTTATGCTGGCCTCACGCCGACGCAATATCTTTCCGTTCCGCTCATCGTCGCAGGTGCTTGGATACTCCATCGAGGCCGTCGTATGGTATCATCATCGAGATGATTTACGATGCTATCATCATTGGCGGGGGGCCAGCTGGCATGGCAGCCGCCGTGTATCTCGCCCGACAAAAGCTCTCTTTTTTGATTCTGACGGGAAATGTCGGAGGCCAGACGCTATGGTCATCTGATGTTGAGAATTACCTCGGTTTTCACTTATTGGATGGGGTGGACTTGGTGAAGCGGTTTCGTGAGCATTTGAAAGATTATCGTCAGCAGTTTGAACTCAAAGAGCAAGAGCTGGTCACGCAGATAGAAAAAATCGAACAACGGTTTCGGCTCACGACCGCACGGGGCATTTATGATACTCGAACGATCTTGGTGGCAACGGGAGCGAAGCATCGCGAGCTGGGGGTACCGGGGGAGCGTGCGTTGTTTGGAAAGGGGGTTACCTATTGCGCGGCTTGCGATGCTCCGTTGTTCGCTGGAAAACGCGTATGCATTGTCGGTGGCGGCAATTCCGCTATGGATGCAGCCTTGTTCACCGAGAAATATGCAAAAAGCGTCCTCTTGGTTTCCATCAATACGGAGCTTCAAGGGGATGTCGTTATGCAAAAAAAGATTCAAACATCTCAGCGTATTCGTGTGCTGACCTCTACGCGCACGGAAGCCATTGTCGGTAAAGATCATGTTGAAGGGGTTCAGTTGGTCGGCAAGAAAGGAGGCGTCGTCACGGAATCGGTGGAAGGGGTCTTCATCGAAATCGGTCTAGAGCCAGTCAGTCAATTCGTGGATTGGGTGATGAAAGACCGTTGGGGACAAATCGTGGTAGACAAACACAATGCGACCACGGTAGAAGGGATCTGGGCCGCAGGAGATGTCACAGATATTACAGAGAAACAGATCTCTGTCGCCGTCGGAGAAGGATCGAAGGCGGGACTTTCCATCATTCATTACCTACAAACACATCATACCTAACTATGCAACCATCTTCTTCCAACCAAAAGGGCCTCATGATCGGTATCGCCGTCGTTGCTATCATTCTTTTCGGTGGACTTGCCGCCGCCGTGTATTTTGCTCCGGCAGACAGACAAACGGGAACACCACAAGACGAGCAGGTTAGTTTTGATGACGCACGGAGCCCATCCCTAGGAGCGGCCGACGCGAGGGTGACGGTCCATATGTATAGTGACTTTCAGTGTCCCGCCTGTCGCTCCGCGGAAGTAGGTGTGAAGGCAGCAATGGAAAAATATGCTGACCGCGTCCGTTTCGTGTGGAAAGATTTCCCCCTCAGCACCCTTCATCGTCATGCGCGCCTTGCCGCAAATGCCGCCCGCTGTGCCGAGGATCAAGGAAAATTTTGGGAGTATCGTACCAAGCTGTATGACGAACAGGGTATCTGGTCGGGACAGAGTAATCCGTCAGAGAGCTTTGTGCAGTATGCTAGCGATCTTGGTCTGAACCGTGACGTATTTGCGACCTGTCTTTCTTCTTCCGCTCATGATGCCAAGGTGGCACACGATCTTAACGAGGGGAATACCAACCGTGTAGATAGCACCCCAACCTTCTTTGTGCAGAACCGTCGGTATCATGGAATGTCGCCGGCGAATTGGTCCGTTGCCTTGGACGAGGCATTGGCGACCTCTTCTCGGCCATAATGCCTAACGGCCCACGCCCAGCTCCTCATCTTGAAGAAACATTGCTGACAGGGCGGTGAGACCGTTATACTGTTTGCGCCCTTCTATATTTCTATGTCTATTAAATTTATTTTTAATTAATTTTTAATATTATAA
>CAYHOM010000057.1:0-6232 GCA_964358345.1 uncultured Gammaproteobacteria bacterium
TGGTTCGGCGGCAGGTGGGGTCGCAGGGCTCGCGTCCTCTTCGTCAGCAAGTAGCACTTGGATTCTTGGTCCCTTGGCCCTTCAAAAAGGCTCTTGGGACCTTGGATTCTCTGCTTCGGCCCTGTCCGGCGTACTCCTGCAACTCTGCGGGTCGTGCGTCGGATGGGGTCACTTGCGTTTTAATGATATGATTCTGATTGGATAGTAGATGAAACTGTCTGCGGTCACGGCCTCAGGCGATCGAAATCTGAATAGGTCCGTTTGCCAGAATATCGTTCGGTAATCCGCGCGATAGGGTGCGTCGGCTTATTCCTATACAAAGATACTTGGTATCGCAAACTTGTGGGCTAAAAGCCCCGCATAAAATACAGCCTTGAGATATGTCGAAAGGCGGTGACTCTGATGGTTTGCGATGCAGATGTGTGGCGCGTCTGCCATCAACGACGACAATCGCTACGTGGCGAACGTGTGGCAGAACGACGGTCAGCGCATTCTCGACAACAACTGGTTCGACAACAGGTGGAATCGCAGGACTCGCGTCCTCTTCGTCAGCAACTCTCTTTGTTGTAGTACAGTCCTCATCTAATAAACGGTGTGGACTGTTTCGTTTGAAGCTGTTTTTGCCACCCACCAATCATCTTTCCGGCCTCGCTCAACGGTGTGGATATAGCCATGTATTTCTTGTTATCAAGACACTTCACCTCCCAAGCTGTTTGCAGAAAGAACTTGAGTAAGTCGAGCTTGGTTGCGGCTCTCATAATGAATCCCCCTTTATTTTCTCCATTTGCGTATCCGGCGAGATAGATATTTTCAATCACATCCGTAAATAGGGAGTCGATTTTACTTCCTAACGAGAACTTTGAGAGACGCGGAAAACTATTGTGGAACACGTGCCACAACTTGTATGCTTCGAGCGTCTTCTGTAGAACGGGGAGGTTCGTAGACATTGGATTTCTTTGAGGGGGGGGTAGACATATCTCTGTATGAAAAAATGTTTGATTACTTTCCAAGAGGTTAGCTCCCTCGAAAACTTGATAGAAGCGTGGTCGGAGTTTATCCGGGGGAAACGAAACAAGAAAGACGTGCAAGCGTTCTCCCTGCATCTCTCAGATCACATCGTCGATTTACATGATGATTTGGAGAGGGGAGCGTATACACACGGTGCCTATCAGCATTTCCCTATCAATGATCCAAAGCCTCGGAGTATCCATAAGGCAACGGTTCGTGATCGGCTGCTTCATCACGCGCTCCACCGTAAGCTCTACCCAGCTTACGCCCACTTATTTATCGCTGACTCATTTTCCTGTCAGGAAGGGAAGGGGCTTCACGTAGCGATCAATCGTTTTCAAGCGACGGCAAGGAAAGTGAGCCGCAATCATACACAGACATGTTGGGTTTTGAAGGGCGATATTCGGAAGTTCTTTGCCAGCGTTGACCATGCGAAGTTGAACGAGATTTTGCGTAGTCGTATCGAGGATGAAGGTTTGATGCGTCTCCTCTCGAACGTGATTGAGAGCTTTCATGTCTCACCGGGGAAGGGCATCCCTCTTGGTAATCTAACCTCTCAACTCTTCTCGAACATTTATCTGAATGAGTTTGATCAATTCGTGAAGCAAGGGCTAGGAAAAAACATTATCTTCGTTACGCCGATGATTTTGTGTTCCTTTCGCATGATCGTGAAGAACTCTTGAGTTTCATATCGCTCGTGCAATCCTTTCTCGTTGAGCGATTGGCGCTGTCTCTTCATCCAGATAAGGCTCTCCTGCAAACATTCGCATCCGGCGTCGACTTTCTCGGGTGGACGCATTTTCCATATCATCGTGTGCCGCGAACGAAGACAAGACAGAGGATACAATCAAAGTTGCAAAAAAGCTTGAAGAACGAAACATTACAATCCTATCTTGGTCTGCTTTCTCACGGTGATGCGTTTGAGCTTCGTGGCTCGTTGCTGAATCAATACTGGCTTTGGCGGGAGAAGGATGATTCATAGGCGTTTATCTTGAGTTGAGAAAATGGATACGCCCTTGAGTTCTTTTAGTTGCTGGTTTTACTGTTCCGAGATATCTTTTCTATCTGACGAAAGCTGATTTCAAAAAAAGTATGCAGATATTTTCTGTCACCCAATTTTTGATGTATGTCAACGAGACATTTAAGGCGATCTGGGATCCGCAGATGGTGGCTTTGGAGGGGGAGGTGACAGGGTTTCGGGTTTCACAGGGTCAATGGGTGAACTTTGATCTGAAAGACGAGAATGCCCTTGTTCCCGTGTTCATGGTGCTTGCGAAATTGAGCACCCCCCTTCAAGACGGGATGCGTGTTCGGTTGTTTGGGTATCCACGCGTTTATCCAAAATATGGCAAGTTCTCCTTTCAGGCAGATCGATTAGAGCTGGTTGGAGAGGGGACACTGCAACGTGCGCTCGCTGTCTTAAAACAAAAGCTGCAAACAGAGGGATTATTTGAACCAAGCCGCAAACGTTCCTTACCACGCTTTCCAGAACGAATTGCGCTCATCGCCTCTCGTGAGAGTGCCGCCTATGGGGACTTTGTGCGTATTTTGGAGGAACGCTGGCGAGGGCTGGAGATCGACCTCTATCATGTTCAGGTTCAGGGAGAGCGGGCTCCTGATCAACTCGTGCGGGCTATTCAGCAAGCAAATGGACTCGTCCGGGAAGCCAGCGTTGCCTATGACGCATTGGTTGTCACGCGTGGCGGAGGGTCGTTGGAAGAGTTGATGGCATTCAACGATGAGCGAGTGGTGCGTGCTTTGTTTGCTTCCCAGATACCAACATTGGTTGGGATAGGCCACGAACGTGATATCACCTTTGCCGAAGAAGTGGCGGACGTGCGCGGTTCGACGCCCACCGATTGTGCGCGTCGTCTCGTCCCTGACCGGGCCGATGTTCTGTATGAACTTGCGACGATGCAACAGACCATCGAGGACGTCCTCCGGTCGCATCTGGACCGATGGCGTCAGTCCATGCTTGCGCATCTCGCGACGGTTGATCATTGGCAAGTGGAAGTGAGTCATCGCTATGTGCGAGCCGTGAATGCGGCCCTTGCTGGAGTCGACCATTGGGTCACACGTATTAGCGAAAGAATGTTGTCCCTTGAGCGGTTCCTTCGTTCCATGGATCCTCAAATGGTATTACGACGTGGGTATGCGATTGTGAAAACAGGTGCCGGTGAGCTCGTGACGAGCGTCGACGCGGTGCCTATGCGGACCCCGTTCTGCGTTGAGTTACATGACGGGATGGTGGATGCGACGGCACAATCCATTAAGAAACACCTGTTGTAGCAACATGGCCATCTCTGCTAAGCTCTACCGAACACCCATCATCTTACCTATGTCAAAAAAGAAAGCCGAACACAGCTTTGGTCAATCCTTTGAAGAACTTGAGCAGATCGCCCACTGGTTTGAGCAGGGAGAGCCGGATCTTGAAGAGGGCCTGGCGAAGTTTGAGCGAGCGATGGGGTTGGCAAAGGAGTTGAAACAACGACTATCCGATGCGGAAAATACGATCAAAGAAGTTCGACTTACCCACGAATAATCCATGAGATCTATGCTTCTTCTTGTCCGATTATTTTTGAATGCGTTGGCCGTGATGGTGGTGACCCAGCTTGTTCCGGGGGTGATGGTACGGGATTTTCCCCACGCCTTTTTTGCGGCCATTGTGCTGGGGTTAGTGAACGCTCTTGTCCGTCCTCTTCTCACCCTTCTTTCCTTACCGATCACGATACTAACCCTTGGTCTCTTCACGCTCGTCATCAACGCTCTTTTGTTCTGGTTGGCTTCGGGGTTGGTTCCTGGGTTTACGGTCCACGGATTTGGTGCGGCCTTCTGGGGAGGTCTCGTATTCTGGATTGTATCCTGGTTGACAAACACATTGATTGTGGGAGAGCGCCTTGAACCATAAGGTGCTTTTTTATGCCGCACCCCCTTCCGGTCGTCATTTCCCTTGGAGGATCGTTGGTTGTTCCTCCGACCGGAATTAATACCGAATTTCTTCAATCCTTTCACCACCTTATTCTGAAGTATCTGAAAAAAGGGCGGCGCTTTATCCTGATTGTCGGTGGGGGATCCACGGCTCGTGTCTATATGCATGCCGCTAAAGAGGTGGCCCCCCTACAGCCGGACGATATGGATTGGTTGGGGATTCATGCGACACGTATCAACGGCCATCTGCTCCGTACAGTGTTTCGCTCCGTTGCCCATAAAGTGATGGTGAAAGACCCGACGCGCAGATTGCCTTGGACAGAGGGGGTTTTGATCGCTGCAGGATGGAAGCCGGGCTGGTCAACGGATTATGTGGCGGTGCGCATGGCAAGGCTCTATGGAGCAAAGGAGGTGATTAATCTCACCAACATTGAACGTGTCTACAGCAAAGATCCTGCCAAGTTTGAAGATGCAAGACCGTATGACTCCATCACCTGGAAAGATTTTCGTGCCATTGTGGGGGATGTTTGGAAACCGGGTTCCAACGCTCCTTTTGACCCCGTCGCTTCCCGTCTTGCTCATCAATCCAAGATGAAGGTGGTTATTGCGAAAGGAACGGACTTCATGAATTTGCAACATATTTTGGATGAAAAACCGTTTGTCGGAACGACGATTGAGTGATCGTGAGGACCTTGGAAATGAAAAGCCGTGGATTTTTACATCACACGGCAAGAGCGAGGAGCTTGGCTTCGGAGAGGTACTGCGTGAGGGTGTCGAGATCGGGGCAGGGCACCCAGTCCTTTGGAACGATCTTTCCGTGCTTGACGGTATGGATGACCGTCCCGCTTGAGACGTACACGTTGTGAGCGTCATCTATTTCCGTCGTGAAGATGGCACCTGCACGATAGACACGAATGACCAGTTGGTCCTTGAGAGTCGCGAGGGCGATCCATCCCTCTTGGACGATGTATGTCTCCATGACGGAGCGATGGAGGTGACTATTTTGCCATCCTCCGGGCATGTCGGGCGGCATGATCGTCATGATGTAGCCGTAGCCATCCCTCATTATTCTCGGGCGGAATTCACCGTTTGCCATGCGTTGGCATGAAGAATTGACGCCGAGTGCTCTGCTCTCCTCGATCGAAAGCGGTGTCATGTCTGTCACGAGCCGTTCCTGTCTGCCCATTCTCTTCTCCTCGTTGGGAATGGTGTTGATCTTTTATCATATGTTAGCCAAATGTCAACCGATGGCTGCTTTCATTAAATCGGTTGACAAACACCCATTTTTCTGGTACACTATATGCGGATAGTACGTGCGAAGGTCACTCCGTCGGTCGGGGAGAGGGTCATGCGCAAACGAATATCCCTTAGAAATTGAAATGGAAATTCTCTAATAAGGAGTTTCCCTACACTGCATGCCCACAAAATTGTTTGTCGGTGGCATCCCATACCGTGCAACGGATGAGGAGCTCCGCCAGCTGTTCTCTCAGGCAGGCGAGGTGGTCTCCGTGTTCATTCCCATGGACCGTGTGACGCAGCGCCCCCGCGGATTCGCCTTCGTTGAGATGGCGGATGACGCGGCAGCGGATAAGGCAATCTCGATGTTCGATGGCTCAGACATGGGCGGTCGACGCATCGCGGTCAACAAAGCTCGTCCTATGGAAGAGCGTGCCCCCCGCAGCCCTCGGATGTAATAGAAATAGTACATCTAACAAAAACACTTCTTGCAAAAGAGGTGTTTTTGTTTGACAGCTCATCCACACGCCTGACATGCTCTTGGGGGAGGCAATCATGCACCAGCACCAGGATGTCGGCGGTGGGTATCGTCTTCAGCCACCGGCCTTGAATGAACGTGAGCGCGCAGAGGTGGCACGTATCTTCTGGGAGCTGTCGCTCCCTCGCGTCTCAAAATGGCGAAGGTGGTTCTTTCTCCTTCTGGGAATGTCCATCGGGTTCGTGCTGGGAACGGTGACGGCTCTCGCCAGCTTGCCGAACCGTTCCATCCCGACCGAACCCATCGAGAGTCGGTCGACCGTCGTGCCCAGCGAGGCGCTTCCTCCTAGGCTCTGTCCTATGATCGATCTGTGGCCGAGGTGCCCGATGTCGCCCCTCCTCAGCCAACCCTTCTGTGTGCGCCCCGTCTCCCTCTTCTTCGATGCGCGATACTGATTCGACATTCGTCGTACCCTCATCCTGACCAGACGTGTCCCGTCTGGTTTTCTAAACGCCGAGTTGTTTTTTTACCTCCGCTTCGGCCTGTTCTGGATTGGCACGTCCTTCTGTGGCTTTCATCACA
>CAYHOM010000058.1:0-2228 GCA_964358345.1 uncultured Gammaproteobacteria bacterium
GTGCTGCTAGCGCGCGAAATGGTGGAAATACTTCCGGATACACTCCCCCAGCCTTTATCCCCCCTTCAAATACCAGCCCCTCTGTCGCGCTCAGCGTAGATGCGAATACAACCACGTTCCCTTCTAGTGCTACAGATCGGCTGATTGTAACGGCCTCTGTGAGCAATTCGACCGTCCCCACGGACAATTTATTGCTGAATATCTATCGTGAAGGAGTTGTCGCCCCGGAACAAACCTGTTGGAGCGTTACGCGCTGTGTGCTGAATCGTTCTATCCCTCAAGGACCCTCCACGATCCGTTATTACGTAGAGGCTCTTGAGCGTAATACCAATCGGTTAGTGACGCGTGCCTATGGCCCTTACATCACCATTAATGCTTCTAACACGAACGTCACCCCTGTTTCAGGTGCAAGCTTAACGAGCCGCACCTACCTGAATGCCAATGGTGACTTGATGGTTGAATTGAGTGCCGGTGGCGGGACCTCTAGTTTGCCACTTAATACTCCCGTTACCATTTATCACTCCCAAACAAACACGCAGACATATCAATGTCTGAGCCTCCCCTGTCCAACCACACTGAATCTCGGTCGACCTGCCACAATTAGCATTCCCTACCACGCCGTCTTCTTCAATGGCAACGGCAGTGAAGTGGCGCGGGCAAGCACCGTCGCAACCTATACGGTGAACAGCGCGGCTGCCTTTCGGGCAGACAATCTAACGCTGATCCCAAACCGTACCGTGTTCTACACCCCAAATACGGAAGGAGACCTCACATTGACGGCCACCGTTCAGAATCCTAATACGGTCGTTCAGAATCTGACTCTTCGCATCTATAGTGCGGGCGGGAGCTTATTAAAAGCATGTCAGGGGACGTTCACCTGTGTCCATGCGATGGGAATTGCTGCTCAAAACACCAATATTCAACGATTTTACACCGTCGTAACAAATGAAAAGGGCCAACAGATCGGTCCTGTCTACACCCCTACAGACATTACCGTTTACAGCTATCCCAATCCGGCTACCTCTGTTGCCGCCCCAACCGTCACCTACCCAACGGCAAACCAGACACTCACCAATTTCCCTCGCTCCCTCACCGTTCGATGGCAAGGAACGAACAGTCAACGTTACCAAGTGCAAGTTGACTGTGATTATTGTGGATCAAACCAAGTTTGGACAGGTGAACCAACCTATTTTACAACGGATAACTCTCAAACCTCTTTACTCGTGGGTGGCCAGACCCTCCCAGGAGATAACCAGTTCCGCGTGCGCGTACGGGCTCTTGGAGGAAATAATACCGGGGGACCGTGGTCGGATTACGTGTATTTCCGCTTCACCACGACCGATAGCTCCATTCCAACTACCCCCACCATCACTGCCCCTACCAATTACCAACAGTTCACCAACTACCCTCGCAATCTGGATATCACTTGGAATGGGAGTTGGGCGAAGAAGCACACGATTGAGGTAGCTTGTGACATCTGTGTCTCACAGAGTAACCCTTATTCGGGGAATCCCATGGTATACACCACAGACAATTTCGAAATGCGTAAGTCCATCATAGCTGGTGCAGACAATACCTATCGTATCCGTGTAAAGGCGGTAAACGAAAATGGAGCGGAAAGTGGATGGTCGGACTATGTCTACTTCTCCTTCCGCACGCCGTATATTCCAGCCACTTTCAGTGGCAACGTCTCTGTAAGCGTGAATTCAACAGGGTTATACACCTATGATCCAATCACGATCACAGCTCAAGTGAGTTCTGAAACCCCGGCCACTCAGATGACCATCTACATTTACGATGAACGTGATAATAGCTTAATCAAAACCTGTACGAGCGCTGCCAACTGTACCGTCACTTCCCCCGTGGTCTACCGACCAAACACCAGAAACGCGAACAACTTAAACCCGCATTCAAACTCCTTCCGCTACCTCGTCTCCGTTAGCGATAGTCAGGGACGGACACTTCCCGCAGCCTACTCTCCCGTCGTCACGGTCGCTCCGGCACCGGAAGCTCGCGTTAGTTATCAAGATATTGCGGCTGCACAGGACGGCGGCCGACGCATCAATATTCAAACTTCGATCGATCAAGCGTACGCGATCCGCATGGGAGGCATACCATCACGTATAACAATCTATAACACACGTTTCTTCAATCCCATTGGGACGTGTGAAAACGTTCTTAATTGCAACTTTGACTTCACCCTTGGTTTTCCCTCCCAGAACGAATAT
>CAYHOM010000058.1:2238-6187 GCA_964358345.1 uncultured Gammaproteobacteria bacterium
ATCGATTGATCTACAGTCAGTACAATATCATCGAACTTTAAACATAAGAAAAAGACCCTGCCTGTGGCGGGGTCTTTTTATTTGGCTATGCCCTCTCTACGTACTCACCTGTTTCTGTATTGATGATAAGTTCTTCTCCCTGCTTGATAAAAAGTGGAACGTTTACCTTCATCCCCCCATCCAAGGTGACCTCCTTGGTCATATTCCCGCCGCTTGCTGTGTTACCCGCCACCGCTTCAACGGCCTCCGTGACTTTAAAGGTCATCTTCCGTGGCAACTCAAGGGACACGGGACGGTCTTCGAAAGTAGAGATACTGACTTCCAGCCCCTCGCGTAAGTACCGGCCCTGATCGCCCACCTCGTCGTCTGCCATGGTCACCTGCTCATAGGTACCATTGTCCATAAAGGTGTACCCCGTCGCATCGTGGTACAGATATTGCATGCGACGATGCTCAACATCCACAATCGTCACAGACTCAGACGTTTTGAATGTTGTTTCCAATACCTTGCCGGTTTGTAAGTTTTTCATGCGTGTCCGTACAAAGGCGGCACCCTTCCCAGGATTGACATGCTGAAAATCCACCACGAGCCAGAGCCCTTGCGGATCCTGTAACACCACGCCTTTTTTGATGTCTGATGTCGATGCCATAGAAAAATAATGTGATTTGTTGCCCGGAGTGTGCTTGAAAAAAAGGCAGCCGTCAACCGAATCGCTCCTGCACGGGGATCGGTAATACATCTTTCATCGATAACGCCCCACCCAACAACATCACCAATCGCTCAACGCCAAAGGCGATTCCTGCCGCATCACCCATCTGGGGAAGACAGGTCAAGAACCGCTCGTCCAGTTCCCAGGTTCTTTTCCCAAGGGATGCACGCAGAGAACGCTCTTCTTGAAAGCGCCGACGCTGTTCTTCCGTATCAGCAAGCTCAGCGAATCCATTTGCCAATTCAAGGTCACCAATATACAACTCCGTTCGTAACGCGTATCGCTGGTCTTCTGTTGATCGCCGTGCGAGTGCCGCCATCGATACGGGATAAAGATAAAGAAATGTTGGTTGCCAGACCGTGTGATCCTGATTCCAACCAAGATGTGGCTCAACTTCTGAGAGAAAGATTTTGAAAAAAAGATCATCCCATGTGTCTTGATCTCGCACCGAATGGCCATGTATTGCAACTATCGCCGCCAATGCCGAACGATCATTCAAAAGCATATCCAAATCGATATTCGCATACATTTTCATCGCCTCGTTTACGGAAAGACGACGGAACGATTGAAGAAGCGATCCATATGCGGTCTTCTGTATTCCCCTTATTACATAGGCGATCATGTCTTCCGTATCCCGCATCAGCTCTTCCAATCCCGCATCACGTCGATACCATTCAAGCAATAAAAACTCTGGATCGTGACTGCCATCCCACGGCTCCCCATCACGAAAACATGGCCCAAGATCATAAATTTTATCCATGCCCACAGCCAGAAGACGCTTCATGGCGTATTCCGGAGAGGTGATGAGTGCCGCGGAAAAAGATGCGCCATCCTGACGATGAACTTCTGTCCACATCGGATCAAGATACGGTTCCTGACCAGGCAGTCCAACAAGACGCGGCGTAAGCATCTCCAAGAACCCTTGTTCGTCAAAAAAACGACGCATCGTTTTTACGACCTCTGATCGAAGACGAAGAAGTTCTAAGTTCATAAACAGATATCCCCCAGTTATGCGACTGGGGGATTTTTCTTATCGGACGATGTAGGGAAGGAGGGCCATAAACCGGGCGCGCTTGATGGCCGTAGCCAGTTTGCGCTGGTGCCAAGAACACACACCAGAACGTTTGCGCGGCACAATTTTTCCAAAGGAGGAAAGGTAGCGGCGCAAAGTATTTGTGTCTTTATAGTTGATTTCTTGGATATTTGTTTGACAAAAATAACACGGACGATCGATCTTTTTCTGTTGCATCATAGAAGAGATTACCACAATGCTTATAGGCAAGCACTGCACGGGATAAATGAATAGGAACTTAAAATGGGATATCTTCGAGACGAATCTCCTGATCCCCCATCCCTTTGTCAATCACGATTCCGGAAGGAGGGAGCGGATCTAGCGTCGGCTCTTGAGGAATGGCTGGAGCAACCGAAGAGACTCCTCCCGACATGCCTCCGCTTCCTCCACGATCCAACATGATCATATTCTCAAGAACAATCTCTGTGGTACGACGTTTCGTGCCATCTTGAGCTTCCCAGTCGCGGGTCTGGAGACGACCCTCGACAAATACTTTTTTTCCTTTGTTGAGATATTGACTACAGATCTCTGCCAACTTACCCCAAGCCACCAAGTTGTGAAACTCTGCACGTTGCTGCTTCTGGCCTTGTGCATCCGTCCACTGGGCATTCGTGGCAACGCTGAAGGAACAGACATTTTGACCGGTCGCTGTGGTCCGAAGTTCTGGATCACGGGTGACATTCCCAATGAGTTGCGCGCGATTAAAGTCCATAGACCTCTATCTTAGACCTCTTTCGCATCCTCACTCAAGGCCGTTTCGATTTTCTTCTCTAGCTCCTCAGAGGAGATCTCTTCTTTTAGTACAACCTCCGAGCCCTTGTTCTCTACACCAACTTTTGTCTCCTCTTTAGGAGCGTCTTCTGGTGCCTTTTCACGACGACGTGGAGCACGATCATCTTTTAGGTCTACATTGATCTCCGTAAACTGGACCAACTCATATTTCTCATCTTGACCGGCTTCATCTGCACGCAAAACGAGATGACGCAGAACATCGGCTGTGATACGAAGGTTTTCTTCAATTTTGGCGAGAGCAGATGCCTCGGACACGAAGAGGACAAGAACATAGTGGCCGTGCCGTTGGCGATCGATGGGGTAAGCAAACCGGAACTTCCCCAATCGTTTGGTGGATTCAATTTGGGCACCAAACTTCGTCAGAACCGCGGCAACCTTCGTTTCCACCCCACCAACCTCATCATCTGTCAACGTGGACGGAATAATGTACAGCAACTCGTAGCGTGTCGTCATAACTTAGTGACGTGTCCCTTATTCAGGGCATCCAGCTTTGCTGGATATGGCCAGTCACAATAAAAAGTAAAGTGTGGAGACCTTAACGAATACGATCAAAGAAGTCAATGAAATTGAAAAAGACATCCGGATTCGGATGTCTCAAGTGTTCCCCTATCCACCTCCTTTCACTGGCCGACGTGAATGAGGAGGCAGAGGAGGAATCGTGACTGTTCCCGGAGGCTTCACGGGGGGATGATCCGATTCATTCGGAACCGCGCTCGGTGCTCGAGGAAATGGGGAATGCTGAGGACCACTCGGCGCACTAGGGGCCTGAGTATATCCGGCAGCATCCAAGCGGACGGGGACCAGTCCGTCCGATAGGTCATCCCCAAAGTCGAACTCATCGTACTCGGGGGGTGGAGAAGGGGGAGCTCCCGTGCTAGGCGCGGGCGGACGGCTTGACCAGCCCTGGCCAGTTTGCGGGGGAGGCGACGTCCTTCGATCGCCACTTGCCAAAATCCCCCTCACGAGTACGGCCAACGAAGTTCCAGGGCGCTGCTGCTGCACGACGTCCGCCAAACCATTGATTCTCTCTCGATCCGCCTCTCCGAGGCCGGCGAGATACGTATCATTCAGGTCCAGGAACTCGCGCAGATTACGTAGGAATGTCTCAGCACGACCCTTGATCCCCGTCCCCTTTGGGTCGTGATTCAGGGACGGAAGGTGGGTAAGGATCTCATCCACGAGCGACTTCCCACTCATCTGAAGATCCATCCCTGTCATGGTGAGCGAAGAACTAAGATTTGCGACGAAGACGGAAACGGCCTTGATCCCGGGAGGGATGGAGCTCGCTTGACGATCAAGTCTCCCCTCAAGTTCGACCACCATCGCGTCCTGCGCAAGATGGGCCTCCGGATAGGCTTGGTGCGCGGGCTGCGTCC
>CAYHOM010000059.1:0-5976 GCA_964358345.1 uncultured Gammaproteobacteria bacterium
CGTTCCTTTGTGGATCGCCAAAGACCTTGGATGATGGCGCGCCAGTCTTTCCAATAAAAAACAAAAAGAACCACAGCCGTGGCAAAATGCGTGACGACCAAGAAGACAAGAAAAGCTTCATTATGCCGGTCCAGATTCCACCCAAAAAGAGAGGAGAGGAGCACGCTATGTCCGAGACTTGATATCGGAAAAAGCTCAGAAATACCCTGGAGTGCTCCCAAAAGTCCGGCTTGGAGATAGGACATCATGCGGAAAAGTATAGATCATCCTTTCTGATTTTGCGATGGTCTGGTAGGTTGTGGCCATACTATGTCTCAGGAAATTACATGGGGGAAAGATCGACATGAAAGGGCCGTGGATCGTTTTTATGGCATTGGAGTGGAACGGTACGGGGAATATCATAACGGCTATTTAAACTTTGGCCTTTGGGAAGATGGGGAGCGGGATTATCTCCATGCGGCTGACCATCTCGTTCATACGCTTGCCTTACCGCTTGGACTCGCCTCAGAAACACGTTTGTTAGATGTCGCCTGTGGGATGGGGACGCAGGATGTTTTTTTAGCTGGTACCTTCAAGACACAGATCGATGCCGTGGATGTCACTTGGAAGCATGTTCAACGTGCCACCAAACGTGTTCAAGAAGCGGGTATGGAGGAGCGGATCCGCGTGCATCATGGCACGGCAACGGAGTTACCTTTTTCTGGAGAGACGTTTGACGCCGTTCTCTGTGTTGAAGGAGCGGAGCATATCGATACGCGCGAGCGTTTTTTTCAGGAGGCCTTTCGGGTTCTCAAGCCGGGCGGCAAGATCGCTTTAGCGGATTATGTTCTCACTCGGTGGCCAAAGTGCTGGTGGCAGAAACGTCTTGTAGACATTGCCGCGAGGCTTTGGCGCGTCCCCCGTGCGAACTATGAAACGGCCGAGAGTTATCAGGAGACCATGCATCGCTCCGGGTTTCACGTCACGGCATCTCAGTTGGTGGGGGCGAAGACCATTCCGGGATATTTTTTTGAAACGAGGCGATGGGAAAATCAGAAAAAGATGTTTCGTATCCGTGGAGTTTTGACGACCTATCTTGGTCTTCTGGGGGATTACTCCTTGTATCTCGCTTTTAAGTACAGATTAGTTGAGTATCTTTTGATTTGGGCAGAGAAACCAAAAAAATCTGCATCCTATGGGGGATCATAAGCTGCATGATCAAGATTGGTCCGTGACATATCCCTGAGCCAAGAAGTTCGGTCTCTAGGAGGGTTCACTCCATGCGTGTGCTATGATGGTCTGAAAAGGCCTATGTGGGCTATCTTGCTAGGTGCGATAGGAGGCATAACGATCATGGTGATTGCCTATGCGACAAACACGGTCTTACCGATGGATAGTTTTCCGTTTTTGAAAAAGAGTAACCGTCGTCTTCAGTGGCAGATGGAGCGCGATCTACACGACTTAGGGCCGGTTGTGTATGGAATCGAGAAAGCCATACAAGAATTGGATGCCATGACATCTGTGTTTGCGGCACGCACCATGAACGAGTTGGACGAAAGAGAGCGACAGAGATTGCTTGAATGGTGGGTGATGTTCCTTGACCATCAAGCCGCTCTTGGGAGAGTCGTAGATACGTACAAATATTTTTATCAAATCTCCTTCGCGCTGAACCGTATTCTTCACGCCAAGGCTTTTTTTGTTGGATATGCGGCATTCGCCGTTGCCTACGCCAGCGGCCTCCAGCTCGTGGAACGTGTTCATGAGAATGCGTTTATCGACCTTATTCTGAACGATCCCTGTCCTCGGTTGGGTATTCCTGCACATGCCTACGATCGTCTGTCTTGGCAGGTGCTCCATGTGGATGGAGCGTTTCGCTTGATGGTCGGCTTTCGTCATTATGGATTCATGAAGCCGATCCTCCGTCGATCAAAGACCCTTGTGACGCACGCATCTGTGGCAGAGGCGGTTGATTATGCATTTTCTTGGTCAGTATCTCGCCTCCAAACGCATGCCAAGGATTGGTTTCCAGCTAATGGTGTCCGATTATTACAAAAGACGACCTTGCGTTCCATCTTACCGCTGCAGAAACAGATCGCGGAAGCGATGGGACATACGCGTCTTAGCGAAAGAAAAGAGTTTTTTATTCGTCCGGAACAGATCGACGAGATGCGAAAGCGTCTTCAACCGGGGGATGTGCTATTGGAACGACGTAACTGGTACTTGAGCAATGTTGGGATCCCTGGGTTTTGGCCACATGCGGCACTGTATCTTGGGGACTATAGGGATTTTTGCACCTTTTTCGATGTTCCAGAGGTATGGAATTATCTTGCGGAAAATGGGTGGAAGGGTGTGCATGAAGCTATTCAGGCTACGCATCCAATGATTCTTAATGTTTATCGAAGAAATCGAGACCAGGTCATCGAAGCGAAGGCGGAAGGAGTCATCCTGACATCTTTACAAGAGAGCGCGCGCGCAGATTATGTGGCTACCCTTCGTCCTGGATTATCGCGTCTTAAAATCTTTCAGGCCTGTCTTGAGGCGATGCGCCATTATGGCAAGCCATATGATTATGGATTTGATTTTATAACGGACTCTGCCCTCGTGTGTTCTGAATTGGTATACAAAGCGTATAAGTCTCATCTTGACCTTCCTCTGACGGCACAGCTTGGTCGGTTGATGATCACGGCGACGACCTTTGCTGAGGTGTGCAATCAAGATCGAACCATCAAGAAACCACGATTTACCTGTGTGGCATTTTTGGATGGAAATGAGAAGTTGGGCCAAGCGGTATTTTCAACGCCTGAGGCCTTTTGTCAGACGTGGAAGCGGCCTAAGTGGGATATCATTCAACCATGAGAAGGATTCACTATGGGTGGACAAAACTATATTCTGTCATCCCCGCGAAGGCGGGGATCCAGCCCAGAACGAGATTTTTAGGCTGGATTCCTGTTGGAGTTTACCACGCACGTGCATGCGGGGCAGGAATGATAACTCTCCTCGTGTGTCTAGCGTTTATGGGTGTTGGATGTGTTTCTTCACCTTCTGCACATCGAGCACCTCTTTCTGTCTCAATAAGGCATGATGAGCTTTCCGTTATCTGGACTTCCGTCAGAGAGGGGATTGATCGTCTCTCCGTTAGGGTCTCTTCATCAACAGACGCACTTCTTGTCCTCTATCGTGTTGATCCTGCGCGATATCAGTGGCGTTTTCTTCATGAACTCCCGCCAGCTCACGTATCAGAGTGGTTCGATCATGTCACGTCGGCGGTGATGATGACGAATGGGGTATATTTTCATGAAGATCTTTTTCCGTCTGGGCTTTTCATTCATGGGGGAAAGCGCATAGGGGCGAGACAGTTTGATGCCGATAAGAGTGGGGTTCTATCCTTTACACCCAAGCCGGAGATTTTGCGGAGTGTCTTGTCGAATGAACAGATAAAGGTGTGGCAAGAAGCGGCGCAGAGTTTTCCGTTTTTGATAGAAGATGGGGCCATTGCCGTGGCGACGGATACGGGACGCATCGCCCGGCGAACGTTTATAGGCTTGGATCGGGACGGAAACGTGTACATGGGTATCGTCCCTTTTGCGGGGTTAAGCCTGTACGAGCTGGCACGAGCGTTGTCCCGTCTCCCGATCCCTTGGGATAGCGTATTGAATTTGGATGGTGGACCTTCCTCCGGGTTGTTCGTTCGTTCCGGCGACGGGGTGGAGGGGTTGGATAGTTTTGTGCCGGTTCCTAATGTTATTGCCGTGGAACCGATGACTCACTAACAACCCCGTTCATCTTCAAGTTTTCCTTCACGATGGCGACCAATTCGTCATGGATAAGGCCGTTGCTGGCGATGTGTCCTTTGATGGGTCTATCGTATCGTTGATCTTGCCCAAACAGATCCGTGACTTTGCCGCCCGCCTCTTCAATCAAGATTTTCACGGCAGCAGTATCATGGGGATTTGTACCGGGAAAAATAGTCGCGAAACAGTCACCGGTGGCCACAAGTGAGGCCATGTAGGTGATGGAACAGGGACTGAGAAGGATGCATCCACGCCTGCCAAATTCATTGGTGACCTCTGCCATGTCATACACCCACTCACGCCAGTATTCGGAGCATATCAAATTGTTTTTTAACTCCCGGCTTGTCGAAACGTTGATCTTCTGACCGTTCAGATAGGCACCTTGCCCCTTTTCTGCAAAGAACATGCGGTCAAGAAACGGATCGTAGACAACCCCCAAAATGCTTTCTCCGTGATGGGTGAGTGCCAGGGAAAAGACACAGGTGGGAATCCCATGGGAAAAAGGGATGGTGCCGTCAACCGGATCACACACCCAGACATATTCTTCCTCGCCCCTCAGCGTACTTTCTTCCTCGCCCAACACCCCATGAGCGGGAAAGGTAGCTTGTACCTGTTCGATGAGGTGTCGATTGATGGCGAGGTCCGTTTCTGTGACAGGAGTATTGTCTGTTTTCCAGAGTTTTCGCATGCCAAGCGAAAAATTTCGTTTCATGATCTCCCCCGCATTTTTTGCCATGTGTACGGCAAATCGTTGGTATTCGTTTGATAACATATGCCCCCGTTATATCCCATCGGCATCAGAGCCGCCATCGCGTGCGCCTGTTTTATACGTTATCCAGTGGTTTTCCGCTTGGAGCAAAAGCCAGTCCATCGGCTCGTCCCAAGGAGCGCGCAGAAGCGAGGTTGAGGAAAGGTTATCTTGTCGACCGACGCCAATACGATGATACGCGGCGTTCAGTCGAGAAAGAAGTCGATCATACCAGCCGCCACCTCGACCATGACGTGTTCCGGAGATATCAAATTGTTGTCCGGGAATGAGGAGACATGTGGAAGAGTTTCCGCAGAGGTTGTTGATCCGTGCGGCTATTTCTTGAGGAGAAGCGATGGTACTGGGGACAATCAGGAAGGTTTGGTTCATGGGAAGGTTCTGGAGATGAAAGAACGGTTGTGGATCCACCTCATCCGCCAAGGGGTGATACCAGATCTGATGGGTGCAGGTTGCAAGGAGATCGTTCATGCTATGCTTCACGATATGCCATCTGTCAGGAGACGTACACGGCTCGCGTCCACCATCCGCCGAGCGCGCGTTGAGACGATCGAGGATGTCATCCACGTCATGGATCTGATACATCATCGTCTGTCGAATCAAGACGGGTTATGGTGGTTTAACCTTCTTTACCGCATGGTTACGAAGGAGATTTTGGCAGATTGTCGACGCGAGGCATGGGCATCGCCAGAGTGGTTGGTCTCTTTGGATGTGGAGTTTGGCAAACTCTTTTTTGAGGCCATCTGTTTATGGGAAGAAGGGTCAGATGAGACACCGCGTGCTTGGCTTGCCTTGTTTGGAAAACGTTTGCATGAGCATATCGCGCCGGTGCAGTTTGGTATGGCGGGAATGAGCGCGCATATCAACCGCGACTTACCACTTGCCGTCGTGCGAGCCTGTTATGCTTGTGGGGTTACGCCAAAGCGCGGAAGTTTGGAAGAGCAAGACTATAAGCGCATCAATAAAATTTTAGATGAGGTAGAAATTCGGGCCATGCAGGAAATGGCGACAGGATGGATTAAGCGGGTGAGCGACCGGGTGAACCCCATGGATCGAAAGATTGCGATGAAAGTTGTGGCTAAAGCTCGTGATCAGGCCTGGACCCATGCTGAGCGGTATTGGGCCCTGGAAGCAATGGGGGATGAGAAGGGGAAGGAACGTCTTCTTTATCGTTTGGACATCATGGCCGAAAAAGTTGGTCAGGCATTGTTGGTACCGACATATGCGGAGACGGTTCAAAAGTGACCACGTTGATGGTCTATCATCGTCATCCCCGGCTTGACCGGGGATCCAGTTTTTCAGGCTTTTACGTTTGTACGGAAAGCGAGTTTCCATCTGTCATCCCCGCTCATGCCTAAGGCAGATCCGCCTCTGGCGGAGAAGGCGGGGATCCAGCCCAGATCGACATGCATACATAGGCTGGATCCCCGCCTTCGCGGG
>CAYHOM010000060.1:0-5619 GCA_964358345.1 uncultured Gammaproteobacteria bacterium
CCAAAAGGCTGGTCGCTGAAAGTAAAAGCGAATGAGTTCATGCCGTCATCGCCCTCCGTTCTGCTTACGAGCCAGCCAGGAGAATTACGCATAGGCGGTGGACCCGGAGAGACAGGGGTCACCTATTTCGATATGGGATATCAGATGCGCATTGAACGCTTGACGGATCCAGATGAATTGTCTGAATTACGCACTCAAGTGACACAAAATCCCCTGGTGAAGGTAGTGGTGAACAACCTGTGTGATGGCGCCGGCTGTCCGGAAGGAGAATACTTTTTTACAAAAAATAACGTGAAGTATCACATCATCACTAATTATCGCTTAGAGCCTTACCAGCTTGGCATGGAATTTGAAACAAAAATCATCAACTCCTTACGTTAGAGGAATCTTTGCTTGAATACAAAAACTCGACTTTTTTAAGTCGAGTTTTTGTTGGTGCACCCCAGACGAGTTGAACGTCTGACCTCTCCCTTCGGAGGGGAGCGCTCTATCCAGCTGAGCTAGGGGTGCGTGTATCTCTAGACGGCCAGATCGTAGCGAAATTCTTTTAGACTGACAAGAAATGTGTTTGACAATCAGCCAGTATTTTTTTAGGATAAGACCCATTCGATAGCACATCTTGATCATGCGACGGTAGCTCAGCCGGTAGAGCAGGGGCCTCTTAAGCCCAAGGTCCTGGGTTCGATCCCCAGCCGTCGCACCATGTAAAAAGCCTCGTTACAAGCGATGGCTTTTTGCTTTCCCTTGTTGAACTCCTGCCCTTGACGGTGTATCTAATACATCGGCATAATATCGCTGATTCGACAAGGAGCGCTGTTTCATGAGTAAGTGGTCTATGTCCCCTCTGGAACAGATTTCCAAACGTGGGGAAAATCAGGTCTTCCGCTGTGCAACATGCGGAACGGTCCTCACGACACACAACCCCCACTCTTCTATGACGCATAGGGGGTTGCGCTACTGTTTCACCCACCAACGGCATTCTGGATTCGAACGGATGGAGATCCCATTGGATGGGACTGGTCATGGTCCCGCAATCCGCTTTGGGAGATCGTGACATCACGTGTGTAACGTAGACCTTCTCTACTCCCAGCCTTGGCTGAGAGTTTTTTTTCTGGACGGAGCACGGGGGACCCGCTATTCTGTCCTCCATATGCGTTATACTCGTACACTGGTCAAGACGATGAAGTCCGTTCAAGAGACAGAGTCTATCAATGCGAAATTATTGACGCAGGCAGGTTTTGTGCGCCAGGAAATGGCGGGTGTCTACAGTTATCTACCAATGGGCCTACGCGTCTTACGCAAGATTGAAGGGATTGTACGTGAAGAGATGAACGGGATCGGCGGGGAGGAGCTTCTTATGGCGATGCTTCATCCAAAGGCGAACTGGGTCCAAACCGGTGGTTGGGACAGCATTGATGTTCTCTTTAAGATCCAAAGCCGTACCGGCAACGAATACGCCTTGGGTCAAAGTGAGGAAGAAATCGTGACCCCCCTCGTCATGAGCCGTGTTCCTTCTTACAAGGATCTCCCCGTGGCCGTGTATCAAATCCACTGGAAGTTTCGTGACGAATTACGAGCTAAGTCCGGCATCATGCGCGGACGTGAGTTTTTGATGAAGGACATGTATAGCTTTCATCGGGATGAGCAGTCATTTAAAGAATGGTATGAAACGGTCAAGGCAGCCTATCTTCGTGTCTATGCGCGACTAGGATTGCAGGCAAAGGTGACGGAAGCATCCGGTGGTGCTTTTTCCACGAAGATCTCCTATGAGTTCATGGTGCTGACCGATGCGGGTGAGGATGATATCTTGTACTGCGACGCCTGTGACTTTTGTGCAAATGTTGAAATCGTATCGTTGAAACCGGGAGAGGTATGTCCTCGCTGTCATCGGGGGGCTCTGAAACAGGCACGCGCTTCTGAGGTTGGAAATGTTTTTGATCTCGGTCAAAAATATGGCAAAGATTTTGACCTCGCCTTCGTTGATGAACAAAATCAACGACAGTATCCTTGGATGGGGTGCTATGGAATTGGGCTTACGCGCGCGATGGGTGTGATGGTTGAAACCTTTCATGATGATAGGGGGATCATCTGGCCGAAAACCGTGGCACCCTATCATGTCCACCTTGTGACACTCAATGCCAAAGACGCCGACATTGATGCGCGTGTTCAGCAGACGGCTCAGGATCTTCATGATGGGTTGGAAGCAAAGGGGATAGAGGTGTTGTGGGACGATCGCCTATCCGTTTCTCCGGGAACGAAGTTCGCTGATGCAGACCTTATTGGCATTCCGCTCCGTCTTGTTATCTCCGAGCGCACGATGCAAGAACAGGCGGTGGAGTGGAAAGAGCGACAGGGAGAGACGGTCCGTCTTGTCTCCATTCAAGACATTGAAGAAGAGATTATGCAGTATCAAAAACCCCCCGTCACATGATGGGGGGGTTTTTGATACGTACTGGTTCATCACATTGCTGGTGTGGATGCGTTGGCAGGAGGGTGAGGCCCTTCTTTCAGGGCTTTCTTCAAATTGCTTCCCGCTTTAAATTTTGGAACAGTCACGGCGGGAATTTGGATTTTTCTTGTGGGTTCTTGAGGGTTGACGCCAGGACGGGCAGCCCGCGTCCGTGCAGAAAAGGCACCGAATCCTGCCAAGGTTACTTCGCCTCCGGTTTGGAGCGTTTTCGTGACAATTTCGATGAACGCTTCTACCATGTCTTCCGCTTGTTTTTTTGAAACCATCGTTTTCTCGGCGAGATAGTTGATGAGGTCGGCCTTATTCATAGGATGAATGGTTAACAGACAAGAACGATAGGCTTAGGATACCATTTTTCTCTCAACCAAGCAACTTACTTGGCGTATTCGATGATACGTGTTTCGCGGATTAACGTCACACGGACTTCGCCGGGGAAACGTAGCTCTGCTTCAATTTTGTTGGCGATATCGCGCGCCAATTTTACGGCAGCAAAATCATCAATGGCCTTTGGATTGACGAATACACGGATTTCACGACCAGCCTGGATGGCGTAGACCCGATCCACTCCGTCAAAAGACGAAGCCGTGTTCTCCAGCTCTTCCAATCGTTTCACATACAGTTCCAATGAGTCCTTACGTGCACCTGGACGAGCACCGGAAATAGCATCTGCTGCTTTCACGATAATCGCTTCGAGCGTCTTTGGTTTATCTTCATGGTGGCCAATCGATTGATAGCAAATCTCTTCTGGGAAGCCAAACTTTTTCATAATCTGGTAGCCCAGTTCCGGATGGCTTCCTTGCATGTCGTGGTCAACCGCTTTGCCAATATCGTGAAAGAGGCCGCCTTTTTTGCACACCGAAACGTTGGCGTTCAATTCTTCTGCAAGCAAGGCAGAAATGTTAGCGACTTCCATGGAGTGCATAAGCGCGTTCTGGCCATAGCTCGTACGAAACTTTAACCGTCCCAGAATTTGAACAAGCTTGGGATCGATGCCGGCCATGGAAATACCGAGCTGAAACAGCGCGTCTTCTCCGGCCTTCTTAATATCAATGGCTAACTCGCGTTTCGCCTCCTCAATCGTTTCCTCGATCCGTCCTGGGTGGATGCGCCCGTCCGTAATCAATTTCTCTAGGGCGCGGCGTGCGACTTGGCGACGAATAGGGGAGAAGCCGGAAATGGTAACAATGCCGGGAGTATCGTCGACGATCAATTCACATCCCGTGAGAAGTTCGATGGCTTTGATGTTGCGTCCCTCTCGTCCGATGATACGACCCTTCATCTCCTCGCTAGGGAGCTCCACGTGCGTCGTCGTGGTTTCGCAGACATGCGAGGATGCTTGTCGCTGAATGGCAATCGCCAAAATATTTTTTGCCTTCCGATCGATTTCTTCTGCTGCCATCTCGTCGAGTTTGCGTAACCTTCCCATGAGGACATCATGCTGTTCCTCCTCCATCCGTCGTGTGATGCGTTCAACGGCTTCTTCGCGCGTCAGATGGGCGATGGCTTCAAGTCGTGTCACCTGTTCGGCCGTCAGTGCTTCAAGCCGTGCCATTTCTTGTTCGTTGCGTTGCTTCAATTGTTCTACGGCGCTTTTGGTTTGTTCGATTTCCAGAATTTTCTTACTGAAAACCTCTTCACGCTCAATCAACCCGAGCTGCTGTTGCTTCAGTCCATCCATGGATCGTTTCTCTTCGAGGCGAGCCTCTTCCAGGATTTTGATCGCTTTTTCCTTGGCTTTTTGTAAAACGTCGATGTGCTTTTCTTCGGCTCCCTTAATGATCTCAAGGGCTTTTTGTTCCGCTGAGGTGATATCATGCTTACTTTTCGCTTCCCGCCAACGATATCCCATCGCCGCCCCAGCCCCTCCGCCTACGAGAAGAGTGAGTCCGACAAGTACATAATTCATAGGTCCACGTCATCCGGGATCTATCAACGAACAATATAGGTTGGTTGTCTGAAGGGTCTAAAGATATGTTCAAAGGAGACAGAGTATCACAGGTATTTGATCAAACCTCTATGGTCAGAACCCTATATTCCCAAAAGAATCCCGGATGGAATAAAGAGTGAATAGCATCTGGAGAATACTCTGGTTTCAGGCATTTGTCCAGGAAATAGTTGTTGTCATGAGACCTCATTTTTTTGGATCAAACGTTCTTTTATGAGTTCCAGCGTGAGGGTATCAAGCGGGCATGCATCGTTTACGGCGTAGGTACCGATCATGGTTCTGCGTAAGGTATGCAGATAAGCGCCGGTGTTGAGGGTGCGTCCCAGATCGTCCGCCAAAGACCGAATATAGGTTCCCGAGCTGCAGTGGACATGCAGGTCAAGTTCAGGATAGGCGTATCGTGTCAGAGTTAGTTCGTGGACCGTGATCCGTTTTGTCGGGCGCATAGCTTCATCGGCACGGTGTAATCGAGCTAGTTCATACAGTTTTTTCCCGTGCACTTTTTTGGCAGAGTAAAGAGGCGCGCGTTGTTCGAACGTTCCTCGAAAATGAGTCAAAGATGTCTCAACCTGGGCTTTATCTTGGGGTTGTTGAACGGGAAACGGCCATGGGGTAACCACGCCATCCTTATCAAAGGTATCGCTCTCTGCCCCCAATAACAATCCGGCTTCATAAGTTTTGTCGAGGCCAATCAATTTCGTTAACCATTTTGTCGCTTTGTTGATTCCTATAATAAGAAGTCCTGTTGCAAACGGGTCTAACGTCCCGGCATGGCCAACAGCCCGTGTTCCCGCATGACGGCGCACGACATCAACAGCATCATGCGAGGTGATGCCAGGTGGCTTATCGATGAGGAGGAGCCCTTCCATGGGTTCATGGTGGATTCCATCCTGTCCTTCGTCAAGGGCTATCGGTTGACGTTTTGGCTAAAAATCCGTATTCTGCGCCCATGAACGTTACTGAACTCGCTCGTCGCATTCGTGTTACGCCGCAGGAATTGTTGGCCAAGCTCCCTGAGCTTGGATTTGATATCGGTGCACGTGCTATCAAGGTGGATGATCGGGTCGCCGATCAAATGTATAAGAAGTGGATGGAGAACGCGCGCAAGGAACGCATGCGCGAGCAGCTTTTACGTACCTCGCTTGTTGCTGGCGCGGAAACAGGTGTCGCAAAGATGGATATCTGTCTTCCTGCAGTCCTGTCT
>CAYHOM010000061.1:0-5437 GCA_964358345.1 uncultured Gammaproteobacteria bacterium
CCGTTGTCGGGAATTGAACCCGAGACCTTCTCCTTACCATGGAGATGCTCTACCAGCTGAGCTACAACGGCGGGATGGGTTGCACACAACGCCATACCTCTATGATTTTGTGGACGCTAGAGTAGCAACGGACCACTTGTCCGTCAACGCACGATTATTTCCCCTTTTCCCCCTTCTTCGCTTCCAGTGCCTCCACCTTTTCTCGCCAACTCTGAAACCGCGTCCGATCATCCGTGACAAGACGGAGGTGATCATAGTATTTTCTCGCCTCTTTTGGATGTTCCATGCGTAGAGCGACTTCAAGTGCCATCTCTAAATATTTTCCACTCTTGGCGTCTAACTCCGTAGCCTGCTTGATGCTGGAAAGGGCTTTTTCCGGGTGACCTTGTTGGATATAGTACCCTGCAAGTTCCGCATGTCGTTGCGGCTGGCCAGGACTGCATTCTACGGCCTTGAGACGCATCCGCTCTGCCTCTATGGGGTTTTCTTGCGCCTCCGCAATTTCCGCCAAACCCGCATAGACCACGTCATCGGCCCTTTTCATTTTGACAATAAACTGGAATGTTTCGAATGCTTGTGGGTACCATTTTTGTTTTAGATACAATGCCGCTAACCCTTTATAGGCCTCTACGTGATGCGTATCGATGCCTAAGATCTCTAAATAACGCCGTTCCGCGTCCGCCCACTTCAGATCACGCCCCAAAGAACGGGCTTCCGTTAACAGGGATTTGATACGCTCACGATCAGAAGGAGCGACGGAAGCAAAAGGCGAGCGTGCGTTGTGGTAGAATTGCTCAAAGGCCTGAAGACGATCGTAGGTGGTCTGATACAGCCGCTTGGAGCGACGAACAATCAATTTCCCCATCTGAAGGAATGGACGAAGTGGACCTGACCCTAAACGTTCAAAGCGCTTTTGAATGAGTGTATGCCGCTGCTTACGCTCTTGTTCCTCTTTAATCGAACCTGGATTCAATAATTTTATTTCCTTCCAGTGACGAAGGACAATAACACCTACCACGGCTATCGACAGAGTGGCGACAAAGAAGGCCCCGATAATGAATGGCATGATTAGGCAATGGCGGCAGCACGACAGAGAAGACCAAAGATACGTGGATCGAGTGAAGCACTTCCGACAAGCACCCCATCAATATGCGTGGTCGAGAGGTACTCCCCTACATTATGCTGGTCAACCGACCCTCCGTACAAGATGCGCACAAGAGATCCCGCTGGACCCCACTTTTTTTCTAAGAGGGCACGAATGGCTTCATGCATCAGACGCGCCTCTTGTGCCGAGCAAGCTTTCCCGGTTCCAATCGCCCACACAGGCTCATAGGCGATAACAGGCGTGATTCCATCTTGTTTGAGATCACTAAGAGCGGCCGTAATCTGAGCACGCACCACCTTTAGAGCTTCACCTTTTTTGCGCTGACTATCCAGCTCACCCACACAAATAATGGGCTGCATCCCTGCCTTCTGTAGAGCCGCCGCCTTTCGTTTTACCATGTCATCGGTTTCTCCCAAATGGATACGACGTTCACTGTGTCCGACAAGACAAAAGGTGACGCCGAATTCTTTCAACATGGCTGGAGATGCTTCGCCTGTAAAAGCTCCCTCTTCAGCCCAAAAACTGTTCTGCGCCCCCAAGAAAGGCACCCCCGCACGACCAAGGGAGGAACGGGCAGCTGCCAACGAAACATGGGGAACGGCGATCCCTATGTCCAGATCCTTCGGTAGACGCTCACGACGAAAGGCACGAACCCAGGCACCTGCTTTCACGGGCCCATAGTGCATTTTCCAGTTGGCAATGACGAATTTACGCATAGTCAGGAAGATGCTTGGATTCTTACCGTATTTCGGGAAATGATTCAAGGGTGGAACCGAAACAGGTCCAGAAGCTTAGATGACTTCGTACACGGTCCGATAATGGCCGCCGCGGTACGCTTGGGTTGAAAGACGAGGCGTGCAACCGTACGAATCTCCTCAGCCGTTACTCGGTCAAAGGCACGAAGCCGCTCTTCCGGAGTCTCGAGCTTATGCTGGAAGGCCCACTGCTTCCCATACCAATCCGCTTGAACGGAAGAATCCTCCAGTGCCAACATCAGTTTTCCACGCAAATGATCTTTGGCACGTTTCAGCTCCTCTGGCTGTACCCGTTCTTTGGTGGTTTTGCGGAGTTCACTCCAGATCACCTTCACAGCCTCTTCCAAACGGGTTTTCTCCAATCCCGACATCACTTGAAACGCCCCCGTATCTTCCATACAGTTATGAGAAGCGTTGATGGAATAGCACAACCCGCGGCGTTCACGAACTTGGATAAACAACCGCGACGACATAGTGCCACCTAAAATCAGCGCGAGAAGGTTGGCAGCCGGAACACGCTTGTCTCCCGTAGGAAATCCATAAAAGGACATTCCTAACTGAACCTGTTCCGTCTCTTTTGTTTGTACGGCAAGCGGTTGCTGTAACCTATCCGGTGTTTGAAAGGAAGTAAACGGCGCGTCAGCAACGATCTTTGAGACCGGAACGGAACCGAAGGTTTTCTGGAGCAACGGAAGAACATCCGCGTTTACCTTGCCAGCGAGCGCAATCGTGATGCGGGAAGGGATGTAATACCGATCGCGATAATCGATAAGAGCCTGCCGCGGCACCGTGCGGACTACATCGCGTGGACCAGCGATGTTCCATCCCAATGTTGAATCAGGGAAGAGCACTTCTTCCATGAGATCGTCGATGTGCATGCGTGGGTTGTCCTCGTACATGTTGATCTCCTCAACGATCACTCCCCGTTCACGATTCAGTTCCTTCTTGTCATAGAGGGAGTGAAATAACATGTCGTGCAACAGGTCGATGGCAAGCGGCGTTTGCGCCGCATCCATTTTAATATAGTACGTGGTGCAATCCTTCCCCGTCATGGCGTTATATTCGGCCCCATAACGGTCCAATTCTTGACTGATGGCGAGCGTGTTCGGACGCTTTTTCGTTCCTTTAAACATCAAGTGTTCGATAAAATGGGAGGCACCGTTTATCTCCTTTGTTTCGTACCGCGACCCGACACGCACAAACACCATGATCGTCATGGAGGTGGCGCCTTTTTGGGGGATAAGAATAGTAGATATCCCGTTGTGCAATTTTTTATAGATAGGTTTTTTCATACAGAACTATCGCGCAAGTCGTTCCTGAAGCCAAGCGGGAACATCTCGTAGGAAGAGACGCTCTTGCGTCATCGCATCCCGATCACGGACGGTCACGGTCTGATCTTCCTTGGTCTGATAGTCAACGGTAAAACACCAGGGTGTTCCAATCTCATCCTGACGGCGATACCGCTTACCGATAGATCCCGTCTCATCATATTCGACAACCATCCCTGTGATGCGAATGGCCTTCGCGAGGTCACGACCGATCTCAGACAACCCGTCTTTTTTCTGAAGAGGAAGCACCGCCGCTTTTACGGGAGCAAGACGGGGAGGAAAACGTAAAACCATCCGAGGCTCCTTTTCCCCTTCCTGTGTCGTATCTGCCTCATCAATGTCCAAATGTTCAGACAAAACCGCAAGCACGGAACGCGTCAGTCCCCAAGTTGGTTCAATGACATGAGGAATAAAGCGTTCCCCTGTTTCCTGGTCGAACCAACGGAGATCTTCTCCAGATTTTTCCTGCTGACGAGAAAGATCCCAATCCGTACGATACGCCAACCCCCCCAACTCTTTGACGCCGAAGGGAAACGCGTATTCTGGGTCGATGGAGCGCTTAGAATAGAACGCCCGGTCCGCCTCCTCAATTTCATGATAGACCAGGTGCTCATCTTTTAGACACAAGACCTCTTTATTCCATGTACGATACTCGTTTAACCACATTTCGTATGCTCGCTCCGCATCTTCGGGGCGGACAAAATACTCGATCTCCATCTGTTCGAACTCACGCAAACGGAAGATGAAGTTCCCTGGCGTAATTTCGTTACGAAACGCTTTTCCCACCTGCGCAATCCCAAACGGCAATTTCTTGCGCATCGTGTCACGGATATTCATCCAGGCCGTGAACATCCCAGCAGCCGTTTCAGGTCGAAGATACGCCACCGAGACAGAATCTTCTTTCACGCCGATGAACGTCTTCAACATCAAATTAAAATTCATCACTTCGGTGAACGGTCCGCCGCACGCAGGACAACGAAGATCGCCGATCTCCGGCGGACGCTCTTCATCATATCCCGGTTCCGCTTGCCTCGCTTCCAAGAGGTGATCCGCTCGGAATCGTTTATGACACTTTTTGCATTCGACCAAGGGATCAGCAAAGTTCTGAAGATGTCCCGACGCTTCCCAGACATTCGGATGTTGGATAATGGGGGTGTCGATTCCCACCATATCTTCACGTCCATGCACATACCGTTTCCACCAGGCATCGCGAATATTATTTTTCAGCTCCACCCCGTACGGTCCAAAGTCCCAGGCATTCGCGAATCCTCCATAGATCTCAGAGTCTGGATAAACAAAGCCTCGTCGCTTACAAAGCGATACGAGGAGGTCCATTTTTTGATCTGGGCTGATGGACATACCGTTAGACGGTCATGATTTCTTTCTCTTTTTCCTTCGTCTCTTCGACGATCTTGCCATTCCATTCTGTCACCACTTTTTCCATCTGTTCTAATTGTCGATGCTTCTCGTCCTCAGACATCTCTTTCGCTTTTTCCTGTTCCGTGATTTCAGTTTTGACCTTGTCACGCACATTCCGGATCGCGATCTTCGCCCCTTCCTCTTTCTGATGTAACACCTTTACCAACTGCTTTCTGCCGTCCTCCGTCATGGGGGGCAAACAGAGACGAATGACCGACCCCGCCACGTTCGGCATCATTCCCAAGTTGGCATCGATCAAGGCTTTTTCAACGTCTTTGATGACGGTTTTATCCCACGGTTCAATCTGAATGGTTTTTGCATCCGGGGTTGTGACGGAGGCCACCGCTTTCAGCTCCATGGCTTGGCCATACGCGGCCACGCGTATATCTTCGACCAACCCGACAGACGCACGGCCGGTACGCAAGGTTTGAAGGTCTTTCAAAAAATGGTCAAAGACCTGTTGGAATTCCGAACGATGGGTCTCAAGTGGATGCGGCATAGAAGATAAAGAGAGATCAGAAGAATGTCAGACACGTTCATGGCGTCAACGTAGGGGTGCTACTATATCTTTTAAGACTTCCCGCATGATCTCCTTGTCATCCTGAACGCAGTGAAGGATCTCACCCTCCGATCGCCCAGATCCTTCGGTACCCTCAGGATGACACAGGTGTCGGCCTTTTCTAAGTCAAGCCCACCCGCTAGGAGGATGATGGGGAAAGTTCAAACGTACAAGTCCTGTTTTTCCTTATTTTTTCACCGGGGACGCTCCCAAAAATAATGAGGAACTCGAGGCATTGTCAAAAAGCAATGCGGCAACGCCACGATGGGTC
>CAYHOM010000062.1:0-5399 GCA_964358345.1 uncultured Gammaproteobacteria bacterium
CCTTGAACTATGCCACACCCTCCATGATCTACTCCCAACGCTCATTCATTTCATCACCCGTGGATCTCTCCTATCTATCCACAGTGGTGGCCTAGACGGACCAGACCGGATTACTGAGTGAAGTCATACGAAACGAAGGATCTCATCCCATGATCGAAGCAGTAAGGTCAGTCCATTTAGGGTTCACCGTTGAGATAAGGGCTTCTTTCTTTTTTCTTAACCAGCCCTTTAAGATTTTCTCTCTTTCAATGGCCGAAAGAATCTCCGTCGTCTGCTCATAGTAAACAAGCTTTGAAACATGGTATTTGGCTGTGAATCCGGCGACCTTTCTTTCTTGATGCTCAATGACCCTTCTTTGAAGATTGTTTGTCACTCCTATATAAAGAACGTTCTTCCATTTATTGGTCATGATGTATACGTAATAATAGCTCTCTTTTCGCATAACTCATGGGTGGAATGGCCCAGATCCTTCACTACGTTCCCTTCAGGCCTGAGGGCCATCAGGGCCTCGAAGGCAGGATGACAACATGGAGAAGCTTCGTGTGTCATCCTGAGTGAAGTCATACGAAACGAAGGATCTCATCCCTGCACCGTGTCATCCTGAATGAAATGAAGGATCTCGCCCTCCGATCACCCAGATCCTTCGCGTTGCTCAGGATGACACGGGGAGATGGACAGTAATGACGCAGGGGGATCAGGGGGATCTCTGAAGGGTGTAGTTTCTTTAAATCTCCTCCTCGTCTTCTTCAAGAGGAACGGTGGGTAATGGCTGAGAAGGAGGGATAGCGGGTGATAGTGCCACGATAGGGGCCGGAACCTGATCCATCCCCTTGGTAAATTCTACCTGCAGAATTTCGCGCGGCTTTGCCCCCTCACCCGGCCCAATGAACCCCTCTTCTTCCAGAAGATCTAGCAAACGCGCAGCACGCGCATATCCCACCTTGAGACGACGCTGAAGCAACGACGCGGAGGCTTTACCCGCCCGTAGAATTTCCTCTTTGGCCTCTGGAATGAGCGGATCCGAATCTTCCTCAGGCAACCCTCCACGAAATGCCGTCTCTGACGAGCCACCCCGCTCGACCACACTGAGATCATAATCCGCAGGGTCATACATGGACTTGATAAAATCCACCACACGAGAAATTTCTTTTTCTGAAACGTAGGATCCTTGAATGCGTTTGGGGGTTGGCAACTCTGCCGTGGAAAACAACATGTCTCCGCGTCCAAGCAGTTTTTCTGCCCCCTGTTGATCTAAAATCGTGCGTGAGTCTGTGGCTGAAGCAACGGCAAAGGCAATACGTGCCGGGATGTTGGCTTTGATTAAACCCGTGATGACATCCACGGATGGACGTTGCGTGGCAAGGATAAGATGCAAACCGACGGCACGAGACATTTGCGCCAAACGCACGACAGGACCCTCTATCTCAGCAGACGAAGTGGTCATAAGATCCGCAAGTTCATCGATAATAATTACGAGGTAGGGCAATTTATCTTCCACACGAGCGTTGTAACTGGCCAAATCTCGTGCCCCAAACTTTGCCAACAGATCGTACCGCCTATCCATTTCACGCAACGCCCATTTTAAGGCATTCACCGTATCCTGGACTTTAGTGATGACGGGGGTCACGAGGTGAGGAATACCGTTGTACACCTGCAATTCCACACGCTTCGGATCCACCATGATGAACTTCAGGTCATCCGGCCCATTGGCATACAAGAAAGACATGATGATGGTGTTCAGACACACGGATTTTCCGGATCCGGTCGCACCTGCCACTAAAAGGTGGGGCATGCGGCCCAGCTCAGCCACCCAAGGCTTACCCGCGACATCTCTTCCCAAAACAAACGTCAACCCATTTTTACGTTCACGAAACTCACGTGTCTCGATAAGCTCCCGCATCCCGACGGTGGCGACGGATTGGTTAGGGACCTCAATGCCTACCAGCGATTTGCCAGGAATGGGGGCTTCGATCCGAATGGGATGGGCAGCTAGCGCGAGAGCGAGATCGTTATGAAGCCCTGTGATTCGCGATAGCTTCACCCCATCAAAAGGCTTCAACGTAAACTGCGTCACCGTTGGACCAACGGAGATGTCCCCCATTTCCACCGGGATTCCAAATTTTTCCAACGTTCGACGAACCACTTCTTTGTTGTGGTTGATATCCCCCGAGGTCGGCCGTTGGTCACGCTTGTCCAACAGATCCGAAGGAATTTCGATACGAGGGTATTGTTTGCGTGGCTTAGAGGGCATTTCCGACTCTTCGTCTGCTCTCCCCTCCCTCTCTTCTTCACGACCACTCCGAAATGGTACTCCTGCCGACGGATCAGCCACAGGAGCAGACAAAACCGTTGCCAATGGCAGAGGGGTTGGCACAACGACCGCCTCAGGCGATCGAACTTTCCGTTCAGCACGCGCTTGTTGCCAAGCTATCCCTTTTTTCACCGGCCAGGCCAAGGCCTTTGCGAGCCAAACGAAGAGCACCCCGACCCATCGCAGCGCACGCAGAATCTCTTCCAATGTCGCGTTAAAGACAAGGAGCAGGGAGATCACAAACACCGATGCCGTAGCAAGGAGGGACCCCGCAAGTCCAAGGTTCTGAGTGAGAGTGATGGCGATCTGTTGGCCAAGACGTCCTCCCGCCACACGCAACGCCGCATCGGGAATCATCCCTCCTCCTGGAAACGTAATGAGGTGAATGAGCGGATTCAGAGAAATGAACAGAAGGAGAAACCCTAGGACGTTACTGAAACGCATCGGTAGACGCTGCGGAGACAGGATATGGTACCCCCAAGCAATAAGGATGAACGGGATCACAAACATGTTCCACCCAAAGACATAGGATATCCCATCATCAAGAGCCTTTCCGAAGGATCCTGCCAGGTCAAAACGTCCCAGGAAAAGGAGGAGGGCGAGAGCGAATAAAAGCACGATCGCCGCTCCGCGACGCGTCTCGGGACTAAGGGAAAGATCAAAGGTTTTTTTACGACGTCGAGCCATGAAGAAATAACAACCCGCCTAGTTTATCACACTTCCGTCGACACCATCCCATCTCCCCCTTCTTCATCTTGGTTGCCGCGTGCGCGCAAAGGACTGCCTCCTTCTTCCTCCTCCTTGGTCTGCCAAGCCGTAAGGCATTGTTCACGGATCTGCTTCATCAAATCCGGTCGCTGACGCAAGGTCATCTTGGCGTTTTCACGCCCAACGCCCAATTTTTCCGCTTGGAAGGAATAGGAGTTGCCAGACTTTGTGATGACATTAAACTCCGTGCCCGTGTCTAAAAGATCGCCTGATAATGACACCCCTTCATTGTACATAATGTCGAACTCACAGGTACGAAAAGGTGCCGCCACTTTATTCTTCACGATTTTAATCTTCGTACGGTTGCCGATGATTCGTTCACCCATTTTGATTTGAGCGGAGCGACGAATATCAATACGCATGGAGGAGTAAAACTTGAGTGCCGTACCCCCTGTCGTTGTTTCTGGGTTCCCAAAAACAATGCCAATCTTTTGCCGAATTTGGTTGATGAAAACGACGGTGGTTTTTGAACGCGAGACAATGCTTGTGAGCTTCCGCAACGCTTGGCTCATGAGACGAGCCTGCAATCCCATGTGCTGATCCCCCATTTCTCCCTCAATTTCAGCTTTTGGGGTTAAGGCCGCCACGGAATCGATCACGATAACATCAACCGCGTTTGAACGCACCAAGGTTTCCACAATATCCAAGGCCTGCTCTCCTGTATCTGGCTGGGAGATCAAGAGTTCGTCCACATTTACCCCAATCTTGCGTGCATAATCTGGATCTAGCGCGTGTTCCGCATCAACAAATGCTGCTACCCCTCCCAATTTTTGGGCTTCGGCAATAATGTGCTGCGCCAACGTTGTTTTTCCAGAAGACTCTGGACCAAAGATTTCGATAATACGCCCTCGAGGAACCCCCAGAACCCCCGTCGCAAGATCCAAGCTCAAGCACCCACTTGGAATCACTTCCACCTGCATCTTACGAGCTTCTCCTAGGCGCATGATGGACCCATCCCCAAACTTTTCCTTAATCTGATCCATCGCACTTTGCACCGCGACACGTCGACCTTCCTGCTCTTCACTCATTTTTTTTGGCATAAGTTTAAAGATAGTGTTCTATTTTCGTTCGATACAAACTTTATCAGACAACCGCCGTCCTGTGGAGGATGCGTCAAGGGAGATCCTATCCATGAAAATCCCCACGGATTAAGGCCGCGGGGAAGGCAGTTCATGTCGATCTTGGGAACCGACGTGCATGCATGGCAGTTCGGCGGCTGAACCTTGAAACAAGGAGCGGCCGCTAGGCAATTCCTGAATGCGCCATTCCACACCATCCGTTGGCGTGCATCGCTCCGGTGCATTGCCTACCGTACCAAGCTGCCCACGGTCTCCCCAGTCCGTATGCGGCGGGGAGAAAAAGGATCCCACGAACGGTGACAACCGATATCCGAGATCGCACCGTCGCCAGTCATCAGACAGGACCTGCAACGAAGTGCTCCCCGTGTTACGACAGGTGACGGGTGTCCACCACAGATCGCGCAGGCGAAACGGATTGGTTGCCGACCACCCGGCCCGTGCCAAGACACGGAATTCGTAGCGTACTCCCTCGAAGACTGGAGCGTCCCTATCAAGAACGACGTCTTCGACAGAGGCTCCCGTGTCCATCCGATCGAGCAACGTATCGGTGGAAGCATCAAGGACAATGGTTCCGTCCGTTGCTGCCGACACATCCGGAACCATCGTTTCCGTTGACGGAACATCCCCTCCCATCATCGTCACTCCCACATCCATCGGCAGGAGTGGCGATGCGTCTGGCGCATCGACCGGCATCCGCGGACGGCAGGCGGGGTGGAGAAGACATACAGGATCAGCACAGTCCGTGAGACCATTACAGTCATCATCGATCGTGTTGTCACAGGTCTCCGGATATGGATCACAGGATGGACCCCATTCGCACCGCGGGGCGACGCACCGACGCAACCCATTTGATCCACAGGTCGTGAGACAGGTGGCGCCGCGATGGTTCAAGGGACACAGAAAGATCTCATCGATCCGACCGTTTCCGTCGTCATCCAATCCGTTGCACATCTCGGTCGGCCGGGCAGGCATGAGATCGATAGGCTGGGGTCGATCCACTGAGACGTCTTCCGAGAGAGGAATGCCCCCGTCTGACTCCTCACCGGTTCCTCCACCCGTACGACCGGCGTCACATCGACCGCTCAGGCAGACGGCGGGATGCTGACAGAGCGAAGCCCCTTCTACCGTGATCAAAGGACCGCGGGAAAAGGCCACCTCGTCGAGCACCGAGTCATCAATCTCCACGATGTGATCGCTCTCATAACCCAGCGCAAGAAACGTGGACCAGTCCTGGATGTGTA
>CAYHOM010000063.1:0-5309 GCA_964358345.1 uncultured Gammaproteobacteria bacterium
CTCCCCACAGGGCGCGAGAGCGGGCCGGGGATCCCCACGGCCGCGCCAGGCTGGGGGAGTGTATCCGGAAGTATTTCCACCATTTCGCGCGCTAGCAGCACTGCTCATGTTATCATTTGGATTTACGACCGAATTAAGTTCACTTCTGACGTTAAAATCACTCGCAGAGTTAATAGGTGCGCCAATCGTGTAGTTGGTGAAAAAGGCATCTGGGATATCATCTACCCATTGGGACCAATTCGATCCATAGAGGGCTTGGGCAGCTGATTCACTTGTTATCCAACGAAGGACGCCATAGCGGGCCACGGCGTAGACACGAGGATCGGTAGTAATTTTTACCAAGCGTTCCCCCGGACTATACGTGACATTTCCCCCTAAGGGGAGGGTGTATAGTTCGGTATCGCCAATGACTTGTACTCGATTAAACTCGGTCACGGAATACCAGCTGCTAAAGGTTTGTAAGTTAGGAAAAACGTAACGACGCCCGTTTGAGGCATACCAATACAGAGTTGGCCCAGAACCCTTGATAAGGGTGCTTAATGTAGCAGCGTGGGCACTTATGGGGGCGATGGTGAGAGTGGTAATGGCCGGGCCAATCGAAGAGACCAATACCAGTAAACTCACACACAGTTTTTTGAGAGATGTGTTCATAATAGATCCATTATACCACGTTTTGAGAGCTGATGCTATGGCTTTTCAGGCCGATAACACAGAATCATCTTTGTACTCATTTTGCCCATTCTTTTGGTTTCTTTCTGAACCAGGGGCTGTCAAGCTCCTTTAGGGGCCGGAAGAAGCCGTCGTTTGTCAAAGCCTCCATTTTTAGGTAGCCTAGCCCTGGCTTTTGTTGAAATTCATGAAGCATGGGCGGATGGCGAAACTGGCAGACGCACCAGCCTTAGGAGCTGGCGGGGCAACCCATGAGGGTTCAACTCCCTCTCCGCCCACCACATAAAAACCCCGCGAACAAGCGCGGGTTTTTATGTCTCCTGAGTTTATCGAATGACGTCATTCCGTTGCATATGTTGCTAATCTCTGTTAGATTTCTCGCTCCAGGGTTCTTTTACAGAAGGCTACTCAATGGAATTTCGTGCAGTTGGGAGTCGTTGCGCGGTCGATCTTGGTGCCTTGAACCTTTCTTTTTCCCGTGAAGAGATTCTTCGGGGTCTGGAGAAGCAGGGTTTTAAGGTGATTCACCCCTCTCCGGTGGCTTTGGCTCGGGGACGGGTGGGTGTTTCCGTCTATCGACGGAGTGCTGGGTCTGATGATGCGCCGGGGGTCGTTGACTGTTCCAGCCTCGTGAAGTGGGTGTATGGCCAGTGTGGTCTGTGGTTGCCACGACGTTCCATTCAGCAACGGAATCTGGGCAAGGTGGTGGCACCCACCGATCTTCGGTCTGGTGATGTTGTATTCACTTCTGGGCATATCAACTATTACTACGATGATCCGACAGATGGCGTGGGTCACGTGGGGATCGCGACAGGAGATGGCACGATCGTTCATGCGGCGAACCGTAAAGTCGGTGTCATTGAGAGTGCGGTCGAAGGTTTCTTGGAGGGGGAGCCACTACGGGGGATTCGGCGATACTTTTCTGAAGACCAGGATATTGTGGTTTTTGAGACGCCGCCGGCCAGACATGTGGAGGTGGCCGACGACCTCCGGTGGATTTTTCTTCAATCGTTTGGTCGTCGCGTATAGACAAGATCACATTCGACCAAGACTGGATGACGTGGATGCGATCGTTGTCCCTCTCCTTTGGGTTCCACATCGTGTATCAGTCCCTCAACCGAGCCTCGCATCCTCGCTCAACTCATCACCTTGATCCCACCTGCTTCCAGGTGGGATTTTCATAGACAGAGGTTTCTGGTGTTTCCCCCTCCTTCCTCATAGATCATGTACGGATGGCGTGATGGGCGAGGCACCGTGCTTCATAAGTGACATCTGCTGCGGATCCTTCGATCACCACGATGGGATCATGGATGGAAACGGGCTCACCTTTAAAAAGGCGTTGAGTTCGTGTGGCGTTGTATTCATGACAAACGGCACAGACAGCCCGCGAACGCTGAATGATTGTTTCTGGCAAGGCCATGATGGCATGGGAGGTAGGAAAAACTACCCCCCGAAAATCGGTGTCGAGTCCTGATAGAAGAAGCGTCTTTCCTTGGCGCAGTGCTTTTTCTAGGACGATGATGAGTGTTGGAGAGAATAGCTGCACTTCATCGATGCCTATGACGACCATGGGTTCGATAATACGCGCAAGCTCTTCCATGTTTTCTGGATGTATGGCTTCCGCATCGTGGAGGAGACCCGAGCGTGATTGGACGTGTGGTGTCCGAATATCCGTACAGGGACGGATACAGATGGTTTGGACACGTTGTTCTCGAAAAATATGAAGATAACGAACTAACTCCAGAGTCTTTCCACAGCACATCGGTCCCGTAAAAAAGGTGATGGATCCACGTGAAGGCACTGTCAAAGAAGGGGAGACCATATCGCCTGCAAGGTTAGCATATGCGCGAGGTCGGACAGAGCACGAAGGAATGGTGTGGATAGTTTTTGTATTCTCGCTACGTTTTCACCAGATCCTTCCTGTTTTCGACATCATCATTTACCCTTGACAACCCGTTCTTGGTTCTATAAAGTATCGGCACTTCATTAGACCATCTCCCCCGTCAACGTATCATGTATGGGGAGCACTGGAGATCCTATGCATTACCCTCTTCTTGCGAGCACGTTCTCGCCTCTCGGCTAAGCACATGGACCCTCCACGGAGGGGAAATCGCTTGGCCTTGCGCCAAGCGATTTTTCGTCTCGAACCTTTCTCCTTATAATGTACATCATCAGTCGGGCAGTGATGCGCTCCGATCTTGCATCGAAGTCTATCATTGCCTGTCTCATCTCCATGTCGTTTCAGCTGCGGAGATGGATGGACCGAATCTTTGACAATCGAAGAAGTCAGAACGTTATATGTGCAAGGCATGCCTCGGTCGAAAGATCGAGTGCAACCTCTCTGGTCTTCGGACCAGAGACAAAACAATTGCAATACAATTACGTTCTTACGTACACCAAAGGCAAAGTCTGCCATTTTGATCTGATCTCTGATCAGCATCTGAATGGTCGAAGCACGAAAGAGCATACGGTGGATGGCTAGGCAGTGAAGAGCCGATGAAGGACGTGGTAGCCTGCGAAAAGTCTCGGGGAGGTGGCAAACAACCTGTGATCCGGGAATGTCCGAATGGGGAAACCCCATTGCATGAACTGCAATGACTCTCATCTGAATACATAGGGTGTGAGAGGGTACCTGGCGAAGTGAAACATCTCAGTAGCCAGAGGAAAAGAAAAAAATACCGCAGACACCTTGTTCCGAAAGGTCTCGCAAGAGATCAGGCGGAACAAGACGTCTGCATGATTCCCTTAGTAGCGGCGAGCGAAACGGGACGAGCCGAAACCTTTATCACTAACTTTTGCACCGAGTTCAACGTAAGTTTAACCGCGGGTGAAAGGGCGAGTGTGGGCTGTCATGATAAAGGGGTTGCGGACGGAGCACGCTTTTCCCACGAAAAGCAAAGAGAGTGATGAATATTAGTTGAATCCACTGGAAAGTGGAACCAAAGACGGTGATAGTCCGGTAAACGAAAATATCTCATCCATCTTGTTCCAGATCCATAGTACTACGAGGCCCGAGAAACCTTGTAGGAAGCAGCCACGACGATGTGGCAAGGCTAAATACTCTTCCTGACCGATAGTGAACAAGTACAGTGATGGAAAGCTGAAAAGCAGCCCGGGAGGGCGATGAAATAGTATCTGAAACCGTACGCTTACAAGGAGTTGGAGCCCCGATGCAAATCGGGGTGACAGCGTTCCTATTGAAGAATGAGCCGACGAGTGAGCTCTGCGTTGCAGGTTAAGGCCGTGCGCGGCTGAAGCCATAGTGAAAGCGAGCCTGAATAGGGCGTCCCGTGTCTTATTAACCTTCGACATGGGGAGTAGCGCGGACTCGACCCGAAACCCGGCGATCTAGCCATGACCAGGATGAGTCCCGCAGAAATGCGGGAGGAGGTCCGAACCCACGAGCCGTGCAACACTCGGGGATGAGTTGTGGCTAGGGGTGAAATTCCAATCGAGCTGGGTGATAGCTGGTTCTCCCTGAAATAGATTTAGGTCTAGCGTTGGTACATAGCGTTGTGGGGGTAGAGCACTGAATGGAAATAGGGGCGCAAGCCTACTGTTTCTAACCAAACTCCGAATACCACAACGTGTTCCCAACAGTAAGTCCGTGGGGGCTAAGCTCCATGTGACAAAAGGGAAACAGCCCTGACCGCAGACTAAGGTCCCTAAATGTACACTAAGTGTGAAAGGTGGTCGGACGGCTTATACAACCAGGAGGTTGGCTTAGAAGCAGCCATCCTTTAAAGAAAGCGTAACAGCTCACTGGTCAAGCTGCCCTGCGCCGAAAACTTACCGGGGCTCAAGCATGGTACCGAAGTCGCGGGATCCGCGTCCTCTTCGGAGGACGGGATCGGTAAGGGAGCATTCGTATCAGCGTCGAAGCGGAAGGCGTGAGCCACCGTGGAGCGGTACGAAGTGAGAATGTCGGCATAAGTAGCAAAAAGACAGGTGAGAATCCTGTCCACCATAAACCCAAGGTTTCCAGGGCAACGCGAATCGTCCCTGGGTTAGTCGGTCCTAAGACGAGGCCGAAAGGCGTAGCCGATGGACAGCAGGTTAATATTCCTGCACCGCCGTGAAGTTTCGATGGAGGGACACGTCCTTGAACTTTCCGAGATTCCTGGAATGAATCTTCGGGCGCCTGGGGGTGCTGCGTTGGCAAATCCGCGCAGCATAAGCCTCTGGGCGATCGCAAGCCTGCCGCGAGGCGGGCAAGGGAAGGGGATGGGGGGTCGAGAAAATCTCCTAGAGCTAACTTCACGGTGACCGTACCGTAAACCGACACAGGTGGGTGGGCGTAAGTGTGCCAAGGTGTACGAGAGAACCCGCGTTTAGGAACTCGGCAATACAACGGCCGTAACTTCGGGATAAGGCCTGGCTGCAGCAATGCAGCCCTCAGCGAAAGACGCAAACCGACTGTTTACCAAAAACACAGCTCTCTGCTAAACCGTAAGGTGATGTATAGAGAGTGATGCCTGGCCAGTGTCAGAACGTTAAGCGGAGAGGTCATTCCCTTCGGGGAGGCAGCCTTGAAGCCAAGCGCTGATGAACGCCGGCGATAACTATAATCGTCCTAAGGTGAAATAAAACGTTGCCTTAGTGAGGTGAAAGCCCTCCTTCGAACTTCCCTATGCCTGGGA
>CAYHOM010000064.1:0-5298 GCA_964358345.1 uncultured Gammaproteobacteria bacterium
GGCTGAGCAAGCGGCTTTGGTGCTTTATAAAAAATGGCTTAACCGATTAGGCGATCGACAAATCACAGTTTTGATGGATGCCGTTCGGAATAATCCGATAAAAGATGGTCAGATTTCCAGCCTTCACCAAACACTGAGCAAACGCGATGAAGAAATCGCCAACCTCAACCAGCAAACCGCCAGCCTCAACCAGCAAGTTGCCAGCCTAAACCAGGCAGTAATTGAGCGCGATACACTAGTAGCAACCGTCACGGAGATACGCGAAAGCACAAGTTGGCGAATTACGGCACCGATGCGATGGATAGCCCCAAAGATAAAACGTGTTGTCAGACTGCTACGATTAGCGCCTATTATTATACGATTCGGCGGTGGGCCAATAGCCAGTTTGCGCAAGGCATTGCGAGTCTTTTTAAGAGAAGGATGGCATGGCGTAAAGCAGCGTATTCTCTTCGTGGTTGGATCGCGTACCGATATCACGTCCACAACAATCAGGCCTGATGCACTGTCAGGCTCGGTCAACCGTAATGACTATACGGAATGGACACGTCGTTACGACACCCTGACAAATAATCAGCGGGAAGACATACGCGCCAGAATAGAAGCATTTCAGAATAAGCCTCTCATTTCCGTGGTGATGCCGACATATAACCCGCCGATTGATTTGCTTGATCAGGCCATTCAATCTGTTCGCGCTCAGCTATATTCAAATTGGGAATTATGTATTGCTGACGATGCATCGCCAAATCCTGAAGTAAGAAAATTGCTGCAAAAACATGCTGCGCAGGATGCGCGCATCAAATTTGTGCTTCGTGAAACCAACGGGCATATCTCGGCAGCCTCGAATAGTGCGCTACAGCTTGCAACTGGAGAGTTTATTGCGCTGCTGGATCATGATGATTTGCTTGCGGAGCATGCCCTGTTCTGGGTTGTCGACGCAATCAATGCACACCCGACAGCGGGGCTGATTTACTCCGACGAGGACAAAATTGATCTGGACGGAACAAGGCATTCGCCCTATTTTAAATGTGACTGGAATCCTGACTTATTCCTTTCTCACAACATGATCTCCCACTTGGGTGTGTACCGGACAGAGTTGGTGAATCAGGTAGGCGGATTCCAGATCGGATACGAAGGTTCTCAAGATCACGATCTTGCTTTGCGTTGTATTGAGAAACTTTCTGACAGCCAAATTATTCATATCCCGCGCGTGCTTTACCATTGGCGAGTCCTGCCAGGCGGTACGGCATATCGCGGAGACGAAAAACCGTACGCGGCCATCGCCGGAGAAAAGGCGATAAACGATCACCTCCGTCGTTGCAACATTGCCGGGCAGGCAGTGCATGAGGCAGGGCATTATCGGGTTCGATATAGCGTTCCTTCACCGGCGCCCTTGGTTAGTTTGATTATTCCTACACGCAACGGCCCACACCTGATCAGGCAATGTGTAGAAAGCATTCTCGCCAAGACCAGTTACAACAGATATGAAATTCTAATTGTCGACAATGGATCAGATGATGTGGCTACGCTGAACTACCTACAAGCCTTGAAGCAGAACCCGCGCGTCAAAGTATTGCGCGATGATCGGCCATTCAATTATTCGGCCATTAATAATGCCGCAGTACAACAAGCACAAGGCAGCATCATTGGCCTGATCAATAACGACATCGAAGTCATTTCGCCAGACTGGTTGAGTGAGATGGTCAGTCATGCCGTGCGCCCGGAAATCGGTTGCGTGGGTGCTCGGCTATGGTTTCCAGACAACACATTGCAGCATGGCGGTGTGATTCTTGGCCTGGGTGGTGTGGCAGGACACAGCCACTACAAGCTGCCGAAAGGCAATCCGGGATACTTTGGCCGGGCTCAGGTCATACAAAATTTATCTGCGGTAACGGCTGCGTGTCTCCTTGTAAGGAAAAATATTTATTTGCAGGTTGGCGGACTGGATGAAGAAAACCTGGCCGTCGCCTTTAATGACGTTGACTTTTGTTTGCGTGTTGGAAAATTAGGCTACAGAAACCTCTGGACACCTTATGCAGAACTTTACCATCACGAGTCGGCAACTCGCGGTGCCGATGACACGCTTGAAAAAATGGCGGTATTCAAAAAAGAAATAAAGTACATGCAAAGCAGATGGGGCGCAGCACTTTTTTCAGATGCTGCCTATAGTCCTAATCTTGCATGTGATCAATGGGATTTTTCCTTGGCATGGCCGCCGCGAATATAGGTATATTCAATGAGCAGCTGGATAATGAAAATTACTGCATTTCTAAAAAAAATGCTTATGGGTATACATATGAATCGTATAGAAAAAACACTATCTCAAGTAAACCAAAAAGGGTACGGGCTTGAAATAGGGCCAAGCCATAATCCCATTGCATCGAAGCGGGCTGGTTTTAATGTCGAGATACTCGATCATGCGAGTGCGGAGGAATTGCGAGAAAAATATCGTGCACATCCGGTGAATATCGACAACATCGAAGAGGTCGACCATGTCTGGCGTGGTGAGCCGTTGGATCAGCTAATCGGCAAATCGGCAGCCTACGACTACATCATCGCATCGCATGTTATTGAACATGTCACCGACTTGGTTGCCTTCTTGCAACAATGCGAGAACCTATTGAACACAACTGGTGTTTTGTCGCTGGTCATTCCCGATAAGCGTTATTGCTTTGATTATTTTCGTTGGCCCAGCAGCACGGGAGATGCGCTGCAAGCTTACACAGAACATCGAACAAGACATGCGCCCGGAACTGTTTTTGACCATTTTTCAAATGCCGCAAAAATGGGTGACATGCCCGCATGGGCACCGCAGATGCGCGGTGAAATGTCCTTTATTCACTCAGTGGAAGAAGCGCGCTCAGCTTGGATGCAAGCTCAAAAGAATGACGAATATATAGATGCCCACAGTTGGAGATTTACGCCGTCGAGTTTTCGACTGATCCTCCATGATCTTCAGGAATTACAATTAACAAATTTGGTTGAAATTGGAGGTTTTGACACTTAAGGCTGCGAGTTTTTTATCACACTTGCCAAACGTCAGATAAATTCGATCAAGTACGACCGTAAACAGCTGGCGCAAGCAACTGTCCGAGAAATATCTGATGGTGCGCGAACCTTGCTATGACAATTTCATCAATTTTAGTTATAAACGCTTTTTGCACGCACCATCGCATCACCTCAATTGCTCCGCGAATAAAAGAAATCTTAAACCTGATTCAGTAAAGCGTACAAAATCAAAAGAACTACTGATTAGCCACGAAATTCCGCAGGAAGAGATCCACCATTTTGCTCCCCTCCCCTACAAGTGGGCGATGTGACTACTGAATTTCGTAGCTAATCAGGAAAGACTTTGCAATCTGTGCGGAATTGCTATACGATTTGAATTGTGATGCTCATCACATTTTACAGATGGCAGTTACTGAATAATCACATATTTTTATTATATTTTGATGGAGTGATAGCGGTTTGCTCACTCTTGTTAGCAGGGTTGCCGTCATGGTGGCGCTGCCCGATGCAAATTTCGCACTTCATCGTGCATTGATTGTTTTAAATGAAATCCAAATTCAAAATCCCGCAAAACGAAATTATGCAAACCTTGGTTGATTTCAAGGGAGCATTCAGGTCTGTTGGCGTTTTCAGTGCCTTCATTAACTTATTGATGCTTGTGCCTTCCCTGTATATGTTGCAGGTGTATGACCGAGTTCTTGCAAGCGGTAACAGCACCACACTGCTGATGCTGCCATTGATGATGCTGGTGGCATACCTGTGCATGAGCGCGCTGGAAATGGTGCGCAGCTTTGTGCTGGTCCGGGTTGGTGCGCAGCTTGATATGAAGATGAACAAACGGATTTATACGGCGGCTTTTGAACAAAATCTGAAAAAAGCGGGCGGGAATGCCGGACAAGCATTGCAGGATTTGACGAATATTCGCCAGTTTCTGACTGGAAATGGTGTGTTTGCTTTCTTTGATGCACCCTGGTTTCCAGTATATTTGATCGTCATCTTCATGTTCAGCACGACACTGGGAGTATTTGCACTGTGCGGAACGGCAGTGCTGATCGCCTTGGCATATGCAAATGAAGCGGTGTCAAAAAAACCGCTGGCAGAAGCAAATACCATGGCAATTGCTTCAAGTAACCTGGCAACCAATAACTTGCGTAATGCTGAAGTTATTGAGGCCATGGGGATGTTACCTAATCTGATGGCGCGTTGGTTCAAGCTGCATAGCCGTTTTTTGCAACTGCAGGCAGAAGCCAGCGAAAAGGCCGGCATTGTCACCGCGCTTACCAAGTTTGTCAGGGTTTCCTTGCAATCTTTGATTCTGGGTCTCGGGGCACTGCTTGTCTTTAAAGGTGAAATTACTGCCGGGGGCATGATTGTCGCTTCAATCCTGATGGGCAGGGCGACGGCTCCGGTTGAACAGTTGATTGGTGTATGGAAAAGCTGGGGCAGCACACGCAGCGCCTACCAGCGCCTGAATGAATTGCTGGGTGCAAACGCTCCGCGTCAGGCTGGAATGTCGTTGCAGAAACCGCTAGGGCAGGTTTCGGTGGAGGCGGTCACTGCGGCACCTCCTGTCTCACCGGTTGCAGTCCTTAAAAATTTGAGTTTTGCGATTGCTCCTGGCGATGTATTGGGGATCATCGGGCCTAGTGGCTCTGGCAAATCAACGCTGGCACGATTGCTGGTAGGTGTTTGGCCATCCGCAGTCGGCAAAGTACGGCTGGATAGCGCAGATATTTATCACTGGAATAAAGATGAACTGGGCCCCAATATCGGCTATTTGCCGCAGGATGTCGAACTGTTTGGCGGCACGGTTAGCGAAAATATTGCCCGTTTTGGCGAGATCGATTCCGAGAAGGTGATCACGGCGGCAAAACGGGCTGGCGTCCATGAAATGATTCTGCATTTCCCGCAAGGCTATGACACACCGCTTGGTGACGGGGGAGCCGGCTTGTCGGGCGGGCAAAAGCAACGCCTTGGTCTGGCACGGGCAATGTATGACGATCCCTCGCTGATTGTGCTGGATGAACCCAATTCGAATCTGGATGACGTTGGATAGCAGGCTCTTGTTGCGGCAATCAACGATTTGCGCAGTCGCGGTAAAACCATCGTGATCATTACCCATCGCACCAGCGCACTTGCTACCACAAATAAATTACTGGTACTGCGCGATGGTGTGGCGCAGCTGTTTGGACCAAGAGACCAGGTGTTGGCTGAATTAAACAAGGCGAATCAACAACAGGTGCAGCGTGCCCAGCAGGCACAACAAGCGGCAGCGCAACCCCCTGCAGATAC
>CAYHOM010000065.1:0-5232 GCA_964358345.1 uncultured Gammaproteobacteria bacterium
TCAAATCTGCCATTTTGGATCAAGAAGCTTATACAGCAACAGGTCTACTATGCTCCCAAAGATCCAGCGTTTGCGTCGTGCAAAAGATTTTGCTCTGCTCTCTCAAAAGGGTCGAGTTGTTTTTGGACCATTTTTTACCTTGCGTTTTCGTCAAAGTGATGCCCCCACCAAAGTTGGGTTCGTATGTTCCGCCAAGATTTTTAAGACCGCTGTGGCACGTAATCGTGCCAAACGACGCCTCCGTGAGGCGGCCCGCTTGGTGCGCCCGGACTGGCCGACGCAGCTCGATCTTCTGTGTATTGCTAAAGTGGAGGTACTGACGGCAGATTTTCAAGTCCTCGTGGCCTCCTTTCGTCGATTATTTGAAAAGATCCCTGCCGCCATGTTGGCTCCCCCACGTCCGCGACCCCTCAAAGCACGTCGTAAAACCTCCGTCATATATCGCACAGAGGTATGAGCCTTCGTTATCTTCCGCGTAGGCTTCTGTGTGCGGTGATCGTTGCATATCAGCGCACCATCTCACCTGATCATGGCTGGATGCATATCTTTTTTCCTCACGGTGTCTGTAAATTTCATCCCACTTGTTCGAAGTACGGGTATCAGGCCGTTAAACGTTTTGGATCACTAAAAGGCGGAATGATGGCTGCACGTCGTGTACTGCGTTGCCATCCATGGAGCATGGGTGGGAACGATCCGCTCGTGTAGGTGTTCTGCTCTTGATTTAACGTGGGGGATGGATGACGAGAAACGCCCACAATCGTTGAAGGACCTCCTCTTTGGTAAGGTCGATCTCCAGGATTTTTTGCTTACTTGCTTGTCCAGAAATGAGATGGATGTGCGATTGTGGAATCTGAAAAACATCTCCCAAAAAGGTTTGTAACGCGATATTTGCTTTTTGATCCACGGGGGGTGCTTGGACGCTCACAAACAGACACCCGTTTTTCCACGCACGGATGCGCGTAGTCTTCGCTCGTGGAGAGAGTTTGACCGTAAGGCGCATGGTTTAAAGAGATTTCAAAATTTCCAGATCCTCTTTTACCCCATCAGGGTCTGTTTCCAAGTATAAGTTCATGTGCTGGAGATCTTGGTGATGGACCATGGCACGGAATCCCTCCATGCCAATGTATCCTTTGTCCAGGTGTTCGTGTCGGTCTTTGCGTTCACCGATATCAACTTTCGAATCGTTACAGTGGCTCATCTTTAACCGTTTTAATCCGATGATCTTATCAAACTGTTTGAACGTGTCTTTCACAGCCGCTTCTGTACGGAGATCATAGCCGCTTGCAAAGGCATGAGCAGTATCAAAGCACACGCCAAGACGTGGATGGCTTACCCCTTCAAGAATTATAGCCACCTCTTCGAACGAGTCACCGATGACCATCCCTGCACCGGCGGATATTTCGATCAGAAGCTCGGTTGTACCATCGTATTTTTCATACACTTTTTTTATCCCTTCAATGACATGCTTGATCGCTTCCGCCTCACCCACATCTTTGGCACTTCCGGGATGGAACATCACGTACGATGCACCCAACAAGCTTCCGCGTTCAAGCTCTTCACGTACGATGCGGATCGAGTTCCCTCGGGTTCGGCCTTCTCCACTCGCGAAATTGATGTAATAGGGCGTATGGATAACCCATTGTTTCATCGCGGTTTCTTTGCAGGTCTGCAAAAATGTGTCAGCCACCTCAGGAGTGATGACAGGTGCCGGCCCCCCTTGTGGAGAGCGTGAAAAAAATTGAAACACCTGACAGCCAATAGCTGCGGCGTTTTTTGGACCATTTACCAGGCCGCCGGCGACAGAAACATGCGCACCAAAATACATAGTGCTTGTAGAATACCTAAAAAGGAGCACTTAAGAAATGCACTGTCCCTTGAGCCAGGTAATGGTCTTGCGGTTGCGGAGCTGGACGGCGATGTAGTCGCGATACTCTGCCGATGAGATGCGTTCGCGCGTTTCCGTATCGTTGGGTCGAAGTTGGGAAAGAATGCGATCAACCTCTTGATCTAGTTCCTCATCACTAACCACGATGTTCTGCTTTCGGGCCAAGTGTTTAATGAAAATGGCTGTTTGAATACGACGGATGGCTTGCGGAACGAATTCTAGTTTGAGTTCATCCTTTGTCTTTTTGAGGGAAGAGAGATAGTCGTCCCACTTCATCCCTTGTTCTTCTACTCCATGCTCAAGCTCGGCGATCATGCGGCGGATTTCCTCGTTGAGGAGAATGTTGGGAACCTCACCAAACGTGGTCATGCCGACGAGTTTTTCCAGCAATTCAATCTCAGCGGCCTCCTGTGCTTTTTGGTCCGCTTCTTGGGTGAGGTTTTCCTTGAGTTTTTCGCGAAGATTCTCAACGTTGGCGAGGCCAACCCCCTTTGCAAAATCATCGTTTACCTCAGGGAGTTTGAGCTCGAAGACGCTTTTTGCTTTAGCCGTAAAATCAACGGTCTGACCGGCAAGATGCTTTTGAAAATGCTCCACAGGGAAAGAGAGGGCGAACGCGCGCTCGTCTCCCTCTTTCATACCGATAAGTTCTTTGGAAAAACCAGGGATATAATGGTCTTCATTCAGAAAAACACGATAATCGCGACCGGTGCCCCCTTCCAAGACGACATGGTTTTTCTTCATTTCCAAATCGATGATGATGAGATCGTTCAGGCTGGCTGGACGATCGACACGCGCCTCCGTGCGACGCATTTTACGCATTTCCTCGATGACATCTTCAACGCGTTTATCGTCAATCATCGTTTTTTTCAAAAGGACTTTGCAGGTGGTCAGGTCTGGAAACGTTTCGATAAGGGGTTCAACCGGTGCAATGATGGTGAACTTGATCGCTTGACCTGGAGTCAGCTGGTCAACGCTGATGGCGGGAGACCCAACGGTGTCAATATTTTCTGCTAATAACGTTTTGATGTAAAAGGCACGTACCAATCGCTCGAGGGCACCCTGCCAAATGGCCATTTCCCCATAAGCATGTTTTACCTCTTCATATCCGGCTTTTCCGGGACGAAAACCAGGAAGAGGTTTTGAGGCACTGATATCCTTTACAGCTTCCTCAAGATAGGGAGCCGCTTCTTCAGGGGAAATAGTGAAGGAGATCTTCACTTCCGACTTGGGCAAACGTTCAATCGTTGTTTCAGGCATAGATGTATAAGGACGGAGGGTAGAGAAAAAGGTCGAAAGCGTCAACCCTTTTCAATGGGAAAAATATTCATTATGATCCCCCAGAACTATGGCACTCCAAATTGGGATCGTTGGCCTTCCAAACGTGGGTAAGTCCACGCTGTTTTCCGCGATCACCAAAAAACAAGTGGACTGCGCCAACTATCCTTTTTGCACGATTGACCCTAACGTGGGGGTGGTCGAAGTTCCAGATGAACGTCTGCAAAAACTTGCGGCCATGGATAAAAGCGCGCGCGTAGTGCCAACAGTCATTGAATTTGTGGATATCGCAGGGCTTGTGAAGGGGGCCTCTGAGGGCCAGGGATTAGGGAACAAGTTCTTAGCGAACATTCGTGACACGAATGCCATCGCCCAAGTCGTCCGTGCTTTTGAAGATACAAACGTCCTTCATGTGGATGGGTCGGTCAACCCTCTTCGTGATGCTGATACCATAAATATCGAACTGGGTTTATCTGACCTTGATGTGATGAGTAAGCGTCTTCAAAATGCTGAAAAACAAGTAAAATCAGGGATGACAAAAGCACTTGAAGCAGAAATTGCGACCCTTAAAAAAGCTCTGCAGGCATTGAATGAAGGCTGCATGCTACGCGAGGTCCGTTGGACAGAAGATGAAGCGTTCTCCCTGCGAGCATATCAGCTCCTGACACTGAAGCCCATGGTGTACGTCATCAATGTGAGTGAGGCGCAGCTAACAGATGGTTCTTGGAAAACAGTTGTGGAAGGACTGCACGGCCGTCTTGTTCCCGTATGTGTCAAAATGGAAGCAGATCTATCATCGATGTCTACGGAAGACAGGCAAGAATATCTGAAGATGGTTCAACAGACAGCATCCGGATTAGATCGTCTGATCGTTGAGGCCTATGATGTCTTAGGATTGATCACTTTTTTGACGAGTGGACCGGATGAGGTGCGGGCGTGGACGGTGACGAAGGGCTCGAAGGCACCTCATGCTGCGGGAAGGATTCATACAGATTTTGAAAAAAACTTTATTCGTGTTGAGGTGACGAACTGGCGTGATTATCTTGAGCATGGTGGTGAAGGAGGTTGTCGCATGAAAGGATTGACACGTACAGAAGGAAAAGATTATGTCATCCAAGATGGAGATGTGTGTTATTTCCGTGTTGGAGTCTAGAAACACAAAAGATTTTCACAGGTTATCCACAGTGAACACCTCTCGTGATTGTGAGAGGTGTTTTTTTTGTGTATAATATAATCATAATAATTTATTATGGTGTCCATCTTTATTTAAGATGACCGTCTCATCACCTTAGACAACTATGTATGTATTCTCGTTGACGGGCATGAGTTTCTCGCGTTTTGCCTACAGGTTTATGGCCATCGGACTCATGGCGCTTGCCCTGTTTTTAATGATTCAAACACAAACAGTACATGCGGCAAACTGTACATATGCCTCCGTTGGAACCAATGACTGGAACACGGCTGGAAACTGGAGTTGTGCAGCAGTTCCATCAATTGGTGACAGTGCCATCATTGGTGCCGCAACGACCGTCGTCTCAGGCGTGGCCATCGACGTCAACACCCTCTCTGTCGGATCCGTCTCAGCACTTGTCATCACGACGAATAACCTCGTCGTACGTACAAGTTCCACCTTTGCAGGTGGAAATGTGACGTCTACAAGCGGAACCATGACATTTTCTTCAACGGATGGAAGTGCTTCTACGACTTTTGTCGGAGGAGGGATGGTAAGTTCAACTTCCGCCACGCTTACCTTCCGTGGTCAGGTAGCCATTTATAACTCCACGAGTACCATAAGCTGTAGCTCGTGTGACATGCTGTTTACCGGGTATGTTACGTCGACCGGTATTTTGAATTTGGGGTCCGGAGTGGCTACCAGTACAGGTGGATTAAGGACGGATGGAGGTGGCACCGTAAACGGGCAGTCCGGTACGTTGTCTATTGGCGCAACATCGACATGGACGAATGGGGGTACCTTTACGGCAGGCACGGGCAGTGTGCGATTTTTTGGGACGTCTGATCAAGCCGCTCCAGCTGTTACCTTCAATAACTTGGAGGTCAGAAACTCAAGT
>CAYHOM010000066.1:0-4852 GCA_964358345.1 uncultured Gammaproteobacteria bacterium
TTTGACGGAAGCAATGATTACGTCGATGTGGGCGCGGCTTCCGCTGTGAACGCCCTCACCAATAACTTTACGGTGAGCGCGTGGGTGCGCCCCACCGTCTTGGGCGGCACGCGGCGGTTTATTTCCGCAGCTCGCACGCTTACAAGCAACGGCTTTGGATTTGGGACGTATGGGACGTATCCGCGGTTTTCGACCTTCGGTGTCAAAAATTACACGCGTTCCACGGCACTCTCGCTCAACACGTGGGCGAAGCTCGACGCGGTCATGTTGAGTTCCAACAGGGTGCGATTTTACCGCAACGGCGTCTACCTTGGTTGGGTGTCCCACACAAGTCCAGGGATCGCCAACCTGGATGACACACTGCGCCTGGGCGCCTCCACCCTTACCGGATCTACAGCGGCCACAGAATTTTTTACGGGCACGCTTGACGAGGTGCGCGTCTACGCGGGAGCGCGCAACAGCTACTGGCTGCAGGCTGAATATTACAACCACAACAACCCAACTTCGTTTGTAACCGCCGGCACGATGCAGGCCGCGCCGGTTCCAGTCTCAACTCCCGTAACCGTTACGACCACCTACACCTGGGACTATGGCAATCGTCTCGCCTCGATCTCCGCTCCTGCTCTCCCCCTTGCCGCCTCCTTTCTCTATGACGGAGATGGCACACGCGTGAAATCCGTTCTTGGCGGGGTGACGACGAAGACTCCCACAACCTGGTACAATGTTGCAGGCACAACCCCAACCAAACATATCTTGACCCCCGACGGTGAGATGCTCGCAACCATCGACGGCTCCAACGCCTCCGCAACCGTCTCCTACATCCACACCGACCATCTGACCGGCTCGGCTCTCTCGACCAACTCCTCTGGAGCTCAAACCCAGCTCCTGGACTACCACCCCTTTGGCACGATCCGCATTAACAATCAAAGCTCGACCTTCAACGAAAAGCGGAAGTTTGCAGGGCACGAGTACGACACAGAAACCGGTCTCTCCTACATGATGGCGAGGTACTACGACCCAGCCACAGGGCGGTTCTTGAGTGAGGATCCGGCGTTTCTCGATCTTCCGACAGATAAGCTCCTCATCTTGCTTACAGATCCCCAACGATGGAATAGTTATGCCTATGCAAGAAATAATCCGCTCAAGTATGTAGATCCGGATGGTGAGTGGTTCGAAACAGCATTTGATATAGCCATGTTTGGTCTCTCGCTTAAGGATTATAGAGAGAATCCAGGGCTCGGTACTGGTTTTAGCGTATTTGCTGATGGTGCCAGCATATTCTTGCCCATCCCAGCTATTGTGGGTGGGATCAGACATGCCGACGACGCAGTGAAGTTTTTGAAAGGCACGAAAAGGGCTGACGACACCGTTCATGCAGCAAGGGGTGTTATCAATATCCCCAATGGTTCAAAACTCAGATTTTCACAGACGTCCGTGGGTGGGACGTTTGATTCTGACGGACTCTTTAATGGTGCAACGCGAGAGGATGTCATTCAGGGGCTCAAAAATGGAACCATCAATCCTAGTAAGCTAAAGATCAATTACCTAGAAAGAGATGGTTTCAAGGTTATGGAAAACAATCGTTCCGCAAGTGTTTTGATTGAAGCTGGCATTCCGCAATCAAAGTGGAATCTTTATCCAGTAAAACCAAAATCAGATGAAGCTGGAAGGATCGATCAACACCTACAACATAATGATTTACCTTCCACTGGTGCGAGTAGCATCAAGTATAAGAAATAAACCCCCTATGAAAAAGTTTAATCCATACGTCCACGAGCGCATCGAAGTTGGTGATCAGATATTACTCACAACACTCCTGCAAACCAATGACGCGTATGTTGCTACCGTTCATGAAAGAGATCAAAAAACAGGGATAGGCATTTATTCTATAAAAGGGGTGATGGGGGAAATATTCGCTTACCTTGATTCTCACCCTACCATGGAAGACGCCAGACCATATTGGTCGATACGATATATCGTATCTCATGATTACAAGCAAAGTGAAGGCGAAACCATGGAAAAAATTTTGGATGCTCTCTTGTCAAAGAAAAAAATTAAAGAGCCTGCTTGGATACACAGCATCAACGAAGAGCCGTTTGTGGAAGGAGATGTTATACGTATTCAAAGAGGAAAAATTTTTCCTGATGATGAATAAGATCGCACCCTTTTGGCACGATCCGCATGAACAACCAATCTGGGACGTTCAACGAGAAGAGAAAGTTCGCAGGACACGAGTACGACACGGAGACGGGACTTTCCTACATGCTGGCGCGGTACTACGAACCCGCCACAGGGCGGTTCTTAAGCGAGGACCCGGCGTTTGTCGCCCTGCCAGACGACAGGATGCCGATTCTTCTCACAGATCCGCAGCGATGGAACAGTTATGCGTATGGGGGGAACAACCCAATTCGGTATCGAGATCCGGACGGAAAGCTGTTCGGGGTAGATGATGCGGCCATCATCACGGCGGCACTTGCGCTTGCTCCTGCCGCGATGAATCTGCTACAGACGATCGTTACCACTCCAGCTCTTCAGGCCGGAATCGCAAACGACGTTCAATCTCTATCCAGCACACAGACGTCTGGGCTCGCTCGCGGGGTTGCGGGGTTCTCTCTCCTCACAAATGTAATACCGCTTGGTACGTCATCCGTCTGGAGCTTAAACGGTTTCAAGAGAGGCCGAGAAATCGAAGCGGTGTTTGGGAATAATCTTGGCTGGAATTTTCCGGTCATCGACAAATTTGAGAACGGAGTTGTGACATCGATCAAATCGATCGACATTGGCGCGAAGACGTATAAGAATCTTGGGGCTCTCTTTTCAAAATTGAAGGGGTATGTGGATGATGTAGCGGGGTTTGGTGGTGAAAAAAATGGGGAGGCTTCAGCGTACCTCTAAACGCTATTCAGTCTCGCGAATTACAAGTCGTTATCCCAAAAGGGAGCACGAGCGAAGGTGCCGTGGAAGTATTACAGAAGATCACAGATTACGCCAAGAGTATCGGTGTGGATGTTAAATCAATTGAACATTGATTGTATGGTCGGTTTATTTTGGAGTTTCTATTACTCACACGGAAAAATATTGGTTCCGTCATTCAACAAGACCACCGCGGGAGTTTATATGGTGGTTGAACCCATTACCGTTGTTGATATTGGCGACCGAAGATCACTTAAGGAGGCGATTGTTATGTCCATCGAGAGAGGAAATCCAATTATCCCCCACCCAAACCGGGAGGAAATGTCGAAGCCAAATCATTTCTTCAAAAGACTTGGTTTCAAGACTCATAAGTCATTCTTCAACACCGCGAGTAGGTGGGACGTGTGGTTGTCCGATGGAATTTTTGGGATTCAATCTTGGAAGGATCCAGACGGGACGAACTATCGTTCTCCCGACACTTCAAAAAAGATTACTCTCCCGCCCAATACTACGGTCGAATCGGTAGTCGACAAACTTTTTCAAATGATTGATGACGAACATAAGCGGCAGTCAGGATCGAGATCTGAAGTGATCTCACACACAAGACACACTTCCCCAGAAGGCAGGTCATGAAACACTATAAAAAAAACACTCACTTGGATTTCCATTGTTGGCGCGGCGGGGATGCTCCTGGTCATTTCCGTTGTTCTCCCAAATTACCTTCCACCAAAGGGATCAACGCCACCTGCGTGTAATGTCGCCATCGTTCCGCTGCACGGCGTTTTGACCGCCACGACCGGGCTTGCCACGGAGGAGCTACAGATTTCATCCGACGATTTTCTTGCCGAGTTTCGAGAGAAGGAGAACGACCCATCGGTCAGCACCATCGTGCTCTCGGTTGATTCCCCAGGAGGTTCATTGGCGGCAGGCGGTGAGATCGCACAGGCCATTGCCGATTCCTCCAAACCCACGGTAGCGTGGGTTCGGGATCGAGCCCTCTCGGCCGCTTACCGCGCGATTCTGGGAGCCGATGCGATCGTTGCGTCGATCGATTCCGACGTGGGTTCCATCGGCGCGATTTTTTCCTTTGTCGATTTCGCCAAACAGAATCAACAGCAGGGTCTCACCTATAACGTGGTCAGCTCCGGCACATTTAAGGATGTCGCGAGCGAGAATCGTCCGTTCTCGAAGGCGGATCGGGCTTTGCTTGAGCGAGACGTGAAGATCATGCATAACAATTTTGTGAAGGCGGTGGCTGACGCGCGGGGCCTTCCCGTTGAACACGTGAATGAATTGGACGATGGTTCTTCTTGGTTGGGAGAGACGGCGAAAGAGAACGGATTGATCGATGTCGTAGGGGGAATGAAAGAAGTACAGCAGTGGCTGGAAGCCCAGATAGGCATAGCCGAGTTCTGCCCTTAGATCCTCTGTTCACGATTTTCGGTTCGGAGTAATGTATAAGCAATCGTCTTTTCTTCATAATTATGTCGCGACGAACAAAGACAAATGTGGAGGTTGCAGAGTTTTTTTCTAAACCACGTTTGTTGACACCACTATGACGGAGACTATTATGTTTCACTCTTCTGATATTCAGAAGGACTATTTAAATGCGGTTGCTTGGCTTGATAAGAACGAATACAACGAAGCGTTGGAAATTTTTCAGCGGTTGCAAGAACAACACCCGGATTTTCCGAATACCTATAGTCACCTCGGTTTGTTATACGCGTGGAAGTTTAACGACCTCGCTCGCGGAGAGGCGTTCTTAAAAAAGGGGATAGAAGTTAGTTCAAGCTATCTTCCCACGTACTATGCGTATGCCTCCATGCTGTCACAGTCGATGCGTTATGTGGATCTCGAAGAACTTCTCAAGAGGATGCAGGAGCTGCCAGGTATCTCTATGGCAGATGTCTATGAGTGGTATGGTGTTATTCGGGAAGCA
>CAYHOM010000067.1:0-4822 GCA_964358345.1 uncultured Gammaproteobacteria bacterium
CTTCTCCGCACATACCAAGATTTTTTTGCCGTCGACTATGAGGTGCTTCTCGTCACAAGAGACCGATGCATCGAAGGTCCGATATACCGTGTCGTGGCGCAAAAGATGCGCGAGCGTCTTGGTATCCGTAAGATCATTGATGGCCACGATATCAACTCCATGGGTCTTGAGAGCAATCTTAAAAACGTTTCGTCCAATGCGTCCAAATCCATTGATAGCAATTTTTGGCATAGTCCCTATACGCGCGCACTAAGAATAAAGAAAGCGAGGCCCGAGAGGGTCGTTACCGCCGCTACCCCGATAAAAATCTGCGTTGTCCAAGGGTGCTCAGCTGCTGACTCAGGAGGAGCGACCCGTTGTACAGATGTCATCGCCTCAACAGGTGGCGTGGGCGGGGCAACGATCCAGCGTTCAAGAGATGATGATGCGGAGGCAATAAGAGCCGTTGTCGTCACACGCATCGTAGAAGATGCCTCCCCCTTCAAAGGATCAGAAAGAGAGGGTTTCAAAAGGCTTGCCGCAGACACGACCTGTATGGGACCAAAAGACGGAGAGTCTGATGCGACCGGGTTCGGAGAGCTTTTGGAAGATGGTGGTGGTGATTTTTGCGCCGGGGTAGTCTGGGAAGGAGACGTAGCGACCACCGCCGCATGCGACGTAGCCGATACCGAAGGAGTAGCCGGGGCCGTCTGCTTTTGGACAACGGCCGGCGGAGGCACAGCAATGACGGGTGCTGGGGTTGGGGTAACAACCGGCGGAGGCGTTGGAGCAACCGTACGATTCGGATCAAGAGGAAAGACATCCCGCTTGTCGTCGGCCCCATCACCATCGGTATCCATGCGTAGCGGATCCGTTCCCAGTTTTTTCTCTTCGGCATTCGTTAGTCCGTCACCATCCTGATCTGTATCCTGTTCATCTGGAATCCCGTCGCGATCCGTATCACGATGTACCGTAATGGTCATCGATGGACTTTTTATGATGGAAATAGCAGCGTCATCTTCAGAATGGGCGGTGACTTCAAATCGAAAATCACGGACGCCTGGCGTCTGTGGCCGCCACATCACCCATGTCTCTTCCGGTCGACTATTGGCACGGATCGAAAAAGCCTTGGTATCCATCAAAACGTTCTGATCAAAAAACTTCACCGTTCCCTCAAGATCCACCTGACAGTCTGCGTTGATCAATACATACATCTTCACTTTTTGGTTTTCCACCATGACACCGGAAGAATAGGTCACATAATTGGGAACGACCGTGATGTCACAGACAGCAGCCATCGCGGGCGACGTAAGGACGCCGAGCGACCACCACGAACTCACCAGCATCGCCAGACACAAAAAAATGCTCCTCAAATGGATCATAACAGAGTCTCCTCGCATATATCTCCATTCTACGGCGCGGGAATAAAAGGAGCAATTGTCGTGCCATTGACCTGATCTCCTTATCCATGATACGCAACATCAGCGATTTCGAGGCAACGAAAGGTCATGTCATGAACAGTGTAAAACTGTATCAGCTGAAGGTCTTTCTGGAATTCCACGTCATTCCCCGCATCATGGCAGCACAACGACGACTGAGCCAACTCTCTCATGGAGAGGAGGTGATCAAGCGAGGCGGAGCGTTTGGCGACGCGTACAACGACACGGAGCTGCGTGCTGATGCCCATTTGGGAGCGTTTCTCGGAGAGGCCATGCTGAACAATCTCCTCGTCGGCCATGTGACTGTCGAAGGGGGGATGGACCAGTCGAATGGCCGCAAAGGCTACTGGGTCGTCATCGATCCTCTCGATGGCAGCCTAAACTACCTGCGGCGCGGTAAGGTCGGCGGCTTCCCCTACACGGCCTGCGTCACTATCCTCTCGAAGAAGCAGGGAGCCACCTTCAACGACATCCTCGGGGCATGCATCATCGATCTGCGGACAGGTGACCTGTGGGTCTCTTCGATCCAGAAACACGGCGGCTTCGAGACATCTGTCAACGGCGAGCGTGCAGAGCCTCACCTCATCGAGCAGGTCGACCTCGGCAAGTCGGTCATCATCGCCGAAATGTACTATGTTGATAATCGCGAGATTGTGGCCCTCGCCTTCCACGACCAGAAGGGCTGGCTGCGAAACCCCGGTTCCGCGGCCTACGAGATGGCCTCCGTCTCGAGCGGCCAGGCCGTCGCCTTCATCTGCCGGACGCAGAAGCAACACGAGGTCGGTGCTGGGTATGCCCTCGTGAAGGGGGCGGGCGGCGTCGCCCTCGACTGGGATGGCAATGACCTCGGCTCCCAGCCCTTCACCTTCAAAACACAGACTCCCGTGATTCTCGCCACCACCGCCTCGCTCGGTACTGAGATCGTCGGGCGTCTGCGCCAAGCCCTCGCCGTCTACACCGACTGAACCCCACGATCTCTCGTGGGGTATTTCAATCAAGCAATGATTTAACAAAATACTCCTCCCTGAATTCAGGGAGGAGTATTTTCGATCAACATACCGTATTCGTATTTGCAGCCATCTGCATCCGTGAGAACCTCGTTGGGGCGATCTTTTCTCCGATCTTGGCGATCTTTTCGTTGATCAGTTGTTCAACCGTCTTGTCCTCATCTTTGATGAAGGATTGTTTGATAAGACACACATCGCCGTACCACTTGTTCAACTTCCCTTCAATAATTTTGAGCTTGATTTCTTCTGGCTTATTATCCTTTACAAGCTCCGCCAAGAATTCCTGTTTCTTCTTCTCTATCTCTTCTGCCGGAATAGTCTCTGGACTCACATATTGAGGATCCATGGCAGCAACTTGGAGAGCGAGATCATTGGCTAACAGATGGAACTCTTCGTTGCGAGCAACGAAGTCCGTTTCACAACTAAGCTCGACCATCGCCGCCAGCTTCCCATTATGATGGACATAGGTGGCTAGGAGCCCTTCACTCGCCTCTCGCTCTGCAGACTTCTTGGCAGCCTTGATGGCCCCCTTCTTTTTTAACACCATGATCGCTTGCTCCATATCTCCAGCCGCTTCTTCAAGAGCACTTTTACAATCCATCATACCCGCACCCGTACGATGACGCAGGTCAGACACCAGCTTTGCATCAACCATATTTTTTGTTTTGGAAAGTTCTTCGTTATTTTGGAGCCGCATGCGTTACCAACGCACCACCCAGGCGAGCACGGGCGGAGTCCCACTCATCACGTCCCTCTTTAATAGCTTGCGCCATCATCATGACCATGAGATCAATAGATCTCACTGCATCGTCATTGGCGGGAATTGGATAGTCCACTTTCGTTGGATCAACATTACTATCACACAACGCAATCACCTTCACACAACGTTTGACCGCTTCTTGCAAGGCCGTCTTATCTTTCTTCACATCGAGGATGAAAAGCGCGTCGGGGATACGTGTCAACTCCTGGATCCCACCCACCTTTTCCTCCAGCATCTCGATCTGTTCAATAAACTTCAACTGTTCCAATTTCGTATACTTAGCAAACTCCCCCTTCTCTTGGCGACGCTTCATGTCCTTTAATTTGCGGATTTGTTGTGCGATGCTGGCAAAGTTCGTCAGCGTCCCGCCCAACCAGCGACGATTCACATATGGCATCCCGCATAACTGAGCAGCCTTCTCAACAAGACCGGCGGCTTGCTTTTTTGTTCCAACGAAGAGGACGACTCCCCCGCGCGATGGAAGTTTTTTTGCATACGCCATCGCTTCATCGAGTGCTTTCTGCGTTTCTTCAAGATTAATAATATGAATACCTTGACGGCTCCCAAACAGATATTTCTTCATCTTGGGATGCCACTTTGAGGTCTGATGACCGAAGTGGACGCCCGCTTGGAGCATGTCCACCATGGATGGTGTTTTTGGCATAAAATGTTCCTTTTTATCGATCTATGGCCACAGGACCCGGCTCACCTGGGTGAGAAAGGAAAGGTTCTGCTTGCATAACCACAGCCGAGGATGAGTAATGCTTCAAGAGAAGCGACAAGACTATACAAAAGATCAGGTTTTTTAGCAATCCAGAAAAGAAAAAGACGGGTTACCCCATCTTTGAGAAACGGTCGTGGTCAGACCCCGAGTGACGTAAGGTCGTAGGTGACCTTGGCGGCCCCATGAGACTCGAGCCAGGTGCGCAAGCGGGCGACTCCGATGCCGGTGAACCCGTCGCGCAAATGCGTCGCCAGGGAGACCGGGATGAACACCACGCCCCCCTTGATGCGCTCGTATGGCCCTACGCCCTTGCCTTGCTTCAGGGACCCCGGCTTGAAGCTCAACACCTTGAGATCGGTTCCGCGGGAGAGGAGGTCCACGAGGACCTCGATCTCCAGGCTCCGGAGGACGTCCAGGAGCGATCCCTGGTCTGACTCTACCAGAACGTCGGGCTTGACGTGGACGCCGTAGAAACGGACGCCTCCCTGCATCACGCGCGACCCCTGAACGCGGAGGTCGTCGTAGGCAAACCACGCGTTGTTCACGTTGACGTTTTGCCCGCCGAGGTCCTGGGGGACCCCCTCAAACACTCCGGCCTCCTCGTACAGCTCGCGTTGAGCCCCCTCGAAGGCAGTGTCCCCCAGCTTGTCGAGGAACCCGCGGACGAGGTTGAGCACACGGCCGGTTGGGTTGAACATGGGATGCCGCTCACAGGTGCGGACCTGGCGCACAAATCCAACGTAGAGATCTCCCTCCACGACCGACCAGATCACCGTGACCGTCCCACCCAGCTCGTGGAAGATCCAGGTGTCGTAGTTCGACGGGGTACCGTCGGCCTTGGGCTCCGCGCCGTACTCGAGCCATCCGAGGCGAGTGGTGTCAGGCTGCGCGACGTTGCGCACGCAGTTGATGC
>CAYHOM010000068.1:0-4798 GCA_964358345.1 uncultured Gammaproteobacteria bacterium
TCTGTGGGGTTGTGACGGAACAAGATGGCTCTTTGGTCGTAGTAGAGGTGGCTGGGGTTGGGTATGAGATCGTCGTTTCTCCGGCGACCGCATCAGCCCTCCATCTGGGCCAAGAGATACGCCTGTCTATCCACGATCATGTTCGTGAAGACAGTCATGATTTATATGGATTCACTTCTACCAGCGATCTGGATTTTTTCGAGCAATTGATAGGCATTTCTGGGGTGGGTCCCAAGGTGGCCATGACGATCTTATCCATTGGATCGGCAGACACATTGAGGCGGGCGATTATGACGGGTGATTTAGAAACGCTGACTTCTGTCCCAGGTGTAGGCAAGAAGACGGCGCAGAAGATCATTCTGGAACTGAAGGGACAACTGGTCGAAGCCGGGGAGATTTCTGTACAAGATAAAGATGTTGTAGACGCGCTACAGTCCCTTGGATATGCAAGTAGTGCCATCCGTGACATGTTAAAACACCTTCCAGAAGACACCAAAGAGACGTCGGAACGGATCCGTCTCGCTCTGCGTTTTTTATCAAAATAAGGTATGGAATTGCGTGAAATCGATGATCAAAAAACGTGGGATGCGTTTATCGTCCAACAACCTTGGACCCAATTTTTGCAGTCGTGGGGCTGGGGAGCCTTTCAGCAGACCCAAGGACGGGAGGTGAAGCGGTTTTTTTTATGCGATCCAGATCCGGTGATGGCAGTCCAGTTTATCCGCTATACCCGGCGTTTGGGGATCGGGTATTGGTTTGCTCCCCGTGGGCCGGTGTTTTTGGAAACAGTGAAACCGCGTGCACGGGAATTGATGGACTTTTTGTCGGCTACGATCACGTGTCGGCATCTATTGTATGGGAAAACGTTGTTTATCCGTTGTGAACCATCGTTGATCGCGCGTGAAGGGGAGGCGGCACTCCCGCTTGCTTTTCGACGTGCACACTCCATGAATCCAGCGGTGACCATACGTATGGATCTACGACAGGATGAGGCAACCTTATTAGCTAACATGCATCCAAAGACGCGTTATAACCTGCGTGTGGCTGAACGACACGGGGTTTCTGTCCGTGAAGGGGGGAATGATGACATCGAGACCTTCTTACGGTTGACGCAAGAAACGGCCGTAAGGGATCGTATTCAGACCCATTCCCTCTCCTACCTGCGGGCAACCTATGAGGAGCTCTCGAAAAGAGGGATGGCACGATTACGGTTGGCAGAATATGGGGGGAATGTGCTTGCGATCAACATGGAGATCACCTGTGGTGATACGGTGACCTATCTTCACGGGGCCTCGTCCGCCATTTCGCGGCAGGTGATGGCACCGACTTTTTTACAATGGGAGGCGATCAAGGTCGCGAAGGGCGAAGGATATGTCTGGTATGACTTTGCTGGGTGCAATCCCTCCCGCATTTCAAGCTACTACTATAAACCATCATGGGAAGGGATTACACGCTTCAAACAGGGGTTTGGGGGCACGCTCGTGGAGCTTCCCGGAACGTGGGATCTACCGGTACATCCCTTCGTGTATAAACTGTTTTTTCCAGAGAGGTTTAAACGAGAGAGGTAAACAAAAAAGAGCCCGCGGGGAGCTCTTTTCTTCTCTTTTGGTCAGTGTTTGTGACCTTCGTTCGCCCCACAGCACCCCTCTTTTTCTTTCCCTCCATCTTTATCACATGCCGTGGACATGAGGCTGTATTTTCCAGGACCCATGCAGAAGAGGGCGACGCAGGTCATAAGCAAGGCGAAATCAAGGTCAGCCATCGGGAAAGCGAACTTTTTCACCCCGATCAATGCAACGAGCATTACGATGCCGATAAGGACACTAAACACACGTGTGGCGACGCCAAGCAAGATGGCAATCCCACCAAGAAACTCGGACAAAGCTGCGGCATAGGCGAACAAGGCGGGTGCAGGGAATCCAAGGCCAGCTACCATCCCGGTAAACATTTCCATCCCTGGAGCATCGCCAAATAGTTTGCCATATCCATGGAGAATAAAAATGACACCAATGGCGATACGGAGGGCAAGCAACCCACAGCTCTTACAATCTTTGGAGCCAAAGCAGCTACAGGGGCTGTTTTTACACATCGGACACTTCATCATAGAACGAAAAAGAAGAATTAAACTACTAATAGTATAGAAAATGGGACGAAAATAAGAAAGCCAGCGTCAAGAGGGCTAAGATGCGGGGTTAGAAAGGGCCATTTTGATCGCTTGATCAATGGCTGATCGTATCTCTCCCTTCCCAGCCCCCGTGATTGCTGAATGAGGAATGACAGATATCCCTTGGAAACCGGCATCAAGTTGACGCATCAGGTTGGTAGACTCGGAGCGGCTAAGTTTATCGATTTTATTGGCAACGATGACAAAAGGGATGGCGGCTGCGGATAAGGTGTCGATCATATTGCGATCAAGCTCGGTGGCCCCAACGCGTGCATCAGTGAGCAAAAGGACAAGGCTTAGCTGTTTTGCCTGCCAAAGATAGGCTTCGATAAGATCTGCATATCCCTGACGTCTTTCTTTTGAGCTTTTGGCGTAGCCATAGCCGGGCAAATCAACCAGAAAAAAACGCCCATCAACATCAAATAGATTGATGAGACGCGTTCGGCCAGGTTCCGCACTCACGCGAGCGAGGTCTTTTTGACCACATAAATCGTTTATAAGGGAGGACTTTCCAACATTAGAACGACCAACCATGGCGATATGAGGTCGGTCTGTGGGAGGCAAATCTTCTACTCGTGCCACACTTTTTACAAAAACAACAGACATGGTTCTCATCATGCCCGTAAACGGAGGCCAGGTCCAGGGGGAGAAAATGCCTAAGCATAGGAAAAATACTTTTTGAATTCAGGGAGGTTGACGGTACAATCACCCAAAAATGAAAAAGCGCAGGAAGCGCTCCTGGCCTTAGGGGTGGGGGATGCGACTAAAGTCCAAGATCTTCCCCGCAGAAGGGGTGGAAGTGGGGATCATCGAGGTCATGACGAGGCGGACGGTAGTCATCGACCCAGTGGAAGTAGCAGCCGTGATAATAGCCGTCCGGTTGATAGCGAGGGATGGTTGGGACGCGTCTAGACAGATCGACGGATAGATAGGGAATCCTCCGGATCCGGCTCCTGGGTGAGCTCTCCTGTCTGGAAAAAGACAGGCCGCATCCCTTGAGTGATCAGCGCATTTCGCATCTCCTGGTAGCGAGCATAATCTCGAGCACAAGGCTCTGGTTCAAACAGCGGACTGTTTCTCCGTCCCATGATGTGTACCTCATGTAAAAGTATCTCAGGTTGGTTCGTGAACGTCCATAAAAAGACGCGTATGATACAAACCTCGTGCTTGGAATCCATGGGGGCACGTGTTAGGGTTCATGTATATGGATTTGCTGAGCGACGTGATTTTGATTGCTGAACCAATCACTCAACGAGTGCTTGAACAAGTGAGTCAAAAACGGTTTGGAGATATGGTGAAGGCTGTGGTGGATGTCGAAAAAGGGATCATGGCCATCGGTGGAGAGCTCCACGCAGACGAGGAGCAATTCCTTCTAGATCTTGGGTCCTTACAGCAGAATATTTGGGGAATTAATATCTATCACGAGTTACCCCGTGGTGAATGGGTCGAGTTTGATTCGATGGTTAATATTCGACCAAGTCAAAAGAACCGCTCGCGTTTCGTAGAAAATGAGGAGACACGAAAACACATTATTGCCATTGTAGATAGGCTTATAATAAAAAACGCGGTATGATTCACCAACATGCTTCTTTGGCAGATGGTAGGTGGTACACGATGACATTGGCTGAGCAGATGGGAAATATTGGGAGTGAGGTCAATCGAGCAGCCATCTGGGAATCGCGAGGGATGATGGAACAGCGCGAAAAAGCCTTCGATCGTCTGTTGGAACTATTTGATCTCACCATCGGTGATGCGCGATGGAAGGGTTCAAAGAGGAAGGAATTGGCACGAGCACGTGAGGTTATACGCGACGCGTATGTTCCTGGTGTGGGCGGAGACGCTTCGCTTGTTTCTTGGATAAAATATTTTGATGCGTTCGCTTTCTATGCACGTTCATCGCGATGATGCATGAAATGGAAGAGTTGTAAAATTTTTGGGACTTGCCACAACTGCCCTGCCGGAAGGCCTACTATCGGATGCACGTACAAATTAGAGATCGAGAGTTTTTCTCACAGAAAAGTAATCCTCCAATCTTTCTCTACAGTTTGATACTAACTCTAACTCTTTTATCTCATCTTTATCGAACCAGCCAGATGCATCAAAATCGTTAGGATTGGGGTTGGGATCCTTATCCAATTCAACGATGAAAACTTTTATTAAAAAGTGATGGTTATCTTTCCTGACTCCATAATCCTTGAACTCCTGTACGCTTTTAATTCCTGTTCCTAACTCCTCTTTGATCTCACGCTCGATGCAGGCACGGGCATCTATGTCATATGGCTCGATACCCCCACCGATTGTTTCCCATAATCCACCATCAAACGATTTTGTGAATTTTCTTTGAGCGAGAAAAACCTTACTATCCATTTGTCTGAGAGTAATAGCCCCACATCCCGAATAATTGTTGCTAATCATACTATATTTGGCATGTACGCCGTATTTCTGTTGGTGACCAACTCTGAAACACGATACCACGAACGAGGCCTGCAAACATGTTAAATCCATTACATACAGAGGACGTTGCAGACAGCGTGTCTGTGTCCATAAAAAAACACTCTTTTGTGGAGTGCATTTTTGTTGGTGGACCAGGGTGATTCTTCTTCGAACCCACCTTCTACAAAATCCAACTGTTTT
>CAYHOM010000069.1:0-4778 GCA_964358345.1 uncultured Gammaproteobacteria bacterium
ATCGATGGAGGTGCGTTTCTATGATGGTACACCCATGCCAAAAGGGGGGTTTACGGTTGAACTGAGTGGGAACAGTGGATCGGCAACATCGCAAACAGTTGCCACCGATGAAAATGGAAAAGCGACCTTCTCGCTTCCGACGAGTCATTTACCCTGCGACCTCGCGTCCGTTCAAGGATCCTGTCAGGGGCAGGAGGATCGTGCCATCACTGTACGATCGACGCAGGGAGAAGAGGCGAACATCGTGGGTTCGGCAAGCGTGAGTTTATTCGGAAGTGAGCTAGGGATCGATGCCATGCTGCGCACGTCCGGAACGCGTGCACAGATGGAAGTGACCACCCGTCGTATCGATGTCGCGAAAGATGATTGGGAAGGGGCGCGTTGGGGCGGAAGGGATCTAACGGGGATCCTTGTGGGGCATACCTGGAGGCAAATAGAGGACGGGGTCTACTATGATTTTTATGAGAAGAAAACGGTCCCTCGGTATCGGTATGAGCAAAAGGATGATGCACCCGTGACGTTCCAGCTCAAGACGGACGCGGGAGGGGTTGCGGGCTACCGTTTCGAGATGGAGCCAAACAAATGGTATGACGTGATCTTGACCGGCCGTGATGATCAGGGTCGAGGGGTGCGCATGGTTCGAAACGTTGCCATGGGTTGGTATGACCGCGTAGAAGATGAAGGTCATATCTATCATCCGCAGCCGCCAGAAGAAGATAAGAGCCCTCGCCTTGCGTTTGTTCCTGAGAATAGGGATGTCTGGTCTCCTGGGACATTCAAGCAAGACGATCTCGTGACGGTGCAGTATCAGCGGGGCAAGCAGGCGGTACAGATGGCACAGGGGGCCGGTGTCCTATTTGTCACGGCGAGCCGTGGGATGCATACAGTCCACCATCAGGAAGGATCGACCTACCAATTTCGCTTTGATCAGCAGCTTATCCCAAACGCTGCTATCCGTGCTGCCATCTTCGTCAATAACCATTTTGAAACGGTCCGTCGTGAGGTGGTCGTTGATCTTGAGAGTCGGACGCTTGATGTTGGGGCAACATCTACACAAGCAAGCTATCTTCCAGGGGGAGACATTCGTGTGCATGTCACGCTCACAAAACATGGGACGAGTGATCGTGTTCCACGTACAAAGGTGGTGTTTGCCGCCGTCGATAAATCGTTGGAAGTGGTGACGTATTTCCCGGAAGAACTTCCGGTGAACATGCTGTATAATTACGTTCCGGACGGAGTTCTCCTTGAGGCTTCTTCACATGGAATGGGTGACCAGCTCATGAGTTCCGGAGCGGAGAAGGGTGGGGGCGGGGGTGACAGTGCTTCCAAGAGCGTCCGTCGCTTATTTAAGGATACAGCTGCTTTTGGCATGGTGGAAACGGATGAAAACGGGGAAGCGGACGTTATCTTTAAGGCTCCCGACAATCTGACAACATGGCGTATCCAGCTTGTGAGTGTGACGGGAGACATCCGTGCCGGCACGAAAGTGCTGGAAGTCCCCGTGAGTAAGGATGTATTCATCGATCTGGTCGCGCCGCCACAGCTGCTTACGAAGGATAAGCCGGTCTTAAAACTTCGCGCCTATGGACGAGGTCTTCTGCCCAATGATCCCGTGAGTTTTGAGCTACATGCTCCGAGTTTGGGTGTGCAGCATCAAGCAGCTCAGGGAAAGGCCTTTGAGCCGTTATATGTGGGGATCGAAACCCTTGTACCCGGTCATCATGCGGTCACGGTACGTGTCACAAGCCCGAAAGGAACGGATGCCGTTGAACGCACGCTGGAGATCGCCGATACCCATTATCAGAAAGATGAGCAGGTGCTGGTTGAAGCGATTCCTGAGGCACGTTTGCCAGACCTTGGTACAGAAGAGGTGAATCTCACGTTTGCCAGCAAAGCCCAAGCATCCCTCTTGCCGCAGATTCGCAGCCTCTCGACGATCGATTGGTCAGCCCGTGTGGACGCCAAGGTGGTGGCCCGCATGATGCGCGGTATCTTGAGAGAGATCTATAAAGAGCCGGTTCTCTTCCCCGTCACGGAAGAGAGTTTGCAGCCCTACCTTGATCCCGAAGGAGGGATACGTCTTTTGCCTTATGCCTCCGCAGACCCTGAGCTTACCGCTGAGGTAGCCGCGACCGCTCCCACGTTCTTTGATCAGGTTGCTATCAAAGGGAGATTCTATAAAATCATGGATGATCCTTCGGTAAGTCGTGAGTTGCAGGTGACCGCGTTGTCTGGCTTAGCATCCTTGCAAGAGCCGGTGCTTCTTCAACTTCAGATGGTGGCAAAACAGTCTGATCTTGGTTGGCGTGAACGACTGGTGATTGCACGTGGGCTGTTGGCCGCAGGTGATCAGACGGGTGCAGAGGCGCAGCTTGCGCAATTGTTAGCCAAAGCCAAACGCCGCGACAATGTGACCAGTTTGACCGTTTCCGACAAACCCATGGATATCTATGAAGCTACTGCCGATGCGGCTGCCTTGGCGGCAGAAGTGGCCCATCCAGAAGCAGAAAATCTGAAACGGTTTATCGATGAGAACTGGTCACAGGAGGCGTTTCCACTCCTCGCAAAAGCTCGTTATTTGGCTCACGTCGCTCCGCTTACCCCAGCCAACAAGGTCACCATTGATTATTCGGTGGATGGGAAAACGGAGCGTCATCTGGATCTCACAGCCTATCCCCTTGAAACGGTTATGTTAACACAGTCCGAGGCTCGTGCCTTTAAGGTTGTGCGCGTGCAGGGTCCGCTCACGATCTCCTTTGTGAAGCGGGTTCCGGGCAGACCCGTTGGTCAACCAGAAGTGGCCGTGAGCCGGTCGTACCAAGCGGATCGTCCGTTGAACCAATTACATGATGGCGATATGGTACGCATCACGTTAAAGGCAGAGTGGCAAGACAAGGCTCAGGATGGATGTTATGCCCTCCGTGATTATCTTCCGGGTGGTTGGCAACCCGTTGTGCAGCCATCCATAGATGGCATGGGTCTTGCCTATCCATATAGCGTGAAAGATCGTGAAGTAAGTTATCTCACCTGTAAATATGACAAGGCCACAGAAATAACCTATCTGGCGCGTATTGTCTCACGCGGCACTTACACGGCCGAAGCACCCTCGCTTCAACATCTCCAATTTCCATCGGTTTCTGCCATTGGCGTTGACCAACCCGTCACGATCAAATGAAACAGGGTCCCTCCTTTTTGGCGACCTTCCTGTGCTCTTTGATCTGGCTTAGTGGATGTTCTTCACCAGACAGCCATACACAACGAGGGCAGGAGACAATCGCAAAACGGCAAGCAACGTCCCCAATTGAGACCAAGGACTTTATCGATTCTTTGCTCGTTGATCGAGCAACCAAGCGTGCCCAGGCGGAGTCATTGAGCGGCCGACCTTGTTCCTACTATGTGGGAGGCGTCGTGAATCATCACGTTCTTGCCTCGGATATTCTCGCGCAATTCTTTGTTGAATTAGGGCGATGTCGTCCTGATCTCAAAACCGTGATCTTTCTTTCACCAGACCACTATCAGGCGGGTCAGGCACCCTTTGTGACGCACATGAATCCATATCTCGTCGGCTTGGATGAGGTCACGGCGGCATCTTCATCCATCACTCGGCTCATGGCCGCAGCACCATTTGGGCGTCTAGATCCACGTCCGTTTGTCCGCGAACACGGGATCGGGGCACTCGTGCCATTTTTGCATCGTGTCCTTCCAGAGGTCACTGTCGGAGCCGTTGCTATAGATGGGCGCATCACCGAAGAAAAGGTACGCTATCTTGTGGATTGGTTACGTGCTGAAATTCGTGATCCTCATACGGTGGTCATCGTTTCTTCGGATATGTCCCACTATCTTCCGAAGGAGCAGGCAAGCACTCACGATCGGCAAACGTTGGAAGCATTTGATCAGCAAGATGCAAACTTCTTTTTTCGTGTCTCCGACGACTATACGGATAACGGAAAGGGGATTTGGGCCGCAGTACAAGCTCTTCATCCGGACAGGTGGAGCCTCCAATCCCATAAAGCCTCATGGGACTATGGTGGATCGACCTTAAACACGACGACCTATATCACCGGGTTTTGGTCGGATTTTTAGACAGATATATTCACGTGATTCACGAAGATCAATAGAACTGTCGATGATCTGAGGTATGAGGTACGTTGAAAAAGAAAAGCCCCACGATCTGAGAAGGGGTGGGGGTCAGGGAAGTTTCTGTTGGAGAAGACTCGCGACAAGCTCCGCGAACTGTTCAGGAAGAAAATCTAGCTTCCTGAAAGCGTATTCATGCTTGTGGGGAGCAAGCCACTCCGGGATGAACTGCCTGAAGTATGTGAAAAGGAGCGTGGGAACAGTGGGGTGATTCTGACGAAGGTGGTCATGGAAGAACCGTCCCGTGTACATCCCGTGTTCCGTCGGGTGGTTGATGAAGGCGCGGCCGGGACTAAGAGACAGGTCCCAGATCACGAGAGCATAGGGGAGTTCCGGTTTGTCGATCTCGAGGAGAGCAGCATCGACATCCCGGAGCAGGGTGACCTCGTAGCCATGTTCCTGAAGCGCCTCTTGATGGGCCTTGAGGACGAAAGGTTCATCGTCCAGCCACAGAATGTGCTTTGTTGTGTCTGTCACGATTTGCCCTTTCTCGTGAGGAGCTGCTGACAAATCTTTCACAAATGCGGGATTTCGTAAAGGGGATCATGCCCCGGAGAAAATTAAAACTCGTTGCACGACCATCCGCTATGCCCACCTCGCCCCTGACGCGACCACCTAAAATAGGACACATTGTCACGACT
>CAYHOM010000070.1:0-4759 GCA_964358345.1 uncultured Gammaproteobacteria bacterium
TAGTCTCTTTGCTGACTGGAACATTTCTGCTTTTGAAGGCGATCCAAGGACCACTACCACCACGTCATGCCCACCGACCGGATTTCCTTCCGTATCCATGGGACGAAGTTGCGTGACCAGATTATACAGAGATTCCTCAAGATAGCCCGTCTTACCCCCAACAACCCATACATCTGGATCCTGCGTAAGGAGGGCGTTCGTATTGGTCAATGTCTTTTCGACGCGTGGATGATACACCGTCATGCGGTAGATGGAACTCCCCGCTGCACGTCGCAGGAAGGGTTGGCGAAAGGCGGCCTCTCCCACGAGTGCCATATCGTGAGCCGTCGTCATGTTTTTAGGGCTCATCCCGGCCGGATCCACAAGCGTCGTATGCGTTGCCCCAATCGCCTTCACCTCTCGATTCATCTCACGGATAAACACGGCCTTCGTAAGGCCAGAAACGCGTGCCATGGCCATGGCTGCATTATTAGCACTGGCCGTGATACTCGCATAAAAGAGATCACGTACCGTCAGGCGTGAGCCGATCACGATACGAAGTCGACCACCTCCGACCTCATCCTGACGCAGCATACTAACCTGTCTATCCCAACGCACCCCACGTTTCAAAAAAGCCAACGCGTTCGCAAGCTTTGTGAGACTTGCTGCGGGGTGTCGTCGGTTGGGTTCGTACGCGTATAACACCTTATGAGTTTTTGGAATCATCACGAGTGCTGAGACAAATTCTCCCGGATAGGGATGATACGGCTCGGGGATCGTCGTCGAGGATGCGGCCGAGACAGAAGATACCCCTCCCAAGAGGAAAAAGGCAATGGAGACCGACATGAAGATCCCTCTCATAGTCCTCCTCTAGGATACCTTACTTTTTCGATAAAGCCTTGCGTACCCCCCGAACCGGCGCAGGAGGCTTCACGACAACCACCCGTGTTCCGATAGGGGCCCAGTCATACAACTCCTTTGCTGGACCAATACCGAGACGTACACATCCATGACTCGCTGGTTTCCCAAGATGGCTCTCCCCTTCCTTACGACCGCCCGGCCATTCAGGAAGCTCATGGATCCCATGTCCACGACCACTGAAATGCATCCAAAACGGCATCCACAGACGTCCGACCGATGACCATGCTCGTGGACTTTTCGAAAGCACCTTATACGTTCCAATAGGCGTTGGGGACCGTGGAACACCCGTTGAAACAACGTATGCGCGTATCGGAATATTCATCACTAATGTCTCAAGTTTTTGGGTGTCAAGATGAATAGCAATCGACTTTTCTAATGGAACCAGACTGGTAGAGGTTGGTGAAAAGCCACGTAAGACTTCTGAACCGTCCGAAAATGCATCTCCATCCGTATCAGGCAAGGTAGGATCCGTGCGGAAAAGCAGCTCCAGTCGGTCAGATAACCCGTCATGATCTAGATCCGTCTCCATGAGCGTACTTGTGGTTGAGGGGTTAAATCCACGCTCAATTTCAACACGATCGGTGTATCCATCCCCATCGGTGTCCGCTACATGAGGGTTTGAGTGATATACCGACTCCTCCCAAGCATCTGGCAATCCATCCCCATCCGAATCGTTGAGTTGACCAGCTGCCTGTACGGAGTATCCAAAAATAAACGACCCAACAATGATGCTGGTAATGCAACAGATCAACCTCTCATTCCTCCTGAACATGCATTCACCTAGAACATTTTTTTCCATACTACGGCGCATCAAGCTGGAGAGGTGCGGGGATAGAGGAGGGCTGAGAAAAGGATGAACCATCTCCTGACAAGGGTTTTCGTCGTCGGCGACGTTTTTGTTTATGATGTGGGTCAACACTCCCGGCCCGTTCTTCAAGAACACGTTTATCCATTTCAACAGGATGTTCTTTGGCCGATAAAATTTCCTCCAAGAGACCTCGAGCGATAGGCCCGGTTGCCGATGATCGCGTTGATGGAAGAGGGGTAGATGGACGGATGGGCGGGAGACGATTTGGAACCCGCGGCCGCGATGACGCAGAGGAGAGCATTCCTTCTAGGGAGGCACCCTCCGGAGCAGATTCCGGCGGCGGAGGGAGACGCCTTACTTGGCGAAAGGTGGATGAGCGCTCCTTACGTTCTTCGAGCACCAAAGGGCGACACTCGGCGCAGAACATGGGACGAGTGATATCAAGCTGCATAGGCAAATTCCACACTTTTCCACATCGGGTACAGGTGTGTGGAAACTTTGGTTTATCCTTCTTTTGTCCCTGTGGTGCGGAGGCTGTGATGGCAGCCAATCGTTCAGGTTTGATGGTAAGATACTCCGATCGCTGTTCTTGATCCTCAGCCGGCAACATCGGTCCAGATGGTTTCATGCGAAGCTCTTCTTCTTGATGACGCTCATCTTCTGTTTTAATGGCTGGATACTGCAAGACGGGGGCAATCCCGGGGATCCCAGCCGTTGTGGTAGATGATTGGGCAGACAAGGCATCAGCCATCTGCGGCAATGCACCGGCCAGCTCCATCCCACTCCACTGCAACACCTTCTCCTCAATAACCTGGCGCGGCTCCGCATAACGTTCGCGGCTTACCTTAATAACCTTCTCAAAGCTCATCGTGTGCTGGCCAATGGGAGGCAAACTATTCGCGGAAAATGGCTGGGTAGCAACCCCATCCACCATGAGTTTGGTATAAAATTGAAACTTCGCTAGGTTCACCAAATCTTCCGGCAAAAACGTCGGCGTAAATTCCGTCTCCATAAATTCCGCATCCTTTCCTCCCACGCGCATGATGATAAGGGTCCCAACGTTCCCAAACACGGCCGGCGCGACTTTTTCATCCAACTGCTCAATATATTGATGCGCAACGACTAAATTCAATCGATATTTACGCGCTTCGGACAAGATGGCGGCAAAGGATTCATTGGCAAAGTTTTGAAACTCATCCACATAGGCGTAAAAATCACGACGCTCCACTTCAGGAATATTCTGACGTTCTTGGGCAGCAAGCTGAATCTTCGTGATTAACATTCCTCCCAAGAGACGCATGTTATCTTCCCCAATACGCCCTTTGGAGAGATTGACGAGGAGGATTTTTCCATCATCCATGATACGACGAAGATCAATCGTGGATTTTACCTGAGCCACGATGTTCCGAATGACAGATGAAGAAAGAAACTGTCCTACTTTGTTTTGAACCGGCGCGATGGCTTCGGTCGCGTACTTTTCAGACCACGAAGTAAACTCAGCCACCCAAAATGTTTTAACAATCGGATCACGGATTTTGGCAACGACTCTGGTGCGGTACTCCTTGTCGACAAGCAAGCGATTGATCCCAAGCAACGTAGCACCCGGATAGTCGAGCAGGGCCAATACACAGTTCATCAGGATATATTCCATGCGAGCACTCCATACATCTGGCCATATTTTTTTAAAAACACCCATCAGCCCCGAAGCGACGAGTGGCTTCTGTTGATCATTATCGGTTTCAAGGATATTAAATCCAACGGGAAAGTCGACATCCGCCGGGTTAAAATAGACAACATCGTTGATACGGCTTGCTGGAATAAAGTCGACAAGCTTTTCAGCCGTATCCCCATGCGGATCGATATAACAACAACCGTGTCCTGCGTAGATATCTGATAAAATCAAATTTTCCAGCAATGTCGTTTTGCCCATCCCCGTCTTCCCCAAAACGTACATATGACGACGTCGATCATCCGTTTTAATCCCAAAACGACGCCGCGCATTACGAAAATTCGTCTCAGCGAAGAGGGTTATCTCGTGATCATGGTCATGATGATATTCAGTGGGCATAAAAGAACCGTTGGATCGACCTTAGGCAAAGGGGATGTTTGCCGGTGGCTCTGTGCGTTTCGCCTCCGTACGCTGCAACTGGGGAGCTTTCACCTGTGACAGAATAGGGAAGTGCCAAAGCGTCGCAAGCTCGTCATTCGCAAGAAAAAATTGTTCTAAACCTTGCCAGTTTGAGCGTGACACATAAGCATGATAAAGATGATTTTTACGAATGTTATTACGCTGATCTTTAAACCACCACAACGTGCCATTTACTCCAACGTGCTTCGACTCTGGTTTCAATGATTGCATGTTAAAGGTATTAACCTGTTTGATGGCACCAATAAAAGGATGTACGGCCCGTGGTTTCTTCATAACGGTTTTCTTTCCCGCGTAAATAAAACGCATCTTCGTCATAAATCCAATCTTAGATGCCTTATGCTCAATCGCTTCTAAGACAGAACGCTCACCTGGAGTCAGGGCCAACATTTTTGGATACTCCTCCTTTTTATCAGGCTTCTTTTCGCCTTCACCTCCACCGCTCCCTAAAAGCCCCGCTAATAACGTTTCCGTAGCCTTGATGGGAAAGTCGACGGCATGATCCAACATAGTGACTTTTGGCTTCTCTTTTATCCCTTTAATCTTATTAATGAGCTTTTCAGCACGGGCGCGTGCATCTTTCTGATCGGTAGCGGTAATCACGATCTGAAACCACGCATGTTCACCGGGACCAAGGCGAGAAAAATTTTCCAACACAGCAGCCATAGGATCCTTAAACTCGCCTGAAACCTTATCCTCAAATTCTATATAGGTCTTCAACGGATAGGGATCCTCCTTCACAGGCATCAATTCTACTCCAAATAAATCCCACTCTTCATCCGGGTAATGATGGGGGATCTTTGTGGCATAATCTTCCACTTCGTCAATTTCGGCATCTGGATATTGTGCATAGACAGACGCCTCTACCAAATCACGCGATTTTCGTTCACACCGAATAAAATATC
>CAYHOM010000071.1:0-4655 GCA_964358345.1 uncultured Gammaproteobacteria bacterium
CTGATCCCCTCGTTGAACCAGGTCGGCACCCTACCAAGACCAATACGAGTAAAGATGTGCGCCGTCTCATGGAGCTCCATCCGCACGTCTTCCACCCGTCGAACGTGGGTATCGCCCGTCCGTACACGACCGATGAATCCATGTGTGGTCGCCGTTCCCCCACACAGAACCTCTCCGACCGAGTGTAGATCCTCGGCTGCGGGCGTATCTCTCTTGTACATACGGAAGGTGACGACGGGAAGCCCATCGCTTTCGTCCATGCCAGGCGCGATCCCGAAGGCCTCGCTGAGGCATCGGTACGCAGCCGTCTGCTGACGAACGGTCTCCCGAATGACGGGCAACTCCTCCGCGCCACATCCACAGCACATAACGGTGATGTGATCGTTGTGGATGGTGAGGCTTTTAGACGTCTCCTCGCACCCGCAGCGATATGGCTGCTCGCCGAAGCACCCCGTAAGGCAGAGAAAGAAAAAGGCCAAGATAAGCGAAAAGAACAACTTGCTGTTTTTCATACTTCTCCTCCAGTTTGTGACGTTTTGTCACCATGCCGAAGGAGAATTGTATCATAAAAAAGGCCTTTTGTCCAACCTGATCACTGAATTACTTTGTCCGTGGATAATTTTATATTTCGGTAATAGATCTTATCTATGCCCCATACCTTCGCTGTCGAGCAGCGTATTCTGCCAACGCCTGATCAAGATCCACTTCGGAAAATGCCGGCCAATGCGTTTCTGTCCAGTAGAGTTCCGCATAGGCACACCCCCAGAGCAAGAACCCACTCAGACGTTGCTCCCCTGAGGTACGGATGATCAAATCCGGCGGTGGCATGTCCGGCCAATACAAACGTGACGTCAGTGCCTGCTCGTCCATCTGATCAAGAGAGAGACCATCGCTCACCATTTTTTTGCACGCATCGAGGATTTCCTGATGACCTCCATAGTTAAAACAGACGGCAAGCGTCAGCTTGTTATTATCTTTTGTCACGCGCTGCGCTTCGTCTAACGCACGTAAAATAGAGGGACGAAGGCGGTCACGCCCACCGAGGACACGTAAGCGGATCCCCCGTCCATGCAACTCCTGAAGATCACGGGTGAACATGGCTTCCACAAGGTTCATCAAATATCCCACCTCTTCCTCTGTTCGTTTCCAATTCTCGGTTGAGAACGCAAACACGGTCAGCACCTTTATCCCACGCGCAATGCACCAATCGGCTACATCTTTCACTTTGTCATATCCGCGTCGATGTCCCTCTAAGGTTGGTAGTCCATGTGCTCGCGCCCAACGACGATTACCATCCAGGATGCAAGCGATATGATGCGGAAGAGAAGACATACAAAATATCCCTGAGCGTACCGAGAAGCGCCGCGCGGGTCAACCCATCGCAGCAGCCTATCTCGACAATATCCTCTTTTTCTCGTATCTTCATCGGCATGCAACTCATTGATGGAGCAGCCTTGGCCATGGAGCTACGCCGGGCCCTCTGCCAAGAAATTAAGACCAAAGGGGTCAGACCCTTTCTCAAGGTCCTCCTTGTCGGAGATGATCAACCGTCTCACCTCTATGTTTCCTTGAAACGCAAGGCCGCTGAAGAGGTCGGCATTCGGGTCGATGTACACGAGCTCTCCGCAGATATCCCGAAAGAAACGCTTATCCAATACATCCAAGACTGGAACCGGGATGCAACGGTCAATGCCATTCTCGTCCAGCTCCCGCTTCCTCATCGTGAAATCGAGCAAGAGGTAATTGATGCTATCGATCCAAACAAAGATGTAGATGGATTTCACCCAAAAAACGTTGACTCTCTTGTGCACGGGACGGGAACGATTATCTCTCCCCTTCATCAAGGGATCTTGCGGCTCATCAGTCAAACACCTCTCCACCTACATGGAGCACATAGCGTCATCATTGCCAATAGTGAAATTTTTGCAAAACCGTTGGCATACCTTTTAACAAAAGCTGGTACATACGTTGATACTGTACGCTCAGAAGAGGTCAAGGGTTCTGCTTTGAAAAGTGCCGACATCGTCATCATCGCCATTGGGCACAAGAATTTATTAAAAGCAGAGATGATAAAAGACGGTGCGGTTATTATCGATGTCGGCACAAACAAAGATCCCGACGGAAAAGTTCATGGTGATGTTGATCGTGCCAGTTTTCTAAACCGTAACGTGTTTCTCACACCCGTACCAGGCGGCGTTGGCCCCATGACCATTGCCCAGTTGCTTTGGAATGTCTTCACCCTCACCGAGCAACAGACGACACCACTGGTTTGATCATGCCTCGTTTTTGTTGACGCCGACGTAAAACAACCGCCAACAGGATCGCCCCAACATAGAGGATAAGGAGCGGAAGGCTACGCCAGGAATAGTTTGCCCATAGGTCACGCGCATCTCCTTGAATGAGCAGAAGGTACAACCATGCCTCAAGCATTGTCCCAAGAAGAATAAATGACACACACACAGCTACGATACGAGGCATCGTCACCAAACGATGACGAAATGCCCAATAGGCGAAGGCCGCCGTGATCACGGTGTGCATGAGATACGCAAAGAGGACCAATGTCCACTCAGGCAAAGGGCTGACCTCAAAATTCTTGACGAAAAGAACGAGGACCAAGAGGCTGAGATAGCGCAGCAAGGTCAGGCCCAATAATCGCACATAAAACATAGGGAAGGTTTTCTTATCCTAGCAGCTTTTGAAATAGACCCGTGAGATATGCCAAGATCACAAGCACGGGCAGGACAAACATATACAGTGGTTCATGCCGTTTATGACGCTCAAATATCTTGATAAAGATGAGCGCGACCAAAATGCCATTGATGGCCCCAAAGATGGCTCCCACCGCACCAACGACGGATAGAAAGTGACGGCTCGTGGTGAGCAAAATGATGAGCGGAAGACCGATCGCCGTTGCCCAGGCCAAACGTTTCCCAACACGAAAATCGATGTGCAGGGTCATCCGGAGATCTTGAGTGGTTGTGACATAGGAGGTGGCCACTGCCAAGAAACCGATAAGCGGGATAAGCCAACCGAGACCAACAGGCAATGAATCCATCAAGTCAAGTGGCTCGATCAAATGCGGATTTGTGGAAGCAATGACCAAACTTACCCCAAAGATCCAAGATAATACTGCTGCACCAATCGTGCCAATTGCCACCGCTCGATAGGCGTCACGGGGACGGTATTCCACCATATCAACTGCTGTTCCAATGGCTGGAAGTCCAGATAAAGCAAAGAGAAAGACGCCAAACGGCAGCCAAGAAAAGTGCCAGGTATGAAAGAATTGAGACCCGATCAATGGATGCGCGAGATACGTTGACAAAACGCCAGCCACTAAAATGGAGAGGATAAGAAGCCACGCCGCATAAGTCTCGACTTTGGCAATCATCCTTAATCCATAGAACACAGTGATCCCTCCCAGAACGCAGAAGGCGATCTGCCAGGCGAGGACCGGGATCGCGACCCCGAACCATGAGGCGATCAAGGCCAGGAACTCCCCACCTAAAATCAGATAGGCTAAGTTCGCTCCCACTAATTGAAGTGGGTAGGTCCAAGCACTCACCCAATGAGCCAAAGGTCCAAGCTCTTTCTTGGCAAATCCGGTGAGACGTGAGCCATGTTTGTGCGTCAAAACGATTTCCACCAAAAACAGATGCGTCGCAAGAGTAAGACAGGCTAAAAAGCCAAAGAGAATAGTCCCTGGCCAAAACCCCACATCCGCAAATAAGGGCGGAAGGGCAAAGATACCTGCCCCGATGATGGTCGCAATGACCGTCAAAACACTTTTGAAAACAGCACTCTTACGCATCATGATCACAGTATAGCACACGCCTCATACGACCGTCTTGCCCCTTTGAAGTTGAACCCCTAAGATGCCGACGTATGGGATCCCTTGAACGTCTTACTCCACAAAATATTGAAGCGGAACAATCGTTTCTTGGCTCATTATTATTGGATAAAGACGCGATCATCAAGGTGGCGGACCTGTTGTCCTTGGAGGATTTTTACGTGGACAAGCATCGTCAGATTTATGACGCCATGCTCGATCTGTATCGGCGAAGTGAGCCCATCGACCTCTTGTCCCTAGGAAACCGCTTACAGGAACGCAACGAACTGGAACGGATTGGTGGACGCGCCGAACTTATCGCGCTTGCTAATGCGGTTCCCACGGCAAGTAATGTCGTCCACTATGGGGAGATCGTCCAAAAGAAGGCCACATTGCGTCGCCTCCTTCAGGCCGCCGGAGAAATCACTTCTCTTGGCTACGAACAGGCCGAAGACGTGGAAGATCTTCTGGATAAAGCGGAACAACGTTTGTTTAACGTATCGCAAAAATTTTTGAAACGAACATTTACCCCTATCCGTGATGTCTTAGCAGACGCCTTTGATCGTATCGACGAGCTCCATCGGGAGAAGGGGAAGCTACGCGGTGTCTCTTCTGGCTATGCGGAACTTGATAGTCTCCTGGGCGGCCTCCAAAAAAGTGATTTGATTGTGCTGGCAGCACGTCCATCCTGTGGAAAGACCTCTCTTGCACTGGATTTTGCACGCCACGCCGCTGTGAAACAGCGCATTCCTGTCGGCCTCTTTTCCTTGGAAATGTCCAAGGAACAGCTGGTCGATCGCATGATCTGCTCTGAAGCAAACGTGGACCG
>CAYHOM010000072.1:0-4627 GCA_964358345.1 uncultured Gammaproteobacteria bacterium
CCCTTGGTGGGGAAAAAGCGGGAAGCATTTCTGATGACGTTGACAGAACGAATGGACGCCATTCTCTTATCAGATTTTAAGGCTACACCAGATCCTCATATTTGCCGTTACTGTGACTTTCGTCAGATCTGTGAATTCCGGAAGCTTTGATGTAAGACTCCTGCCATGGCTTTTCAACCCATTCGAAAACTCCTTCCCCAAGCCCTTCAATCAGCGGGCATCTCACAGCAAGTGACGTCTGCTCGGGTGGTTCACATTGCGCAAGAGGCTTTTTTGCGCCTTTGGGGGGAGGAGCGTGCGGCGCATCTTTCTATTGTCTCTTTTCATGAAGGGATGTTGACCATACGTACCACGTCCCCCGGAGCGCAACAGGAAATTCGCGTACAACAAATTCGCTTACAGAACGAGATGAACAGAGTTTTAGGTGTCAGACGTATCCTGTCTATCCGTTGTTTCATGGAATGATACATCGTGGGAATTGTGGTATCCTACGGACAGAGAGTATGCCGCTCAAGGACTATCTGCTCCTCATGAGCATCGCGACCGGTCTGGCCTGGGGTACATGGGTGTATGTATTGGTCCAAGTCGATCCGCAGGAAGCGGGCCTGATTGGGTTCGCCCTCTTTTATGTAACATTGTTCGCATCCGCGGTGGGTACGTTGGCCATTTTTGGTTCCCTCTATCGTATCGTCTTACGCAAACGTCGCCATTTGGTGGCACGCGAGGTGCGCATCGCTTTTCGTCATGCCGTGATGGTTTCAGCGGCCGCCATGGTCGCTCTCGTCCTCTCCACGCAGAATCTCTTGTCGTGGGTCACGTTGGCATTTTTGTTCGGGACCGTTGGATTACTCGAGTACCTCTTCTTACTTGTCCAAGAAAGTCGTCGGGAGTGAATAGAGCAACAGGTCTCATCTTGACAGCGCTCGCCTTTCGATCGTCTCCTCAGGTAAGATGAAGTCGATCTATGTGGCCTGCTTTTTTAAGTCATTTTACGAAACAATTGGGGATTGATTTGGGTACCTCTAACACCCTCGTCTTTGTCCATGGACAGGGCGTGATGGTAAATGAATCATCGGTCGTTGCGGTCAATAGACGTAACAATCAGGTGATCGCCGTAGGAGAGTCTGCGCGCGGGATGGCTGGGAAAACGCCCCCGCATATTTTGGTCACCCGTCCGTTGCAGAGGGGCATCATCGCCGACTTTGAGGTGTCGGAAAAAATGCTGCGCTATTTTTTTGAGAAAGTGCATGGGACAAGTGCCATGGTGATCGCTCGCCCTCGTGTTGTCATGTCGGTTCCGCTTGATGTCACGGAAGTCGAAAGGAAGGCGGTTGGTGACGCCGCGATGGGTGCGGGAGCTCGTGAAGTTCTCTTGGTTGAGGAACCGATCGCTGCAGCGATCGGTGCGGGACTACCGATCAGCGATGCGATAGGAAACATGCTTGTAAACATTGGTGGAGGTTCTACGGAAATTGCCGTCATTTCTTTGAATGGGGTCGTCACGGCTAAGAGCATCCCCATCGCCGGTGAGGAACTGAATAAGAACATCACGCAATATGCGCGTGATGTCTTTAACATCCTTTTGGGAGATCGTATTGCCGAAGAAATTAAAATGTCCATCGGTTCGGCTGTTGAGTTGCCTGAAAAAATGGAAGTATCCATGCGTGGACGTGATTTATTGAGTGGATTGCCTCGTGAGATCATGGTGAATGATGCGCAAATTCGAGAAGCGCTTGGTCGTTCCCTCAAAACAATCGTTGAACAGATCAAGGCGATCTTGGAGATTACCCCTCCTGAATTGGTGGCGGATATTTACCAGCGGGGGATCATCTTAACGGGTGGAGGAGCTTTGCTCCGTGGCTTGGATGAGGCGATCGCACGTGGGACAGGGTTACCTGTACGCGTAGCAGAAGATCCGCTCACCGCAGCGGTCCGTGGGACAGGTCTTCTTCTCGATAATCCTTCCCTGCTTATGGATGTGGCCTTCCCGGCTACAGATCGTGTAGAAGGGGTCTAACATCCATGCGTGCGTACCGTTTTCTGTTTTTCATGGCACTCACGATCGGCATCGCTCTTTTATCGTTGTCCGGACTTCTTCGACCCCTTGCCGATGGGGGGAGGCGCATCACCTTACCGTTTATGCGGCATGTTGCCTACCTGGTTCAACGCGTGACACAGGTGGCAGAGAACGCTTCCATGCAGGATAAAGAGGCGCGATGGCGCGACAGGGAGCGTCGATGGAACGGCCTCACGGTTCAACAGGCGCAGTTACAGGCTCTCAAGGAGGAAAACGATCAATTACGTATACAAGCGAAGTTTTTGCGCAGTTCAGGTTTTGTGAGTGTAGGTGGTCGGGTTATCAGCCGTGATGTGCGTGGTACCCGTGCCCTGCTCCTCATCGACCGTGGACGCCACGATGGTGTCGAGATCGGTCAACCCGTTCTCATAGGGGATGGAATTTTTATTGGAAAGATTAGTGCGCTTCAAGAGCGTGTGTCTACGGTCATGCTTCTCACCGATCCGAACAGTCGGGTCGCCGTGTCACCCCTTGATCAAAAGCGACTCGTGGGCGTGCTGGAGGGTCGGGGAAATGGAGCGACGGTGCTTACCTATATCCCTTCATCAGAACATCTTCAGCGTGATCAGATCCTCGTCACCGCAGGGACAGAAGAGAAGGTGCCACAGAATTTACCCGTGGGGGTGATCAATAGTGTCGAGGGGAAAACGACAGACCCTTTTTTAACAGCCTCGGTGGACCCGTTGGTTTCCTTGGACCGTATCTTACTGGTATCCGTTTTGCACCCAGAGACACCTTCCACCCCTTCCTTATGACCCCTTCATTTGCATGGGGGAAAACCGCTCTCGTTATCCTCCTCTCTCTTTTGGCGGTAGGCTGGGAGATTTGTGTACGTCCTTTTTTGCCTTCCTTCTTTCAGATGCCTCTCTTTCTGCCTTGGCTCATTTTGTTGCTTGTGAGTGGGAGCCGATGGCGTGCCTACGTAGCCCTCTTTGTTGGCACCGTTTGCCTCCACCTGTACGCCTTTACCATGCATGATGCCTTGGTGATGCGTTGGTTCCTCGTCTTTCTTGGACTTGATGTGCTATCACATCATTTTTTCACAAATCGTTCCTTTTACGTGACCCTGGCCTTAGCTTCCCTTGGGTATGTAGGGGAGCGTGGTACGTCTTGGTTGGTTGGAAGTCTGCTCTGGCGATTAGGTCTATCTCCGTATCCGTGGACCATCCAACCGGGATTAGGTGCCGGATTTTTTTGGAATCTTGTCCTCGTTGGTGTGGGTTTTTTGTGTATCGCTGCCTTTACCAAGCGGTTCTCACCCATGGTTGGACGGAGGCAAGCGATGCGGCTGTTTCCTTCATGACCTATGTCAGAACGTCTACCTCCCTTTCTCTTGGAGGAGGACGGGGTTGGACTCCGTCTTTCCGCTGAACCCGCCTCCCTGGTTCAACATGAGGTGATGTTTGAGGATCGGGCGTACGCGACACAGGAACGCCCGCTCTTTTTAGGCGTGGCCTTTTCTCGTCGACGGTTTCGTTGGTGCATTGGACTCGTTGCTTTTTTTTCTCTGTTCCTGATTGGGCGTGCCGCTTGGATGCAACTATACCAAGGCGATCATTATCAACAGATGGCTGAACAAAATCGTTTACGGACCACACCGCTCTGGCCTCGGCGTGGGGTCATCCGTGATCGTGAGCAACGCGTCCTTGTCGACAACGTTTCCCAGTTTCAGGTAACGCTTTTACCTGCCGAGCTTCCACAGAATGCCGAACAGCGTTCGTTAGTATTGGGAAAGGCTGCTCGCGCCCTTGGTCGATCCATCACCGACTTTTTACCCCTTGTTCAGGCAACGGGGACAAGCTTTCATGAAACCTCTGTTGTTGCCGAGCGTGTGCCGTATAGAGAAGCGATGGGGTTTGCTGTCCTTTTGCCGGAGTTATCAGGATTTAATCTAGAAGTACGGGCCCAACGTCGTTACCCGTTTTCTTCGGAAACACCCAGCCTGTCCCATGTGTTGGGATATGTGGGGAAGTTGTCACCGGAGGAATATGCCGAGCGACGTGACCGTGGATATCGCCATGCGGATGAGATCGGGAAGTCCGGTATTGAACGATCCTATGAAAGTACGTTGCGAGGGAGCGTTGGTGAACGTCTGAGCGAAGTAGATGCACGTGGGCGGGTGAAGGCCTTGGTTGGTGATCATCTGGCTAAGGATGGGGAGGATCTCGCCTTGTCGTTAGATCTTTCCTTGCAGCAAGCCATGGAGAAGGCTTTACGGGATCGTATGGACGCATCCGGTATTGAACGCGCTTCAGCGATCGCGCTTGATCCTCGTAATGGAGAGATCCTTGGGTTGGTTTCTCTCCCGTCATTTGATAACAATTTTTTCTCGGGAGGAGTTTCTTCTACGGTCTATCAACGTCTGTCTACCGATGAAAATCGCCCCCTGTTTCCTCGGGCATGGTCTGGCGTGTATCCTTCAGGATCAACCGTAAAAATCGTTATTTCGGCAGGTGCCCTCATGGAGGGGGTCATTACCCCTCAAACGACCGTTCTCTCTACGGGTGGTGTTCGTATCGGTCCTTGGTTCTTTCCGGATTGGAAGGCTGG
>CAYHOM010000073.1:0-4584 GCA_964358345.1 uncultured Gammaproteobacteria bacterium
CGATACCAATCATTAATCGCCGCACGCAACGCTTTGTCTCCCAGCACGGAACAGTGGACCTTGCGCGCGGGCAATCCCCCCAGGCGTAACATAATGTCTTGTGGACGGAGTTTTTTTGCCTCAGCGATGGTCATCCCTCCATTTTCCGTGACAATGATGGACATCATGGATGTCGATGCAATGGCCGAACCGCACCCGAATGTCTTCCATTTCAAATCGGTAATACGCTCCGAATTCGCGTCTACCTTGATCCAAATTTTCATAGCGTCTCCGCAAGCCGGAGACCCAACCATCCCCATGGCTGCATCTTTATAGGCCTCCTCATCCTCCATGAAATTCTTGGGATGAAAAAAATGTTCTTTTACAACATCCGTGTAGAACCAGCCCTTGTCCTTGGTATTGGCAACAACATCCCCTTTGCGAGCGTCGTCACTCGCTGTCATGACCAGACTCGCTGCTATAGGTGTTGATAATGGTTGTGTGTCATCTAACATAGTAGATATTTAGGAGAAATACTTCATGTCCATACTAACTGGGCTCATCATACGTAATCGCTCAACAACACCAGGCATGACGTTGATCACCTTTTCGATGTCTTCAGCCGTTATGTCATGACCAAGCGTAAATCGAATGGAGCCATGTGCCGCCTCATAGGACAGGCCCGTTGCGAGAATTACATGCGAAGGATCGAGCGACGTGGATGCACAGGCGGACCCCGTTGATACCATGATCCCCTCAGCATCCAAGTAAAGAACCGCCGCCTCCCCTTCGATATCAAGGAAGGATAGGTTGGCATTATTAGGAAGTCGTTCCGTGGGATGCCCATTTAACCGCGTCTTCGGAATAGTCATCAACCCCTCGATCAGATGGTCACGCAAGGCAATAAGGCGTTGATTTTCTGCTTCTCTGTTTGCCTGCACCAGCTCAAACGCTTTTGCAAGACCGATGATGCTAGGGACATTTTCCGTTCCGGATCGGATATTGCGCTCCTGGCCCCCTCCGCGTATCAGCGGCTCCACTTTGACCCCACGACGAACAAATAGTACACCGACCCCTTTTGGACCATAGATCTTTGACCCGTTCATCGTCAGGAGATCAACGTGCGTTTTCTCCACATTCAGATCAAGCGCACCCGCTGCCTGGCAGGCGTCCGTATGAAAATACGGATAGGCTGTTTTCTGTTCTTTCCGCCAAACCAAGAGGGAACGCCCGATATCCGCGATGGGCTGCAACGTTCCGATTTCATTATTCGCCGTCATGATGGACACGAGTACTGTATTCGGTTTGAGTGCACGTTCGACCTCCTCCACCGAAACGATCCCATCGCGGTTCACCGGGAGCGTCGTGAGTTCGATCTGCTTCATCTTTTCTAAAAATAGGAGCGGTTCCAAAACGGCATGATGTTCGATAGCTGAAGTGATCACATGCGGTTTTATCTCTAAACCAAGCTTCGCTTGGATCGGCACCGTGTGGGCACGAGGGATACCTACCACTGCCAAATTATCAGACTCCGTTCCTCCACTTGTAAAAATGATCTCTTCATCATGTGCTCCCAAAAGATGAGCCATCGTGACACGTGCGTCCATCATCGCATTTTTGGCATCCAAACCCACATGATGAAAGGAAGAAGGATTCCCGTAGGTGATCGAAAAAAATGGTTCCATCACCCTATGAACACGTTGATCCAAGGGCGTCGTGGCGGCATGATCAAGATAGATAACTCGCTGAAGAGACATACGAAACGGTGACTGCACCGTATCGTTTAAATGAAAGTGGCACAAGGGCGTGATCTCAGCCTACGGGAGAACGGTGAACGACCCACGGATCATCCCCATGGAACAGCTGAAAGGAATTTCTCCTGAGGATTTTGGCGTAAATTGAATGGTATTATCCCCCAATCGAAGGGTGCGACTCAACCCAAGCTTAGGGGCGACGAGGGTTGAAGCACAGCCAGAAATATCGACCCCCTTAACCTGCCAGCGTACAGGGACACCCGCTTTGATCACAAAACGGTTAGGGGTAAAGGCTCCGTAGGCAACCGTCATGCTCACGACCTGTTCTTCCGCCTGTGCGACCCCCGGTCGTGCCATGGTCTGAAGCCGAGCAAGAGAACCCGATACGAGGCCGTTCACCGTAAAAGGGGCACCTAGAACGGTCAGCCCTCCATCGATCTGACCGATGGCAAAAAGACACAGGGCAGCTCCAACGGCCAACTTGGTAAACCAATGACGTAACGCTGTCATGGAGCCAAAAAAAGAGATTCCTAGCAACACAGGGGCTGTACCAAGAGCAAAAGCCGTCATCATAAGGGCACCCTGAGTCCAAGATCCAGAAGATATGGCCAGGGCTTGAGCCGTTTGAGTAAATCCACACGGAAGAATAAACGTTGCCGCTCCAACCGCCCCCGCCGCCCAGGGAGAAGGATGTCTAGCGATGCGGTCCGCCCAAATGCCGAAACGACGAGGGAGACGGATGCCGTAAGAGGATAAGGAAGGAGTGAGTTCTAGAAGATGAAGTCCAACCCCCAAAAAACCCAGCCCCAACAGAAGACCCATCATTCCGTACAACCAGGGAGAACTCGGAAATACGCTCCCCGCAGCCCCCAAGAGTGCTCCACCCATCGCAAAGGTTACAACACGTCCAAGATGGACCCAAAGGATCCGTTTTCGTGAGGATTGTTGGGCTGCATAAGCCAAAAGATAGGCCCCCGTTGATGCAAGACAAGTGGATAATGAAGCAATCATGCCAAAAATAAACAGGGCGATCAGCGAACCGCTGACAGACACATTTGGCACAACCGTCATGAGAGGCGTGACGAAGAAACGCCACACCAATCCAACCACCAAGAAAGCTCCGAGGGCATGGCTGAAACGGGTACGCCAAGGACGTGAAGTGCCTGGAAGCTGGCAAACCAACGGTGAGTTGGTAACAGGAACCAATCGATACCCCATCGGAACAAACGTCTGATTTAAGACATCGATATCCGGAAGGGCGGTATGATCCTTAAAGCGAACACCTGCTTTTTGTTTCTTGAGGCTCACTTCCACTTCTTCCACACCAGGAAGACCCTTCAACACCTCTTCGATGCGACGTTCACAACTGGCGCAATGCATCCCTTGGACATTCCAAACGAAAATCTTAGACATAAACCATTTAGTGCGGGTAAACGATGCGAACTCCCAACTCCGCGTGTGGTGCCATGATACCAAATCCACCCGGTGCTGTTGAGCTCGGGACGATGAGATACCCCGTCGTGGTCGCAGAAAAAACCAACGGGTCATGGATCCCTTTCAATGACACGTCTTGCCTATCCGGCTCCGTCTGAAGGACCTTTGCGATAAACGCCACATCACCTTGACGTTGTAAGTTACGGAGATAGGCGGCACGTCGAGAAGGAGCTGTCACGACTAAGATCAATGCCATAAACAAGATCAACGAGGTCATTTGGAATAAACGTGTGCGCCGTTCTTGAGACATGCCTCCATTACATCATCCATTCCGCTAAACGTCGACTTTACCTTCATACACGCTAGGCATATCGTGGAGGCCACTTATGTCCCTACCCAACACGCCGTTTGCGAACTACCTGAAACGCCTCGATCAAGCCAAAGATATTCTTGGGGTGGATGAAGTCCTCATCGCTCCGCTCCGTACCCCACAGAACACGATTGATACCACCATCCAGATCACCCGTGATGATGGACGAGAAGAAACCTTGAGTGCCTATCGGGTGCAATTTAACAATGCACGGGGACCGTATAAAGGCGGGATTCGGTTCCACCCTCTGGCCGATTTAGATGAGGTGAAGGCCCTCGCAGCGGCCATGGCAATTAAGTGCGCTGTTGTGGGCATTCCGCTCGGTGGAGCCAAAGGGGGTGTCGCCTGTGATCCAAAGATTTATTCCTCATCGGAACTTGAGCGCATCGCACGGGCCTGGACGAGAGCCATGACCTCCGTGATCGGCGTTGATAAAGACATTCCCGCCCCAGACGTTTACACCACCCCTCAAATCATGGGGTACATCTTAGATGAATATGAAAAAATGAGGGGGAAAAGTGAACCCGGCATGATCACAGGCAAACCGCTGGCACTCGGCGGGAGTCTTGGACGTGATACGGCAACGGCGCAAGGGGGAGTCTACGTCCTGGCCGCCTATCTCAAGACCCAAGGCAAGAGCATGGCCGGGCAACGCGTGATCATTCAAGGTTTTGGTAATGCCGGGATGCACATCGCTGAGCTCCTCGCAGAGCTTGGTGCCATCATTATAGGCGTCTCCGATAGCAAGCACGGGATTTACCGAACCGATGGATTACCCATCCAAGAGGTAAAACACCTCAAAGAAACCACCGGATCCGTCGCCAACTACTCCGGCGAAGGGGTAAAGATCCTCTCCAATGAAGAACTTCTCACACAACCAACAGACATGCTGATCCCTGCCGCCCTGGATAACCAAATTCGTGAAGATAACGCCGACGACGTTCAGGCAAGCTGCATCCTCGAGCTAGCCAATGGACCGACCACCCCAACAGCCGATGCCCACCTTGAACAAAGAGGGATCGTCGTGATTCCAGACGTATTAGCAAA
>CAYHOM010000074.1:0-4583 GCA_964358345.1 uncultured Gammaproteobacteria bacterium
ACGGTGACGATCTCGGGCCCTGTAATTTGGGGTTTTGCCCCGGGGGGACGTCCGTGCCTGCACGCTTCACGTGCGTTGGCGGCCGCTTCCTCTGTTTGCCCTTCCAGCCGGGGTGCCCGGCGATCGAGCGGGACGCGGGGATGCCGATGATGGCTCCCGTGATGCGAGCCCTGTCCATCCGGTACGACGGTCCGGTTTCCGGTCCCGTTTACGCGGGTTCACAGGATGTTCGCCTGCAACGGACGACCCTTCGTGCCGAGCGTGACCTCGAGATTCGGGACCTCCAGTTCCGTATTGAGGCCGTGGAGGGGATCGGCCAGGTTTCCGACGCGGCGGGCAACACGTTCCTTCGGGATGTGAAGCTCATCGACGAGGGAACCGGTCGTACGCTCATGGGCCCGGTTGAGCTTCGTGCAGGTCCGAACGCGCACAGCGCCCTGGTCCGGCTGACGGACTCGTTTGTGATTCGCGCCGGGCAAGAGCTTCGGCTCGCCCTCACGGCGGACGTCGGGTACCGATTCGATTCCTCCCTCACCAACACCCGCTTTCGCGTGGTGGCTGATGGGGGGAACGGACACTTCTTCGCACCGATGGCGGTGCGGAGCGTCACGGATGGAACGTATCTTTTCCCCGAAGCGATCACGGACAACGTGGTTGTTCTGGGGAACGAGTTCGTCCTCCGTCGTCCGACGCTCTCCCTCGGCATGGGGAGCGAGCGTGGTCCGATCCAGACGCTGCGTAACGCCCGCAACGTCGAGTCGCTCCGTCTGACCCTCACGGCAGACGCGGGGAGCGATCAGCGGATCACCCGGCTTCGCCTGGCGGGGATCGCTCGGATCAACATCCGTGACCCGTTCCGGGCCCAGGATCTGGGCCGCGTGGTCGTGGCCTGTACCCTGCGCGACGGGGAGACGGCCGTCACGGTCAACCGTACCCCGGACTCGACGGGGCGGATGGACTTCGTCGGCCTCAACCTGGTCATCCCTCGCGGGACCACCCGGACGTACCGGGTGACCTGCGACATGGATTCCGTGGTGGAGGGCGACTTTGGCGACACTTACGCGCTCGGTATCGCGAGTGCCGTGGACGTCATCGCCGAGGACTCCGTCGGGACGGGGCCGGATGTGATTGTTCATCCGTTTCTGACGCAGCAGCTCGTGCTGCCGATCAGGACCATCTCCGTGGCGGGATCCGGATCGGCCACCGTGACGCCGGGCACGTCCATGCGGGAGACCGTGGGAGGCGTTCGCTACGGCCTCTCGTACCCGGGGCAACTGTTCCGGATTGTACCGACGCTGGAGCCGGTCCTCGTGCATCGCCTTCGGGTGCGGCTGAACGGGAACACGGCCTGCGTTGACAGTGTCAACGTCGCGACGAGCGAAAGCGAGCGTTCGCTCGCTCCCTTCGTCTCCGTCCCACGTTCGACGGACTCCGTGAGCGTTGACATCACCCCGCTCATTCCCATCCCCGTCGAGCTGGGTGGAAGGACCCTCGTCCTCACCGTCCGGTGGAATCCTCCTGTGGATCCCGCCGTGGACCCCTCTGGTTGTCACCCGGGTGATGGTCTCGAATTCGGCCTGGACCAGGGCACCATCACCGGCGAATGGGATTCCTCGGACCTTCGGGGGTATAACGTCCGGATTACGGGAGCCGTCTCCGGCAGCCGGATCTTGACCAGTGCCCCGCCGCTTTGGGTCATGAATGTCTTTCTCGCGGGCCCCGCCGCACGCTGATCTTTCCTTTCTCGCTTGGTAAAACAAGCGAGCATCCCTCTTCCATCCTCATCAGGAGCATGCAAGAGGAATCAAAAAAACCACTCCTTTCGGAGTGGTTTTTTTGTGTTTGACACTGATGGTGAATAGGCATAGCGTTTCCGGTTGACGCATCTGACAAGCGTCAATGGAGGTCTGGAGTCCATGGATACAGCAAGCGTGCTTCGAAGCGGACGGTTCGGCATCCACTTTCTTCCCCGCGTTTCTTGGAACTGGGATCAGTTCCTTGAGAATACGCCAGAGGGATCTATCGCCCTTGACGGCATGGTACGCGGAGGTCCGCGTTTTGACATGCGGACGATGCATGTGAACTTTGACCATCACGACGGCGTGGTGCGTGAAGTGACCATGTCGACGGCCATGCAGGTGTTCTTCGCCCTCAAGGGAGGGATGATCCCGGCGTTTATGGGGGACATCCATCTCTATGTGAATGACACGGATCAGGACACCTCGCTCGCGCTTTGGCTGCTTCTGCGCCACGCCGATTTCGAGGGAGTCAAGAGCATCCCCCACGTGGGACGCCTCCTTGCCCTTACGGATCGCCTTGACATCACAGGGGGTGCCTTTCCGATGTTCCTCGACACTGATCTGCTCCGTCACCACGGATGGGTGTTCCAGCCCTACAGCGACCTGCGCAAGTCGGGAGGTCTTGCCAAGGCTGACGCGATGCAGTTGCGTGACAACTTCGAAGCGGTATCCAAACGCTTGGACGCATTCATGATGGGGCAGGGAAAGAGCGTCGAGCTGGATACCCGTCACGAGATCATCTACAAAGATGATCACTTCCAGATCGTGGATGAGATCGGGGGCAATGAAGCCAGGTATCATCTCTTCTCCCTCGGCATGAAGGCCTTTGTGAGCATCGTGGCCCGACGGCCTGATGGTCGGATGGTGTGTACGGTCGGACGACGTTCCCAATGGGTGACCTATTTCGATCTTCCCCGGATCTACGATGCCTTGAACGCCGCGGAAGGGGCAACCCTCGAGACGGGATGGAATGGCTCGACGATCATCGGTGGTTCGTCCAGAGCGAACGGCACCAAGCTCAGCATCGAGCAGATCCGTGACGTCATTCTTTCAACCCTCGTTCCATAACTCACGCACCGCGCCCTTGGGAGATGTGCTCGGTGCGTTTTCTTTTTGGGAAGAAAAACTCGACTTTTTTAAGTCGAGTTTTTGTTGGTGCACCCTGAGAGACGAAGTTCTAACCGCTGCCTGGGAGGATATGGAGCGGTTGGCGGGCATTCGGACGGTAATCAGTACCATATTCAAAGAAAGATTGTAGTTCTTTATGCTCACGAGATATACTGGCTTTTATGAATCTGGAACAATCAAGAAGTATCATAGACGCGGAAGGAGAAATATTTGAACACGTCAAAGACCGCCGACATGGAACGAGTATTTATATTAGTGCAGATGGTTCCAAATATCTCCGTATCGGACAGCACATAGAGGTAAGAAATGAGCTGGACCTGCACAAGCAGTTGCTCGATAAAGGGTTCCCGATCGCCTCAATACTTGCGGAAGGATCGCTCGACACATTGAGCTATTGGGTGGAAGAATCCCTTGGTAAAACCACCTTTGGTGAGCGGTTCGACAAGGAAATGATTGCAGCAGGACGGATAGGCGACGAATCATTCGATCAGTTTTTGCGTATCATCGAGCGATTTCACGCTGCGCAAGAATCGACAATCGAACATCGGCGGGTCGATACAGAGACATTAGCCACAAATATTGGCTTGCATCAGCTTGTCGCAGATTTGCCGCTTGAGAAGGAAAAAATACTGAAGATTTGGGAGAAGATGGTACACGAACTAGAGAATGTTCCCGTGTGCTTTACACATGGCGACTTTCTTCCTAACAACGTTCTTGAGAAAGGAGTTATCGATCTAGAAGACCATTTTTTTGGACCGATCGGATACGATATCCTAAATCCGATCACAACTCCGTATTGGTTCCCGAAAGAACCCACGCAAGGCTTTCAAAGATGGTCGTGGTTTTCCGAATCCCAATTGAAGCGGTATTTAGAAGTAGTTGATACCTACGAGTTTCAAGGAAATACTTGGAGCACAAGAGATTTTTTTGACCCCCTGTTTCTCTTGAAAGCGATTTGGTGGACAAGCGGCAATGGGAAATCATCGCATTTGCAGCTTTGGAGAAATCAAAGATTGCTTATTCTCATTGATAAATACATTCAAAGTGAATCGCTTTATTCCTATTGGTGGGAACAAAAAGACGTCTAGACACGTAAAACTACACAATTCATTGTTGTGAAAATGCAGCTTGCATATACATGAATGACTGCGCGACGTGAACACGGTCAACTAAAAACACCACTTTTGCGTGGTGTTTTTACGTGGTGCACCCTGAGAGACGAAGTTCTAACGGCGATGTGGGAGAATATCATGCAGCTTTACAGAGACTCGGAGCTATATGTCTCTTGCTGGGGGACTATTTCAATATATGTTATACTTCGCATATTATCCCTAACTTTCTTGCATATCTATATGCAGTCGGACTCCCGTTTTTCGCAAAATATTCTGATAGCTTTGATAGCGCTGGTTATCATCACATTACTTGGATGTACGGCCTTAATTATTCAGCAGCAACGCATGAGGCAACAAACACAGCGTGAGCTCATGATGACGCTAAACGAGCTACGCGCATCCGGACAGGCACAAGCGCCGACCACCGCAGCTGTAGGGGCAAATGCGCTGAGCGTGCCACAAACCATACCATCTACAACGACAACATCAGGGGTAGATAATCTTACGACATCCACGACGGTCTACGGATTAACACTCTCTCATC
>CAYHOM010000075.1:0-4560 GCA_964358345.1 uncultured Gammaproteobacteria bacterium
AGCGCAGTTGGTAGCGCGCTTCGTTCGGGACGAAGAGGCCGTGGGTTCAAATCCCACTAGCCCGACATTCCTGCAAAAATCAGGATCCGTACGCTTCGTGAGGGAGTTGAAGCGAGCGTGCACAGCTTCAACGAGGCCGTGGGTTCGAGTCCCACTAGCCCGACAGTGATTTTCATATATGTCTGAGCCGGATCCTCGTTTTCACGAGGATGACGGATAGAACCCCCTCTCTCATCCCTCCGCAGGGTTCACCGCCTGTGCTCGTTCTTGATCAGGATGATACTGGTCAGCTCGTTCGATAGGATCTCCCATTTGGTAATTGATAAAAAAAGCATCAGGGATGTCATCCACCTGTCGCGCCCATTCTGCACCGAACAGGGTTTTTGCGACCTCTTCCGTTTTTATCCAACGGAGAGTATGCCCGGCCCCAATCGCATACACCTTCGGATCGGTTGTGACCTTCACCAGCCGAACACCGGGACGATACGTCACGTTTCTCCCTAAAGAAATCTTACTCATCGCTTCATCGCTGATCTCTGTGACGTCACGAAAATCGGGAAACCAACTGCGATAGACGGCTAAGCTTGGAAAGGCATGGCGGGCACCGTCTGCCGCATAGAGATACACGGTTGGACCACTCCCCTTTAATCGTGCGCCCGGAAACACCATCACCCCGCCGCTCCACAAATTGGGCTGCGTCCGAGAGCTTTGAAAAATGGGGCTCAAGAGGTCGTCCGGCTCAGGGTCACCCACAACGGAAATGTTTCCCCCAAGGTTGATGATACCCGTCCCCGTGGCAGAAGAAACACTCGTAGCAACCGCAAACTGGCCCACCAGATCTGCACCACTTTCTACGTCGTCAAAGAAGAAGGTGTTGCTTTTCAGAGTTGTGAGGAGAGGTGCAGATAGGCCCGGCAAGCTCGTCGGCAATCCGACACGTCCGGCGCGAGTCATGATGCGGTTCCCATCAAGTAAGAGCACGCCTGGACGATCTGCCTCTGCGGGACCATACCCCACCCGTAACGCATGCCCTTCCGCATTGGTTGTCCCCGAACGGATCAAATTTCCCCGTAGTCGATAACTCGCCCCACCCACGAGGAACACCCCTGAGCCGCTTGTCCGGATATCCGAATTTAAAAGGGTCCCTCCCTGTCCAAAAACGACCGCGCGTGACAAGGGCGACGCTCCTGATGAAGACACGGTAAGATTTGTAACAAGGAGTTCCAACCCGAGCGCGATAACGGCGTCACCTCCTGTCTCAAGAACGCTGGTTTCTTCGATGGTGATGCGCGTACTCGAAACACCAAAATACAGAGCGGCTCCGCCTCCATGATGGTTTAAGAGATCACGCACCTGAACACGGCGCAGATGAACATCCTCACACACCCCACCATCGCACACGATCCCAAACGAACGCATGCGCACAAATTCACTGTCTTGAATGGTGAGACGACGTACAGACACGGATGGTTGAAATAATTGGATGCCCGTACCGCAGTCATGTACATGAAAATCACGCAGGAGAATGTTTTCTACCGGGCGCGTCACACGGACACATGCCGCCGAAGAGAGGGTAGACGTCACGCGCGTGATTTCAACGCCAAAGACCTGAAGGTGAGAAGCGGCTATCTCTAGCGCGGATTCCGAACCTTGCAACACAAAGTGTGGATACCCATTTGGCTCAGGACGTACGACGATCGGACGCTCTTCGGTCCCCGATCGTCGTAAGGATCCAAACGATGGGTACGTCCCCGTTTTGAGGACGATGGTATCTCCTGGCATGGCATGGAGGGAGGCCACCCCAGGCGTGGCATAGGGTCGGGCTTGTGTACCAAGGCCGGTCACATCGGATCCTGTAGGTGCCACCCAAAGGCGTTGACCCGTTGTCGGAAGATTTCCGTACACATAAGATTGCAGAGGGATAGGCTCTGCATGAGCGACAATAGGAATACATAAGGCAGCTACAAAGAGAAGTGAGGAAAATATTCCATCCCCGCGAAGGCGGGGATCCAGCCTATATCGACATGTATACCTGGGCTGGGCCCCCGCCTTCGCGGGGGTAGAACCCTTTTTGTATAGATTTTTGTATAGATGAAAGAACATCATACTCACTTATAAAACCGGATCCGCTTCTTTTGGCAGATGGACACGTGATGGATGAGGGTGGCGTTCACGCCGCATCACCCAAGCGGCCAAGATGGCGGTAATAGGGACCGTAAAGACGAGACCGATTGTTCCAGAGAGAGAGCGGATGATCTCGTCCACGACGGAATCGAAATTGATAAACTTTAACCACGAGCTGTCAAACTGTTTGTACAAAAGGAGCGTGGACAACGAACCACCCACATAGGCGTAGACAAGAGTATTTGCAAGGGCACCCATATGATCGTTCCCGATCACCATCCCCGAACGGAACAGTTCTCGGAAATGGGCATGCGGGTTGGCACGACGTACTTCGGCAATCCCCGAAACAATGGACACGGCCACATCTTCAACGACACCCGTGGCCGCAATGATGATCCCCGCGAATAAGAGAAACTGTGGATTCAATTGTGGATTTTTATCGAAGAACAAACGATCCTCTTCGGTCGAGAGACCTTCCAAATGTGCCCAGTCGGCAAAGAGGTACGCTATCCCAAACGCGACCAAGGCACCACCGATCGTTCCCACCGCCGTCACATAGGACTTTTTATTCCAACCCGTGGAAAGACCCGTAGATATCAACGTGAGAACTCCGGATAATACGATGGCAATCGGAACGGGGTGGTAGCCCTGTAAAAAGAGAGGGATCAGGACATACCCGATGAGAAGCAAAGAAAGAAAGATGGAAAAAGCCACCTTCAATCCCTGCCAACCAGACAAGAGGACGAGCGTAAACACAAAGAAGATGACCAGCCACATCATCGCCCCACGGCGATCATACCCTTCGATATAATAATCTGATCCGCCCGTTTGTCCTGGTTGCACGAAAACAACCACCTTGTCCCCTGTACGCGGTTGAAGGCCGTAGGGGTTGGACCCAACTTCGTTGGTGATATCGATCTGCTTCCCTGACTCCGTACCCGATAAAAATCGAAGGCGGTAATGTTCGACAAGCTGGCCGGTCGTCGTCGTTTCTTGGGTGCGCAGCTTGACCTCTTCGATGACGGCTCGTTCATAGCGTCCCTCCGAACGATCCGAGGCGGCCGTGTACGCTTCATCACCAGATCCTTGCAACACGACGTCTCCAGAAGACGTAGCCGCTGAGATGGAAAATGGGAGGAGTCCCAGACAGCAGATACTGATGATTATGGCGCGAAACCTACAGGGAACGGAGGGAGAAACCATATGGGGCAGGCTATCACGTTTTCTTCTGCCACGGGTAGGGCTGGGCATACACTTCCATTTGCGTCGCATAGCACTTGAGCCAAGCTAATAAAAAGGTGGTGGCCTCCACATCTCCCTGATTATACCGCCTGAGGGAGGTAAAAACGGCACGCCTACGCGTTTCCAACCAGCGTTGATACACCATCACAGACGTCCCTCCATCCTGAATCTTCCCTCCCCAGGTAAATCCCAAAAACTGACAGATCTTTTTCAAACTGTAAAAATAGAGGGGGAAGACAGCGTGCTCTCGTGTCGCCTCTTTAAGATCAACCATACGGGAAAGGAAACGATCCAACCACGGATTCTGTTCATCGCCGTAACGTGCCGCCAACGTCTGTAAACGGTTCGGCTCATAGTTTGCGTAGTGATAGACGGTGTACGTGGCGGGCAACTCCGCAATCCACGCAAGAAATTCTTTCCACAACCGATGTTCCTGCTCGGGCATTTCGGCAACGATGGCGTGGTACCTCCCCCCCTGTTCGTCCATCATCCAAAATCCATAGAGATAATCCGTATCGGTAGGCGGATAACTTTCAATATCAAAATGGATCTCACACCCTTCGGTTTCATGCCGGAACGGTTCACGAATGATCACCGACTGATCACGCAAGGAAACCGCCTGGCGCTGAACGGCCTGCAATGCACGCAAGGTAAGACCGGGAACCTGCCCCTCCTGCTGGATAGGATCCATGCTCGCCGCGTCTTCCACCGTACGGATCCCCAAGGAACGTAACCCATGAAGTTTTTTTAGATCAACATTAAAAAGAAGAGCGATGTCATGGCGTTCTGCCGCCAACCGAAAACAAGCCTTCCCCCAAGGAGAGGTATCCTCACACGACTTACGATAGACTGGCTCCGGAATGTCTCCCGTGACGATGGAACGGAGGGCCTGATGAATCTTAGCCCACTCTTCAACATATGCCGATGCGTCAAAGGAGAGCCGTTGATCATCCATGTTGATGATGCCCGGTTCACGAGGGAACTTCCCTTGGATTTTTTCTAACACCATGGCATCCGCCATTAATGGAAAGAGGTATTCTTTTTTGAGTTCATGGCCACGTCGCATGCTCCGGGGCACGTAATGCCAATCTCCAAACACACTCGATCCCGGCTGTCTCAAGAGAAGATCTGGACGGACCTGCCAATCGTCCATGCACAACCAACCATGATAAATGGCTGACACGCCTTCGCGCA
>CAYHOM010000076.1:0-4533 GCA_964358345.1 uncultured Gammaproteobacteria bacterium
ATACCGTGAAACGTCTGTCATCCCAGATCGATCAGAAACACATCGCGCGTATCAAGCAAAAAATTGGGATTAGCTAAGATCCCATCTCTTCCTCGATCGCCAAGAGCCGGTTATATTTTTCAACGCGTTCCGAGCGTGAAAGCGAACCCGTTTTAATGTACTCAGATCCACACGCGACAGACAGGTCCGCAATCGTCGTGTCTGCCGTTTCTCCCGAACGATGAGAGATAGAGGTCTTGTACCCTGCTTTTTGCGCCATCACAATGGCATCAACCGTTTCCGTCAATGTGCCAATTTGGTTTACCTTGATCAGAATGGCACTCGCCGCGTGCTCTTCGATCCCTCGTCGCAGGCGTTCAATGTTCGTCACAAAGAAATCATCGCCTACGATAACGGATTTCTTTTTCAGGACACGCGTCGCCTTTATCCAAGCCGCCCAATCGTCCTCCGCGAATGGATCCTCGATCGATTCGAGAGGATACCGTTCTTGCCAGCTCTGATAACGCGCCAATAAGGCATCCACAGAATAGTCACGCCCTTCCGTTTTCATCCGATACTGCTTTGTTTTTTTGTCATAGAATTCCGAACTGGCGACATCCGTGGCAAACGTCATATCACGGCCGGGGAGATACCCAGCGGCCTTCGTGGCTTGAACGAGGAGATCAAACGCCGTTTCCACCTGCGGCAGCTTGGGGGCGAACCCTCCTTCGTCACCGACGGTCGTCGCAAATCCTTGCTTTTTCAAAATGTTCGCCAATGCATGAAATGTCTCGACGCCAGCTCGCAAACGCTCGGTGAACTTTTTTTGTTTTGGGATCAACATGCACTCCTGGACATCCAATGACCAGTCGGCATGCGCACCTCCATTCAACACATTCATGGTCATGAGAGGCATCCTTGCCGGATGAGGAAACACGAATGTCTCTCGTAACGAGTGCCAGAGCGGCAACCGGCGATGGACGGCCGTCGCCTGGGCACAAGCAAGGGAAACGGCAAGAAGGGTGTTTGCCCCTAGGACGGACTTATGAGGCGTATGGTCCAGCTCAATCATCACGTGATCGATATCTGCTTGACGGCTGGCATCAATACCAAGAAGAAGAGGGGCAATGTCTTGATGGACATGGTGCACCGCCTTCAACACGCCCTTCCCACCATAACGCTTCCCACCATCACGTAACTCCAACGCTTCATGAGAACCCGTTGAAGCTCCCGATGGAACCTTGGCCTCGGCACTTGCCCCGCTCCGCAAGGTTACACGACAAGCCACGGTGGGGTTTCCACGCGAGTCTAAAATCTCGCGTGCAGACACTTTATGTATTTTTCCTCCTCCGAACATAAATATAGGCAATTAGGAATGAACCGTTGATTCCTGTTCTATTTGTTGCCGTAAACTGGTCGTCAAATGCATGAGATAGCGCGTGACGGCGATGATGACCAGCGTAATCAAGATGGCGTATAAAAATTTTGCATATAAGGAGGCCGCTTCGCCAAACACCATCTTAAACATCGCCTGTACGGCATCATTCCACGCTAAGGCAGCGACAAGGGATAGTGCCGAGCTAAACAGATCATTCGCACGCTCTAGGGCCTCCAAACGAAAACTCTTTTTTTCTGATGACATAGGTTCTACTTCTTTAAGAGGGGAAGGATGCCTGGTAGTTTTCCGTGCAGAGCAAGGAACTCCAGGAGGGCTCCTCCACCGGTTGATACATGCCCCAGCCTATCCTGCGTGTGGGTGGCAAGGATCGTGGGCAGCGTATCTCCCCCACCGGCAATGGTGAAGGCCGAGGATGCCGAACGACGAGCCATGGCCCGAGCGACAAAGCGGGAACCGGCCCCACAGGCAGGAATTTCCACCATCCCGACTGGCCCATTCCATAAAAGGGTTTTCGCCCCCCGTATATCTTTGGCCCAGGCAGCGAGCGTGCGGGGAACGACATCGACAATGAAATCCTGTGACGCAATATCTTCTACCAAGACCGATCGTAGCTTCGGATGTGGACTCAGATGATCGGTCACCATGACGTCAAGTGGGAGCTGAAGCTGTTTATAAGAGAGCATTTTTTTCGCAAGCGTCATCGATCCTTTTTCCATCACGGATGCGCCAATGACATGTCCCTGCGCCTTGAGAAAGGGTGTAGCCATCGCTCCGCCAATATAGACACGATCACCCATACGGACCAACGCTTGTAACACAGGGATTTTTGTTGATACTTTGAGCCCTCCGATGATGGCAATGAACGGCCGCTTAGGTTTTTGCAAGAGACGGCTGAGTGCTCGAACTTCCTCGAACAATTGGGGACCTGCATAAGACGGAAGATGAGCAGCGATCCCAACCACGGAGGCATGTTTACGATGACAGGAAGCGAACGCGTCATTGATAAACACATGACCAAGACAAGCATAAGCCTTCGCAAGTTTTTTATCGTTCTTTTCCTCCCCTTCTTGAAATCGAACATTTTCCAGAAGGTGCACAGACCCCGCGGACGCAGAAGACAGCACTTCCATGAGAGCGGTATGGTCAGCTATCCTGCTCACCGATTCCGGATGAAAGTGCACCGATAGGCGGTAGTGATAATGGAGGAGAGAGACAAGATGCTTGGTCGAGAAGTGTGGGTCCGCTTTTTCCGGACGTCCAAGATGGGTCAACACAACCACGATCGCTCCACGCTTCGTGAGACCAGAAATCGTATCGAGCGAGCGTTCAATTTTGAGAGATGCATCAGGTCGCACCCCTCCTGAAAGAGGAACATTCCAATCAAGTCGCAACAAGACACGCTTCCCTTGCAGGACCATTCCCGTCGGCAACGTTCTAAGGGACATCATACGATAGCTCTACTTTACACGAGTTAAATCCCCACCTCAACCACCACGATTTCCGGACGGCAACACAATCGAACGCGTGTATCCGCTTCCCCTAATCCTTGTGAGATGATCAGGGAGATGCCGCGCCATACATGACGACCACGATCTAACCACTGCGGAGCAAATTGCGGCAGGCGCGTAAGCGGTCCAATCCATGGCAAACGAACCTGACCACCGTGTGTGTGACCCACAAGCACAAGGTCCGCATCGCCTTCCTGCATATCCAGGAGCGCATCCGGTTCGTGAGCCATGACGATACGCGGCACATCATCACGTGAACGCTGAGACAACATGGGGTTGCCAAACCACGTGTCGTCAACCCCAACGATATCCAAGACGGAACCACGTACCACGAGATGACGAATGGCATTGGTGAGATCTTCATATCCCCACTCTTGCATCACGCGACGCAGATGTCCCGGCAGGTCTCTATAGTCATGGTTTCCTAAAATAATAAAGTTTCCAAAAGAAGCACGTAAGCGCTGAAAGGATGATAGATCCCCTATGGCCGTCGCCATCTGTTCAACGAGGTCGCCCCCGATAAGCAAAAGGTCCGGTCGCTCTTTCTCGACATGTTTTGCCACACGATCATAGTACCCCGCGGATTTGTATAAACCGGCGTGGAGATCGGAAAGAAAGACGATCTTGATCCATTGTTTTGGCGTGCGGATCAACGGCTCACGATACCGCTTGATCGATATCCAATGAGGCTCCACATACGCGGCATAGATCAGTAGCAGAACACCCATGGCCATCACCACGAATAGAACCCACGCTCTTTGCCCTATGCCGACGATCATCCCTAGGAGCCCTAAACACATCAACGCCCAATAGAGCATTTGAAAAAAAGCTCGCTCCGGTCTCTGCGATGCCACAGACATCATTTATGCTTCCGGATCTGCTTGGCAACGACAAGCACCATCTCCACAAGACGATGCGAATACCCCCACTCATTGTCATACCACGCCACGACCTTCACAAAATCTCCATCAACGACACGTGTTAACCCAAGGTCGACAACTGCTGAAGCGGAACATCCAATGAAATCAGACGAGACCAACGGCTCATTGGTCACCAATAAAATGCCCTTCCAACGCGCAGACTTAGCCGCTTTTTGAAAAGCCACATTCACCTCTTCAACAGTGACGGTGCGATGCAGGAGCATCGTAAAATCAGACAATGACACAACCGGGGTAGGGACACGTATGGAAAGTCCATCAAATACGCCCTGCAATTCGGGAATAACTTGCGTTGTTGCGATGGCAGCACCCGTTGTGGTCGGCACGATATTTTCCGCCGCCGCCCGAGCTTCGCGTAAGTCCTTTGCCGGTCCATCTTGCAACACCTGCGAGGCGGTATAGGAGTGTACGGTTGTCATCATCGCCTTACGAATCCCAAATGCTTCTTGCAACACGGCCGCAACCGGCGCAATGCAGTTGGTCGTACAGCTCGCATTATTGATCACCGCCGCATCCCTGCCCGCCCCTTTTTCATTTACCCCCATCACATGCGTCGGCACTCCATCCCCTTTCGCCGGAGCGGAGATGATGACCCGCTTTGCTCCTGCCGCCAGATGTTGTGACGCCCCTTCCAAGTTGGTGAAGCGGCCCGTGCACTCAAGAACAATATCCACATCCAACTTCCCCCAAGGAAGAGCTTTTGGATCCT
>CAYHOM010000077.1:0-4526 GCA_964358345.1 uncultured Gammaproteobacteria bacterium
GATGTCATACAAAGAAGAACCTTGGGACTATGGAGTTGTCACGGGCGGGGCGGGCGTAGCAGGAGGAGTAGCAGACGGTGCAGCACCAGGAGTTATCGCCGGGGGCGTCCCAGGCTCGGGCTGTACCGTCGGGGAAGTAAACGGACAACACATGATATTTGGCCCTTGGACGGGCAGATTACACAGCTGCGGGAGACAGCCGCCTCCATTACGTTGACGTTCTTGCACCGTATCCCCTGGCACATACTGACAGGCAAACCCTCGCGTCGCATATTCCGATTCACATCTTGATGGCGGTGTGATGCTCTTGTGTACAAAACGGATTAAGGTGCTCGCACCAAAAATGAGCACCATCCCCACACTGGCATCAATCAACATCTTTTGCGCCTTCTTCACATTCTCCGCACTCCCTCCTGCCGTGAGATACAAAAATCCGGCATACACAAACGTGAGTAAAAAGACGGCACCAGAAAGACCAAATAAAAAGTTGGCAAACGCCGCTCCCGTACGAACAATGTGGTCAAGATTGCAATTCCCCGACCGCATGCATCGCTGCACATCCGATGGGATCCAGGTCCCCGGGCGCGTCGCCGGAGGATCGTTTGGTGACGGCGGACTGGATGTGTCCTGCTGCACACCCGTATCTGGTGGACACGTTTGTGATTCAGGAATGCCCGGTACCGATGGTGGGCAGCACAACACCGCTTCATCTGACCCCGCGGAAGGAAGACAGTTGCTCCGTGCTGCAACGGAACAGATGCGTTTTACCTCCCAGTCACTGGTATCCGCATTAATCACGGTAGCCGCCGCACGCGTGGCCTCCGTCACACAGGTATCTGCATAGGCCGGCAGGGAGAGCACCAAAAATCCTCCGCTTGCGAGAGCGCCCGAAAGCAAACCGTGAACGAGATGACGTCGCATAGACAGGAACAAGAAAAGTATATCAGGTATGGTGTCAAAAAAGTAGGTAGGACTTACGCGTTTAGTCCCCTTGTCATCCTGAGCACCGCGAAGGATCTGGGCCATGGAGCTTCTTTATGGGGTGAGATCCTTCATTCCACTTCGTTACATTCAGGATGACAAAAATAGTCTACGATGAAGAATTGAGCCAGCGTAGGTCGCCAAAAGTGTATGTCCTCTAGAAGGAGAAGCTCATGGTTTGATTGATCTTGTCTGCCGCCGTACGCAAGGCACTTGGGATCGAGAGGGTTCCCGATACCACATCGTCAATCATTTGTTCCATCGCTTCTTCCATCACGGCCACCTGATTTCCCGGGTACCAACTCACCGCCGTCAGCACCTGTGAGGAAAAAACGCCAACGGCTTCATCATTGAGTTGACCGAGGAGAAGGGATTTTCGTGCTGCCGGTCGTTTCATGATATCCAAGATTTTTTTACTCTCCTCGGGTTGAGCTAAGAAGTTGAGGTAGTTCCAGGCAACGTCCACATTCTTGGATTTCTTCGAGACCACCCATACCCAATAGTTGGCTATGTTTTTGATAGGGTTCCCCTCAATCTGTGGCAGAGCGGTGATTCCCAGATTCAGTTTTGGTGCCCGCGCGCGCATGAGGTCCTGCTGATAGGCGTACCCAAAGAAGAATGCACTCCTCCCCTCGATGAAAGCGTCCATCGAATTGGATTGATCGTCATTCCAGGTATAGGTCTTTTTGGAAGGGTTGGCGAAGTCTGTGTAAAACTCCAATGCTTGTTGAGCTGGGGGTGTATCACGCTTCCCTTCCAACTCAGCCGGCAACTGTGTGAACATGACGCCAACCGATGGATCAAACATCTGCGTCCCACTTTGCAACATAAGGGCCGTCAACAGATCCACACTGCGCTCAACATTACGAGCCGTACCTAGCCCAGCAGCCGCTTGAAGGATTTTGCGCTTCTCATCCAACTTCACCAATTTTTCCACCTGCTCCTGAAACTCGATCCACCCCGTTGGCGCGGTTGGGATCCCCGCCGCATTCAACAGGTCCTTATTGTAGTAGAGAGCCATCGTATCAATGCTGACCGGCATCGCCATGAGCCGCTCCTGGAAGTCCTGTCTATCCGGTTGGCTCGAAACATTCACCCGACGTAATGTGTCTTTTAAGGCCGCATCAGCAAACTGTTCTTTGTACGCCTTCAGGGTCATGGATGGCTCCGTTCGCAATTCCCAGGTCTGTTCTTTCTTTAACGATCCCGTGATAACCGAATACGCCACTTTTGTCGTGGCTGGCATAGGAACGATCTTGGGTAAATATTGCCCAACCGCATTATGGTGAATCAAAAAAATATCCGGCCCACGATCCTCCGCTAGCGCGTTCACAAGCTCAGCTTCATATTCTTCCAAACGTAGGCGGCGATAATTCATCTGAACATTTGGATGGAGACGGCGATAGTCCGCCATCACCGGTTCATACACATCCGTATCATCAACGACCGACCAAATATTGAGTTCGACGCGACGTGAGGCGGCCTGCGTTTCTTTACTCGGTCCTTTGGTGCATCCTGCCCCAACCATAGTAAGGAGGAGCATGACCGCCAACCCACGTCGCAAAAAATGTTGCATAAAAAAGATTCGTCACTTAAGGACGAATCGATTTTAGCATGGATCTCATTTCTTTACCTAAATCAGGACGTTCAAGAGCCATCGTAATGTTGGCACGCAACCAACCAATTTTCGACCCTGTGTCATGGTAGGTACCATCCACCTCGCATGCATACAAGGGACGCTTTTTCATCAAGCGCTTCATCGCATCCAGCGTCACATATTCTCCACCACGTGGTGGCTTTAAGGCACGAATTTCATCAAAAATATCCGAGGTCAAAATGTACCCAGCGTTAGCAGCCAAACACGAGGGCGCATGCTCTGGAAGCGGCTTCTCCACAACGTCACGACATTGATACACCCGCTTCTCCACCTGCACCAACGGATCCACAATACCATAGCGCTTTGTTTCTGACCGATCCACTTTTACCACCCCCAACACCGGATCTTGATACTTTGTAAACACATCCATCATTTGCTTGAGACGTGGAACCTTTCCCGTATACACGTCGTCACCAAATACAACCGCAAACGGTTCGTCATTAATCAAATGTGCTGCGTTCAAAACGGGTGTCGCGTTCCCATACGGACCTTTTTGGCGAACATAGATAAAGTTCGCCATCTTTGCGATGGATCGGATCTCTTCATACGCCTCCTTTTTCCCCTGCTGTTTCAGCCAGAGTTCCAATAACGGGCTTTCATCAAAGTGATCTTCGACGGCACGCTTGGCATGGCTCGTCACCAAAATGATGTCCGTAATACCGGAAGCGATTGCCTCTTCCACAACATATTGAATGACAGGCTTATCAATCAAGGGCAACATCTCTTTTGGCATGGCCTTGGTCGCCGGTAAAAAGCGCGTCCCATATCCGGCAACAGGAATAATGACTTTACGGATAGGTTGAGGCATATTCAGTCACGATTATACCACGATGCTCACCAATTTTCCGGCGATATACATCATTTGCTTTGGTTCTTTTCCATCCAACCACTTTCGTACGGTCTCCGACGAAAGTGCTTTTGCCTTTGCTTCGGTTTCAGAAATATCACGTGAGACCCGCAATCGTTCACGCACCTTCCCATTGACTTGGATGACCAGCTCAAAGGTCGCTGCCTGTATCTTCCCCGGATCAAAGGTCGGCCATCCATCATGATGAAGATCCGTTGTTTTTCCTATCTGCTCCCACAATTCACTGGCGAGATGAGGCGCGAACGGCGCGAGGAGTTGAAGATATGCTTCTGCATGGGTCGATGGAACACCTCCAGCTTCTTGATAGGCATTCGTTAAAATCATCAGCTGCGAGATTGAGGTGTTGAATTGCATGCCATCAATCCCTTCCGTAACCTTTTTGATCGTTTGATGATGCAGCGTATCAAGCTCTGCAGAAAGATCCTGGAGAGGGGCTCGCTGCATCACCTGCCAAACTTTATCCAAAAAACGACGCACGCCCTCTACATTATCGGGATTCCAGGGCACGGGCTGATCAAACGGTCCCATAAACATCTGATAGATACGCAGCACATCCGCCCCATATTCCTTTATAACGTCATCTGGATTCACCCCGTTCCCTTTTGACTTGGACATCTTTTCTCCATCTGCCGCTAACACAAGGCCCTGGGAACGACGCATGCGATACGGTTCCGACCCACACTCCCGAGGGATCAGCCCCAAGTCCCAAAGGAACTTGTACCAAAAACGCGAATAGAGAAGGTGCAACGTCGTGTGCTCCATGCCCCCGCTATAGAGGTCGACCGGGAGCCAGTATTGCATCTTCTCTGGCGCGGCAAATGCGTCATTATTATGGGGATCCATGTAGCGTAAAAAGTACCAACTTGATCCCGCCCAGTTTGGCATCGTGTCCGTTTCCCGTTCAGCCGGTCCCCCACAGACGGGGCAGGTCGTTTCAACCCAAGAACGTATGCCTGTAAGAGGCGACTCCCCCGTGTCCGTCGGCTCGTACGCCTCTACATCCGGCAATATCACAGGCAA
>CAYHOM010000078.1:0-4506 GCA_964358345.1 uncultured Gammaproteobacteria bacterium
AATTGTGTGTGAGGACGTGTGTTTGTGTCCGTGATGGCGCACGCCACGAATCGTGAGAGTGTCTTGTGTTGCATGCACGTCGATATCTTCTGCACGAGTTCCAGCCATGGCTGCTCGCACCATAATTTCCCGCGGCGCTTCAATCACATCAACCGAAAGTTGACCATCTGTTGCAAGGCCGGAGAAAAAATCGTTGTCATTTACACAAGACTGGTTCATACCAAACGCAGGTGTCGCAGGTATTCGTAGAGAGGCCCTATTGCAAATCCGATCGTGGCCGCCCAAAGAAGTTCTTCCAGTGGGATGGTGTGAGGAATCGGCATGGCGAAGACCCGCAGATAGAATGCTTGTTCCAATAGGAAGATGAGCCCTGCTGTCATAAGGCCGGAGAGGAGGGCGTTCAATAGAAGATCGTGCCGTTGTGCAATCACGTAGACTCCGATAAGAAGTCCGCCAACAATGGCGCTGCGGATGCCGTTGAGTTCAAGTAGAACATAAAATGAAAGAGCAAGGATAATCCAGATTCCGACAAGAAGAACAAGGTGATAGATCCAGTGAGCATCCATCTGAATTTTTTTTCCGTGCATGGCGCTGATCTGTTTGATGTGTCTGCCCATCAAAACTTGATAGATCACTGCAGCAAGTCCAAAAAGGGCAAATGAAAAAATGAAATCTTCCAGAGAGATGGCTGTTTTCACTTTATCAATCGCGTTTTGTCCAACGGTCATCAGTATGGCTCCTGGCGCAATCACAACACCCACAAGGCTCATGGCAACTTGTTCGAGGCGCGTCTTACTCGAAACACAAAACACGATGGTCCAGATGAGGAGCAGGATGATAGAGAGAAGCAACATCGATTCCATAGTCAAGAGTATTCTAGCACATTTTCTTGACCGCTTCCTCTTGGTTGGTGCAAAGTAGCATCGATTATGTTTACCGGCATCGTCCAACTCAACGCTCCAGTTGTGTCCGTTATAAAACGCTCGGGTCTTTTGCATGTGGCCCTCGAGCTTGGCGAAGCATTTGTGATCGGCCTGGAACGCGGGGCTTCGGTTGCTGTGGATGGAGTATGTCTGACAGCGCTTGATATAAAAGGTGGTCGTGTAGCATTTGATGTGATGCAGGAGACGCTTGAGAAAACGTCTCTTTCATCGCTGGCGATCGGTCGGCGCGTCAATGTTGAGCGCAGCACTCGGTTTGGTGATGAAGTGGGTGGACATGTGGTGTCAGGTCATGTGACTGGCGTTGGCGAGATTATTGACGTACGACAGAGTGAAAATAATCAGGTTGTTACGTTTCGCGTTCCGCAGACCTGGATGAAATACATCTTGCCAAAAGGTTTTATCGCGCTGGACGGCGCGAGCCTCACGATTGTGGATGTCGATCGCGTCAACAACACGTTTACCGTGGCTTTGATTCCAGAGACGTTGAGGTTAACAACATTTGGATGGAAGCGAGAGGGTGATCGAGTCAACGTGGAGATCGACTCGCGCACGCAAGCAATCGTAGATACGGTGGAGAACTATCTTTCTCAAAAGAACGTCGGGTAAGTTCTGTGCTCTTTTGTTTTCCGACACTGTTTGACACATAAGTGGAATAGTGGTAAAAACACACGCCGTATTCCTGTTTTTTTCGTTGAAAGTCTAGATACATTAAGGAGTACGACGCGCACCTTACAATCTAACGAAGGGAAAATAGAAATGAACATCAAGAGTCCGAAGGGAGTGGAGTACGCGGTTGGCGCATCTGTGGGCCAGACCAAGACGTACCGGCTCCAACTTTGCACGCAGACTGGAACTGGAAGACAGTGTCTGTTGCAGGTTGCCATCGAGGCTGCTTACAACGGCATTCTGGATCGAGTGTCGTTCGTCCTACGAGAGCTCGCTGTGAAAGCTGTGAAGCTCGAGGAGGATTACGCCAAACACAGGAGGTACCCGGAGGAACGTCTCAACTACCAGTTCGGTTTCCCAGAGGTGGTGGATAGCTTCGTCCTCAAGGAGCATGGCGGACGCAGGATCAACATTCTCGCGTTCCCTTGCCTGGAGGCTCGGAGCCCAATCCTGAACGTGAGCACCCTCGTGCCTCTGCACAACATTCTTCACAAGGACAACAAGCGAGTGGACCTGCGCACCAGCGCATGGATCATGGGCAAGATCCTCAAGCTCCTCGCGTTCGTTCATGATCATGGCGTGGAGCTGGGAGGCATGGATCTGACCACGATCCTCATTCAACCCGATGAGCACTTCGTGATCCTCTTTGATTGGGAACGAGCCCGAACGCATCCTGAAGTGGTGCCTCTGGATCAAACCCGTCAGGAGATCATGGACGCCGCCAAGACGGTCATCATCTTGTTGGGCGGCGACCGTGCCACGAGGACGTTCCCCGAGGATGTCAGTACGGTGGAAGGGTTCGAACCTTACACCCAGTACCTCCTAAGTCTGGCTGCTGGTAGTCAGGCCAACGCGCTCATTGCGCACGGAGAGTTTTACCAGCTTCTGAAAAGGATGGGTTGGAGAGGTTTCCACCCATTCACCATCACCAACCGGTAGAGAAGGAGCATAGAACAATATGGGACGCGGAACCTTCAGTCGTGATGCCTTCGGTGATGCACGGCGCGCACACGCTTCCGGCCCTGGCCCTGCCACCTTCCGTGCGGAGCAGAAGGCCAAGGAGACCGGCAAGCTCCATCCTCTGGTGGACCCAAGGGGCCTGCCGCAGTATGGACCGGTCAGGTTGAGCAAGCCTCGGTTTGAGCAACAACCCAATGGACTTTGGCTCATGACCATCGGGGTGCCTGTCCCAATGGAGACCCGCGTGGACACCACGGGCAGCATGGGTAACAACGTTGACGTCGCCCTGGGCGTCCTCCCCAGAGCCTTCGAGCTCGTGGGCCAGATGCTCCCAGGTTGCGACCTCCAGGTAGCAACCGGCATCTTCGGCGACGCTTTTTCGGACCGTTTCGTCCTGTGCCGACCGCAGTTTGAGATGGAGGCTGGGAAGATCGTCGAGCAACTCACATTGATGGTGCCTGAGCGCAATGGCGGTGACGCCACCGAGGATCCGGACTATGGGTTGTTTGCTGGTGCGTACCTCACGGCCGACTACCTCAGCCGGATCGGGCTCAAGGGCTACGACTTCACTGTTTCGGACGCCGATGGGCGCGGAAGCGTGGAGAAAGACGGGATCATGGTAGTGTTCGGCGATGACGTGTTCGAGAAGATCGCTGGCAACGGCCACCAGCTCGACCCACATCGACTCCCAAGAACGAAGGAGATCGTGAAGGTACTGCTCAAGCGAGCGCACGCTTTCTTTCTGCAGGTGGGCGATATCCCAACGACTCGAGACTTCTGGACGGACGTGTTCGGCCAGGAGCGTGTCGTCGTCCTTCCGGACACCCGAATGCTCCCACAGGTGCAAGCCGTGATCATCGGACTCACCGAAGGGACACTCAGTCTCGGCGACGTTGTCGGGTTCCTCACCAGCAACGAAGTGTCGCCGACGGATGCCATCAGGATCACAAGCTCGGTCGCCAACATCCCAATCGGCGCGCAGGCCGTACTTCCGAACTTCTCCCGGCGCCCCAGGGCCGGCGACCTGTTTCGCGAGAAGACGGACCTGTGGCCGCTCACACCAGATGAGCTCGCCGCGTTCTCCGATGAGAGCGCGGACAAGAAGCCCAAGGGCAATGACGGAAAGATCGAATGGCTCTGAAGTGACAGTCCAACCCAAACCACCGTTCCCAGGGAGGAGGTTCGATTTCGATGAAGAAAACCTACATCGTCACCGACCTCGGACCTGGGGATGGTGGCAAGGGTGGGGTCGTCCACAAGATCACATCATCCATGCGCGCCCATACCGTGATCAAGGAAGGTGGTGCGCAAGGGAGTCACGGTGTTTGCACCTCCAAAGGCCAGGCGTTCGCCTTCAGCCAGTGGGGGTGCGGGACGCTCGAAGGCGTCAAGACGCACCTCTCCCAGATCGTGATTTCTCCCGAAGGTCTCCTCAACGAGGCGCAGGCTCTGCGCTACGGCGTGTGCGTGCATGACCCGTTTGCCCTCCTCACAGTGGACGAACTGTGCTTGTGCGCCACGCCCTACCATGGAATTGCGTCTCGCCTGAAGGAACTAGCTCGGGGTCACAACCCACGCGGAACGATCGGGACTGGCGTTGGTGAAGCCTACAGGGACTCACTGCGCCTTCCCGAACTCGCGCTTTTCGCCCGCGACTTGTCGAGAGCAGATCTGCGCGATCGTCTCACGGTAGTGCGCGAACAGATCATCACAGACCTCGCGCCTATCGCGCGGATTGACCTGCTAGCACAAGACCAAGATCTCGCCGCGCATGAGTTGGACCTACTGCACGACGACGGATTCCTCGACTACATAGTGAGACGGTTTAAGGAAGTCGCGAGACTCGTTACGGTTGTAGATCATGACTATCTCGGACGAGTGATCCTCGCAAGGGACGGCGTGGTCGTGGTGGAACGTTCACACGGAATCCTGACGG
>CAYHOM010000079.1:0-2384 GCA_964358345.1 uncultured Gammaproteobacteria bacterium
CTGATTCAAGATTTGCCGTTTGCGCTGACCAAGGCACAGCAGCGCACCTTTGCGGAAATCAGCGACGATCTTGCGCAGCCACACCCGATGCAACGGCTACTGCTCGGCGATGTCGGCAGCGGCAAGACCGTCGTTGCGACACTGGCCGCGTTGCAGGCCATCGAAAACGGCTGCCAGGTCGCGCTGATGTCGCCTACCGAAATTCTTGCCGAACAGCATTACCTCAAACTGCGTGACTGGCTGGAACCGCTCGGCATCACGCCGGTGTGGCTGTCAGGCAGCCTGAAAAAAAAGGAAAAACAACTGGCCGCCGAGCGTATCGCATCGGGCGAAACTCTGCTCGCCATCGGCACGCACGCACTGTTTCAGGAGCAAATCAGCTTCCACAAACTTGGCTTGGCGATTGTTGATGAGCAGCACAAGTTCGGCGTGCAGCAACGCTTGGCGTTGCACAACAAGGGCAAGCCAGGCGTAGGTCGGGCCACTTCGACAGGCTCAGGACAGGCTTCACCCCGACATGCTTGCCCTAAGCCTGTCGAAGCAGTCGGGTTAAAACCCGACCTACACATGCAAGAGCCACACCAACTGATGATGAGCGCCACGCCGATCCCGCGCACGCTGGCCATGAGCTATTACGCCGACCTGGATGTATCGGTGATCGACGAATTGCCGCCCGGACGCACACCGGTCATTACCAAGCTGGTCAGCGATGCGCGCCGCGACGAGGTGTTCGCCAGAGTGCGCGCCGCTTGCCTTGAAGGACAGCAGGCGTATTGGGTATGCCCGCTGATCGACGAATCCGAAGCACTGCAATTGCAAACTGCGCTGGAGACGTTTCAACTGCTCACGCAGACCTTCCCGGAGCTGCGCGTCGGCCTAGCCCACGGCAAACTCGACAATGCCGAGAAGGCGCGCGTAATGGCCGCGTTCAAGGCGAACGAGCTGCACCTGCTGGTTGCCACCACCGTGATTGAGGTGGGCGTGGACGTGCCGAATGCCAGCCTGATGGTGATTGACCACGCCGAGCGTATGGGGCTGGCGCAGCTACACCAGTTGCGCGGGCGAGTAGGGCGTGGGGCTACGCAAAGCCTGTGTATTCTGCTGTATCAGCAACCACTATCCGAGCTGGCGCGGGCACGATTAAAAATCGTTTTTGAAAGCACAGACGGCTTCGCTATCGCGCAACAGGATTTGCAATTGCGCGGCCCGGGCGAATTGCTCGGCGCGCGACAAAGCGGCGTGGCGATGCTACGCTTCGCCGACATCAGCGCGGACGAAGATTTATTGAACCACGCGCGACAAGCTGCAGATGAATTATTGCGTGATTTTCCCGAAGCAGCGCGGGCACATTCGCATCGCTGGATGGCAAACAAACATGATTACCTACACGTCTGACAAATTCTGGCATGGCACAACCTACAAGAATTGACCATTTTTGGCGTGGTGAAACATTGGGCTGTGAGTCTGCCCTTGCACCTTGGCTGCACGACCATGGCTCGCTGACACAACGCATTCAGCAACGCTGCACCCGCTTCACCGTGCGCAATGTGCACAGCGGGCTGGGATGCATTGCGCTGGATGAAGCGGCCTTGCTGGGCATCGCGCCACAGTGCTTCGCCTACTCGCGCGAGGTGTTTCTATATGCCGACAATCAGCCGGTCATATTTGCACACAGCGCATGCGCCCCGCAACATCTGCGCAGTACATGGGCAGCCGTGCGCGGCCTGGGCAACAAACCGCTCGGCGCCTTACTGTTCGCGCATCCGCTGGTAGAGCGCAAACCGCTGCATTACAAATCATTGCGCAGCACGCATCCGCTGTATCAACGCGTCACCGCAGTGCTAAACAATCCGCCGAACAGACTGTGGGCACGTCGCTCGCTGTTCTATTTACATGGTGCACCGCTGCTGGTGACGGAAGTTTTTTTGCCGGAAATTTTGAAGTTGAACAAGCTGTTATAAGCACGCCAAGCAAATCTGCTTGATAACAAATCAATCATCGGTTTCATGATCAGCGTCATCTTGAAGGGGTGCTACGCGGATTTTAGTTTTTTGGTGCCGACTTATTTTGCCTGGTCTTATCTGCAATCCGTATCAAGGCATTATTTCCACGTATTCATAAACCTCGCAATCACGAAGAGTCTTTTTTACACTTAGCGGTGCTTTTGCATACCAAGCGTGAGGGTCATGACGGTCTATCTCTCTTCCCAGAAACTTTACCAGTTCACAGATCGGCTCAACAACGTTGTTACGGTAATTTTTGTCATCTTTCACATAGGCAAGATACAGGTTTTTCAGGCAATTACCTCTGCACCATGCTTGGGCCTCGCACGTGTCGCATGGCATGCTGGGGTGCGGCTGCAACGGGCTGGGTTTAAGCCAATT
>CAYHOM010000079.1:2394-4294 GCA_964358345.1 uncultured Gammaproteobacteria bacterium
ATCTCGGGCACGTACATCATGTCAGGGCAGGGGTAAATCTTGCCGTCCGGCATTACGTTGAGGATATGCGTGGATACCCGGCATTGGGTTTTACCGTGATAAAGCTCTATTGATCGGGAAGGCAGCACCTTGTTGCGCACGATCCCCATTATAGGAATCATGGGGTACAAATCATCGCTGGAAAAAAATTTATCCACCAATTGTGTGATTACCGTTTTTTTCTTTTCCATCGCAGCGGCTGTATATGTGCCTTCTCCGGCAACGAACTGGAAATATACATAATCAAAAGTATTTGCCAGTTCATCCAATTCCTCGAATGAGGTTTCTTCGCTGCTCCATGTCACACGCGCCGTGAATGAGCCCGCCATCCGATCACGTACAGCACGAGTATTTTTGACCACCTGCCTGTACACACCGCGTCCACGAAATCCATCGGTAATTGATTCTCCGCAATCTATTGAAAGCAGAATATTGGAAAGATTTGCAAGAATGCTATCTGGCAAGTTGTCCAACAATGTGCCATTTGTTTGAAGCTGGAAACGGAAAGCAGGATAACGCTCCATGATTTCCTTAATGAAACCGAGATTCAGGGTCGGTTCGCCACCGTAGAAAGTGATATAAATTTCGTGCTGTGAAAGATATTTTTTAATGAAGGCATCAAGCGCATCCGAGGTATAGGTAACTTTTCCTTGAGAGCCAACCATCTCGCCCACACCGAGTGAGCAATAAGTACATTTCAGATTACACGTTAGTGTGGTGAGTAGTTGTAGTTCTACACGGTTTCCAACAATGGGCGAAGTTTCTGGAATTACCTCTACAACTTCTTGGGAACGGGAGGGGAAAAATGTTATTGGGGTGGACATAGCAGAATTTAGCTTCAAATTTGAATATTATTTTGAGCAAAGGGAAAACTGTTGAATTTTACCAGCGTGGCGTTGCGTCTCACTGGGGGGACGCTTAGCACACTCTTTAAACGTCCAGGTTTTTTACACCCAGCGCGTTCTTTTCGATGAAAGCGCGGCGCGGTTCAACGACATCGCCCATTAAAGTGGTAAAAATCTCATCGGCGGATATAGCATCCTCGATGCGCACTCTAAGCAAGATGCGATTTTTTACGTCCATGGTGGTTTCCCACAGTTGTGAAGGGTTCATTTCACCCAACCCTTTGTATCGCTGAATGTTAACACCGCGTTTGGCTTCTTCGAGCAGCCATTCGATGGCTTGTTTGAAGCTGGATACGGCGCGTTTTTGCTCACCACGAGCAATGTAAGCACTCGGCTTGATCAGCCCGTTCAATATTTCCGCAGCTTGGCGGATTTGCACATAGTCACTGCCTTGCAGGAAATCGCGGTCCATGAAACTAACAGAATAATTGCCGTGATATAGCTTTTCCAGACGCAGGCGATACTCACCGACATCATCTGTTTCCACTAGAACTTTTATGCCGCCACCACAGGCTGCTTCGAGCAGCTGCGCGCTGCGTTGTGCTTGTTGCGCGTCATCCAACGATAGGGTGGGCAGAATTAACAAGGCATGGCTGGCTTCTGGCGCAGTAAAGCGTGACAGGCGATCTATCACTGCTTCAGCGAGGAAGTATTGCTTGGCGATTTGCTCCAATGCATCCGACTGAATCGGAGCTTCATCAGAAGCAGGATACAGTATGGCATTATTGAGAGCAGACTTGAGCATATATATTTTCATCTCCTGGTCATCTTTGAGATAACGCTCGTCTTTGCCTTGCTTGATTTTGTATAGCGGCGGTTGCGCAATATAAATGTGACCACGCTCAACCAATTCGGGCATTTGCCGATAGAAAAAAGTGAGCAACAGCGTGCGGATATGCGAACCGTCCACGTCCGCGTCGGTCATGATAATGATGCGGTGATAGCGCAATTTGTCG
>CAYHOM010000080.1:0-4071 GCA_964358345.1 uncultured Gammaproteobacteria bacterium
CGAGTTTCATGAAAAATGGGTGGTGGGATACGGCCACTCCTCCGTTGCCGAACACGCGACAAGCTCCGTGGCGATTGAAAATATCTCACAAGTCGTCACGAAGATTATCGAAGATTCACGCTTGGCCTCCTACACCGAAAAGAGTTCTCGTTATCAAGTGTTCACCCGCAACCGCACCGTCACCCCAACCGCTATTACGAAGAGTGCCCTCGCGAAGGACTACGAACAGACGCTGGATCACCTGTATGGTCTCTACGAAGAACTACGTGGACCGCTGGCCACTCTCCTCAAGGAACGGTTTCCCAAGACGGAAGGGCTCTCCGATAAAGGATATGAAGCTCAGATCAAGGCACGAACGTTTGATGTTGTGCGGAGCCTTCTGCCTGCCGCCTCTCTGACGTCCTTCGGCATGACCTGTAACGCCCGGGTATGGGAACACGTGATCTCAAAACTCCTCTCGCATCCCTTGGAAGAGGCGCAAGAAGTGGGCATAGATTTACGTAATGCTTTAAAAGGGGGGGTTGAGCTGGATCCGGATCGAGCCCTCGCAGAGCGACCACACCCGATCCTGCTAAAGTATGCAAATGCAAAACCCTATCTCCGAGAAACACCGGAATGTCTGAGGGCCCTCGCGGCAGAACTCCCTCTTGCGCCAATATCAACCACCTCTTCATCCGTCGCCACATCCACACGACCTGTCGTCATGCTCTACGATGACGCCCAAGCCGAAGCTCGGATCGCCGCCGCTCTCCTCACGCGCGTGACGGATCGGCCCTATACGGAGATCTTTCACCACATAAAAAATGATCCCCGTCTCACAAAACGGATCCTGGAGACAGCTCTCGCCACCCGAGGATCTCATGATCAACCATTACGCGAATTGGAACACGCCACCTTCACCCATGAGATCGTGATGGACTATGGTGCCTGGCGTGACATTCAGCGCCATCGGATGTGCACACAAACCAACCAGACGCTTAGCCCCGCGTTAGGGTATGATGTTCCAGAGGAAGTGAAAACGCTTGGATATGGGGGACAGTTTCAGGGAATGATGGAAGAAGCCTCTCGCGTATACACCGCTCTCCTGAAAGCTGGTTTACGACATGAGGCAGAATATATCGTCCCCATGGCGTATCGACGTCGCTTACTGGTAACCTGGAATCTACGTGAGCTTTTTCATTTTATTGAGTTGCGCTCGGGGATCAAAGGGCACCCTTCGTATCGTCGCATCGCCCAAGAAACCTGGCGCACCATCGAACAAACCCATCCCTTCTTGGCAACATGCATTCGCGTTGACCTGCGTGGTGATGAAGCAAGTGTTTCAACCGTAGGGGTGCAACCACGGGGCATTTGACGTATGTACGATCAAAGTCATCTCGTCGTCATCGATGCCATCGATGGCGCAGGAAAATCAACCGTGATTCGTGCCATGACGGACTGGCTTAAACAGCAGCATCTCACTATTTTTGATTTGGTAGAATATCAAAAGAACCATCACGCCCTTCCTGACCTGGAAATACATGACAGCCCTCTTCACGCAGGAATCGACGTCCTCCTTTCCGCTGAACCAACCTACTCATGGGTTGGGGCAGCTCTTCGGGAAGAAATCATCAAAACGCATTCCAGCTATGCGTATCATGGTCGCGTGGCAGCAGAGGCTTTCGCCCTAGATCGGCAAGTCCTTTTCACGCGCGTCATCCTTCCCTTTCTTCAAGCCAAACCTAACCGTTGGGTGATTCAGGACCGCGGTGTCATCAGCTCTCTCGCCTATCAACCCCTTCAAGATGAACACATCCATCTCGAATGGCTTCTTTCTCTCGAAGGAAATCGTACCGAGCTTGCTCGTCCACCGGAACTCCTCCTCCTCCTCCGCCTGGCTCCAGAAGAAGCGATGCAGCGATTAGAAAACCGCGGGGAAAAGATTGACGGTCATATCTATGAAACTGCCACGTTTCAAGAGAAGCTCGCTTTTCGTTATCGCGATCCAGCCGTCCTCGCCCCTTATCGGGATGCAGGCACGAAGATTGTTGAAATCGACGCCTCGCAATCTCCAGAAGTTGTGGGAAAGGCCGCTTGCGAAGCTCTGGCAACCATCCTTGTACCCATGAAGGAATAGCGAAGCATCTTCCTGACAAACAACCCCTCATACGGTATACTGGCGACAATCTCCTATGCATCGCCTTCTTTCTCTTTCCGAACTTATTCGTGACAGTTGGGCAACGTATATCCGCACCTGGCACAAGACGCTCCACCTCACCAGCTGGTTTCTCATTCTCCCCCTCATCTCTTTTGTCCTCGTCCTCGGAACACGATCATCAGAGGAAACCAGTCAGGCTTTGTTTGGTGCCCTCTCGATAGTCCAATTTTTGCTCATCCTCTGGGTGACGGTTCGGCTGTATCGTTGGCTGTTGGTACAGGAAAAACACATCCCCGAACCAGCCGACGAAGCTCGCACAGCCTGGATGTTGGTGCTCCCTCTCCTCTGGACCTCCTCACTCAAGGGGCTCGCCGTTATTGGGGGTTTGATGGTGTTCTTTTTTCCCGCCATTTGGTTAGCCGTGCTCCTGCAGTTCTCCGAACTCTTCCTCATAGGCGAAGGGTTACGTGGAACGCAGGCATTAGCCGCATCCTATCACCTGGTTAAGGGGCGTTGGTGGGAAGTCTTTTGGCGTCTTATCGTTCCTGGCACGTTCTTTTTGATCGTCTCCATTCTCCTCATGAGCCTGTTCGTAAACATCGTCAGCCTATTGGCAGGGCAAGCAAAGACACAGTTTATTTTTACAGCAACAGCTCCGAGTGCCCTCATTGACGCAGCACGTCAACTCCTTGAAGGATTCGCCCAGATGATCTTTCTTCCCCTCTTTCTTATCTGGCAAGTGAAACTCTTTAGATCGCTGAAGGAAACACGGTAGATCATTTTTTACCCTCCATCCTGGTTTGACGTACAAGGACCCGTGTTTCATGATGCGTACATCTATGCCTCGCCTGATCCCCATCATTGGTCTTGAAATTCACGTCCGGCTCAAAACGGCATCAAAAATGTTCTGCAGCTGTCCTAGTGTTGGAGAAAATGCCCCCCCTAATTCCGCCATCTGTCCCGTATGTACGGGACAGCCCGGTGCCCTCCCAGCGTTAAACGGTGAGGCCGTTCGTCTTGGCGTGCGTGCCGGTCTTGCCCTTGGATGTCGCATTCCTGACACCTCTCACTTTGATCGGAAAAACTATTTTTATCCCGATCTCCCAAAGGGATATCAGATCTCCCAGTTTGATTTTCCCATCTGTGTAAAGGGACAGATGGAAATTGATGTTCCCGGAGGATCTCCTGAACGTGAGCGGATCCGTATAGGCATCACACGAGCCCACTTGGAAGAAGACGCCGCCAAGAATATTCATGACGGCGGAAGTAAGACCACCTTGGTCAATTTTAACCGCGCAGGAACTCCTTTATTGGAGATCGTCACGGAACCGGATATCCGTTCTCCCCTAGAAGCAAAGACGTTCCTCCAGGAACTCCAGGCCATCCTACGAACGGTGGGATCATCGGATGCGGACATGGAGAAAGGGTTCATGCGTTGTGATGCAAACGTCTCGCTTCTTCCCATCGATGATAACAACCTGCCTCTTCAAACGGAGTTGAATCCCAAGATTGAAATCAAGAATCTCAATTCGTTCCGTGCCGTAGAACGCGCTCTTGCTTTTGAGATTGATCGTCAGGGATCACTCTACGCGAATAATGAGACACCTGTCGGATCAACACGCGGCTGGGATGAACATACCGGCCAAACCTTTCAACAACGGTTGAAAGAGACGAGCGCAGATTATCGCTACTTTCCAGAGCCCGACCTCCCCCCGCTTGATCTTAAGGAAATCCGTGAAACCGAGTCACACCGTCTTCCTGAGCTTACCGCCGCCACACGACAACGGCTGATGGATGATTGGGGGTTCTCTTTAGAAGATGCTCGCTTTTTTGTCGCCAATGAGGGCTGGGTCGACTATGCCGAGCATGTGATGGGCGAGCTTGGCGGATGGATGGAGGCGACAGATGCAAGCCATGACTCTGCCGGAGAGATC
>CAYHOM010000081.1:0-4048 GCA_964358345.1 uncultured Gammaproteobacteria bacterium
CTTTCCAACTCAGACTGAAACGTACGGACATCCTCAAAGGACCGGTACACAGACGCGAAACGAATATATGCTACTTTATCAAATCGTTTTAAACGCTCCATGACCATTTCTCCTATGTCAGAACTCCGCACTTCGCTCGTTTTCTGACGCTGAACGTCACGCTCGATAGCATGCACCAAGGCACGAAAGTCGGCATCCGTGTAGGAACGTTTTTCGAGGGCACGTTTTAACCCACGTTCGATTTTTTCACGTGCGTATGTTTCACGCAGACCATCACGCTTTACGACAGATATACCAAGCAGTTCTACCTCTTCACAGGTGGAGAAACGGTACTCACAGGCATCACACTCACGTCGACGGCGAACAACCGTACCGTCAGGGGTGATGCGAGAATCAATGACACGAGAATCGGGATGATTACAAACGGGACAGTGCATGAATTACATCATTTTTTTACGAATGAATGCGGGGATCTCCAGGTCCTCCTCGTCACCCGTCGAACGAACATTCGCGACAAGAGCAGCTTGCGGAGGAATGGTAGGCACGGGGGGCTTCTGGTGCATGCCGGCATATTGCGGTGGAGACACATGGGGCTGATGAGGCGCTGGTTGAGGAGCCAGGCGACGCATGGGATCCGTAGCCACATCCTCTAGACCAGAAGGAACATCTCCAACGACAGGAGCACTTGATGGGATAGATGGTGATGGAACCGGAGGGACATAGGCGGTGTAGGAAGGAACAGGAGGAACCACCCCACTCGGACGCGAGGAAGAGAAGGTCATCTTCTCTAAAGGCTCAGGTGGTAGTGTCGGGCTTGACGATGACGGACGCGGGCTACTTACCGTTCCAGAAGCAAAGGCCGTCTTAGGCTTTGGGGGAAGGGGACGGGAATCAAACCCCGTTGCAATAACGGTGATTTTGATTTCGTCCTTCATCCCCTCATCAATGATGGCCCCGAAAATAACCTTGGCTTGGGGATCGGCAGACTGCGTGATCACCTTAGCCGCTTCAGATACCTCGTACATCCCCAAATTTGATCCGCCGGCAATGGTGAACAAAATCCCCTTTGCCCCATCGATAGAAACTTCCAACAAGGGGGAAGCTACAGCCGCCTTGGCCGCATCCGCCGCACGATTATCTCCATGGCCTCGGCCAATACCCATCAAGGCAGATCCACGGTTCGCCATGATAGAACGCACATCCGCAAAGTCGACATTGATAAGACCGGGGACGGTAATTAGCTCAGAGATCCCTTGGACGCCCTGGCGCAACACATCATCCACCATTTCAAAGGCATCAACCAAGGTTGTCTTACGATCGATGATTTGCAAAATGCGATCGTTAGGGATCGTAATAATGGTATCTACCTGACCGGCTAATTTTTCGTAGGAAGCATCGGCGATTGTCTTCCGCTGCGCCCCCTCAAATAAAAATGGTTTGGTTACCACAGCGACGGTCAGAGCACCAAGCTCTTTCGCAATGCTGGCGATATAGGGTGATGCGCCTGAACCCGTTCCTCCACCTAAACCACAGGTAACAAACACCATGTCAGCCCCTTTCAGCAGCTCACGAATTTCGTTCTGGCTTTCCTCTGCCGCACGCAATCCAACCTCTGGATCCATACCGGCCCCAAGTCCACGTGTAACGCTCTTTCCAATATGAAGCTTTTGTTGGGCCTGTGAGTAGTGCAATGCTTGAACATCCGTATTCATGGCAATAAACTCCACACCTCGAATCTTCGACGCGATCATGCGATTGGTCGATGAACCACCAGATCCGCCGACACCGACGACTTTAATCTTGGCGAAGGTTTCGATCTCGGGTTTAATTTCTGCCATAGAGGTTAGTTGAATACACTTTGTGCACAATTTTGTGAAATATTGACCCTAAAATGGTTCAATACGAACATATCCACGATACTCACCGAGGAGATTGGGGTCAAGGAAAAAAATACGCCTGTCAAGCCACGCCTCTACACACCACTACGGCATGAATGATTTGAAAATCTTTTTTAATGGGGAACTCACTTTTTTCATGAAAGCTCCCCCCTTGGGTAATGTCGGGGTATGCGTCCCCGCTGGCGTCGCGGGCGGCGCGGGGGGGGGGTCACCTTCAAACCCCCAAACAACTAAGCCAATGGCCGTCGAGAAGGCCGGATCATGCATGATTTCGGTGAGGGGGGTCTGAATGCCGGATAATGCCGCGATACCAACCGGTAAACGTAAGGTGTTTTTGGCGAGGTCAACCATCCCTCGTAATTTAACCCCTCCCCCCGTAAGGATGACTCCCGCCGGGAGCATCCCGCCACGATTGATCTTCTTTAATTCTTGTTGAACTTTCTCAAAAATCTCTTCCGCACGAGCCTGTGCAATATCTGAAATAAATCTTGGTGAAACCACCTCACTCTGCTCAGCACCAACCTCCCGAAGATCCAGCACATCGTGCTGATCAATCTGACTTGCATCGGCGGAAATGTAGGCACGCTTCACCTGTTCTGCAACCTCTAGGGAGGTACGTAGCACGATGGCGATATCTTGGGTGATATGGTCCGAACCCAACGGAATGACGACCGCGTGGAGAAGCTCTCCATCTTCATACACAGCTACCGACGTTGTTGCTCCACCAATATTCACGACGGCCACGCCCACCTCCCTCTGTCGTGGACTTGTCACGACTTGAGAAGCTGCCAACGGAATAAACACGAGCTCAGAAATATCTAGATTTGTACGAAAAACGGCCTTCGTGAGATTACGGACATGCGTCGAAAGTCCCTGAACGATATGCGCTTCAACCTCAAGACGTATCCCCTGCATCCCCAAAGGATCCTTAATCCCTGACTGCCCATCTACAAGAAAGACCTTTGGCAAAACATGGAGGATCTCATAATTAGCCGGGTTCACGACCGAGCGAGCTGACTCCAAAGCACGCTGTATATCCTCATCCCGAATTTCTCCATCAGATCGTGAAACGCCAATGACCCCTTTCGCAAGCTGTACATTCGTGAAGGTCCCACCAATGCCAACATAGGCCTCAGAAACAGGTAACCCAACCTGACGTTCCGCCTGCTCAAGACACCCAGAAATAGCGGTCACAACATCCTCCAGAGAACTCACCACCCCTTTTGATATCCCCTGAGACTCGACTTCTGCGGCACCAATAATATTCAATGAAGGACGCTTATCCGGCATCATGAACACCTGACCGATGGCCAGGCGAATTGCGCTACTACCAATGTCGATTCCTGCAATAAGATGATCCTTCATACACGACTAAAGAGATGCAGAAAGTGAGGTCCTAAAATGAAGGCACCAATGACAGCAGCAAAAACAGATGCGAGCAGAACGGCTCCAGCCATCAAATCTTTAATCTCCCCAACGTACGCAAACAATCGTGGCTTGAGAAGATCAAGTAGCCGCTCGACGCAACTGTTGACCAATTCTAACACTAAAACCACCATCGTCACAACGAGGAGCAGACAGCGTTCCCAAACTACCAAGGGGAAAAGGGTGAGGCAGACGATGACCACACCCGTCATGGCAACCTGCACACGAAAACTACGCTCCGTACGAAAGGCAATACATAGACCATTCCACGCCCGATAGAAGCTTTTTTGAAAGGAGGGCGATTTCATACGCATGAAAACACTTTTTCAACACATGCTTCCTGTATCTGAAACATTTTTAATTCATCTTCAAGATTCGTATGATCATATCCAAGAAGGTGGAGAACTCCGTGAACGATCAAACGGAAATACTCCTCACGAGGAGGGATCATGCGTCGCTTTGCCTCACGCAAAGCGTAAACCGAGCAGATAATGACATCACCCAAACCCTGTTCGACAGAAGCGGACTTTGGTAATGGAACAGGTATTGATCCAAAGGATAGAACATCCGTGGGATGATTCTTTCCACGGTAGATCTTGTTTAAACGCATGATCTCTTTTTCTGAAACAAAACGAAGTCCAACACATTGAACACCTTTGGTACGCACTCCGTGATCAATCGTTTTTGCAAGCAGATGTAGATCACCTTCAAGCAAGGGACGTGGG
>CAYHOM010000082.1:0-3934 GCA_964358345.1 uncultured Gammaproteobacteria bacterium
CGGCGGCAATACAGTCGTCAATATTCAAATGACAAACAAGACCGGCCTGCCGCTCGGATTAAAACAGAGAGGCACAAGTATTGACGAAAAAACAAAAACAAAGGCAATCCTTGTGGACTTAATCTGGACAGACCCGGAGGTAAAGGCAATGTTTGGGGGAGCGAGGGTATAAATGCCGACATTTCCAACATTAAGCGTTAATCCAAGCGTAGAGTCTTGGGACGAAGGCGTTGCCTTTGATCCTACTATAAGCTCTCCCAAAGAGGGCGGATACAGGCAGACGCGTGCAAGGTTCGCACGGATTCCGGATAAATGGCATGTAGGTTATTATCCCTGCCCTGCGGCGGATAAAACTCTTATAAGGAATTTTGAAAAAACAGTAAAGGTCGGCTCTGATAGTCTTATATGGACTAATCCGGTTGATAATACAAGTCACGAAGTCAGGTTTCTTGCGCCCGTGAAATACAAGATGCATGGCAATCAAAATTACTGGGATGTTGAATTTGATCTGGAGGAGGTCTGATGCCGCGCAATCTGCCGCCGTTGCTGGTTTACGGCAAAAACAAACTTGCCTCCGCAGACCCGATACTCTGTCTGCTGGAGATAACACTGACAGATCAGGCTCAGACAAAGATATACATCTGTCATAACACAGAAAATATTGTCTGGAACAATATTACATGGACTGCATTCCCATTTCAGATTGAACTGCCAAAGACATCTTCCAAGGGCGAAATTCCATTCTGGACCATTCGCCTGAGCAATGTGACCCGGGTTTTTCAGGCATACCTTGAGCAGCTCTCCGGCGCTGTCGGCTCTCAGGTAGTCATGCGTTTCATAGACGCCGGATATCTGGATAAAGGCAGCGGCGCCGTCTATATAGAATCTACGATGGAAGTGCTTTTGTCGGAATACGATACGCAATGGATAACCTTCAAGCTCGGCGCGGAAAATCTTTTAAGAAAACGTTTTCCGAATGAGAGATATATTGCGAATCATTGTCTGTGGGTGAGCAAGTTTAAGGGCGCTGAATGCGCTTACACCGGGCAGGCGGCCACGTGCGACGGCACATTAAAGACATGCAGAAGTTATAACAACTCTGCAAGGTTCGGCGGCAAGCCCGGACTCTCAAGAATAGGAGTAAGACTTGTCTAAAATAGATTATCAAAAATATCTCGGCGCTCCGTTCAAATACCGAGGGCAATCTATTGCAGAGGGCTTTGACTGTTATAATCTCTGCCGTGCCATATACAAAGAAAAAGGCGTTGAACTTCCTGAATATGCTTATTCAGACAAACCCGAAGATTCACTGATACACAAGCTAATAAATGAAGGCGAGGAACTGCTCAGAAAGATTGATAAGCCGGAGCCTTATTGTCTGGTGCTTTTAAAAATCTTCCCGCCGTATCCGACACATCTCGGCGTTGTTCTTGAAGACTGCATACACTTTATACATATCATGCAAAAACGATCTGTTGCCGTAGAGCGGTTTGACTCCCCGCTCTGGAAAGACAATATCACAGGTTTCTATCGTTATATCGGAGAGAATAATGCCTGAAAAACTGCATCTCATAAAATTCAAAAATCCCTTTAACCGTTATGACAGGGATATTTCGGCTGTTGAATATGCTGACGGACAGACTCTTCTTGACATCCGTCTCTCTCAGTTTCCGCATGACGTGCAGGTTGTTACATCGCTTAACGGCAGAGTCATCAATGCGACGGACCTTAAAATTATAGTCCCAAAACACGGGGACTGCATTGTGTTTGTTCCCGAGATACAAGGCGGCGGAGGCGGAGGCGGAGGCAGCAGCAAGCAGATAATCGGCATGGTTGCCATGATAGCTCTTGCAATCGCTGCGCCGTATGCGGCAGCGGCATTGTGGACTAACCCTGCGGGCATGGGATTGTTAGCCGGCGCAGGGTTATTTGGCGCCGGCGGCGCAGCCATTATGCTGACAACTGCTGTTATCATGGTAGCGGGCGGGATGCTGATTAATTCCATGATGCCGAAACCCCAGATGCCGTCAATGTCCCTGCCGAATGCAATGTCTGACTTTGATAGGACACAGACGTATTCATGGAATCCACAGACGACACAACAGCAGGGCCCGGTAATCCCGAAATTTTACGGCACAAACAAACTCTACGGCAACATCATCGCAAGTTATATTGAGAGCATCAATGACAAACAGTATATTAATGCGCTCATTTGCCTCGGCATGAATCCTTACAAGAGCATCTCGGCTCAGAAAATCAATGACCAGCCGATTGAAAATTTTACCGACATAATAACAGAGACAAGGCTCGGGCTTTTAAATCAAACAGTTATTCAGAATTTCAACGACACAAAAACAGAATATCAGCTTTCAAATAAAATCACATACGGCAATCCACATACATATCAGACCCTCGGCAGCGATTTTGACGGGCTTGAGATAGATATTTCTTTTCCGCAGGGGCTTTATTATGCCAATGACAGCGGCGGCTTGAGCCAGCACAGCGTCCAAATTCAGATTGAGATTCAGAAGGTCGGCGATGCCGGGTGGACAGAGATAGCAAATGAAACAATTTCAGAAAACAAAAATAAAGCAATCAGGCGCGCATGGAAGGCGCAGAATCTTGCGCCGGGCAAATACAACATCAAGGTGACGCGGCTTACACAGGATTATCAAACCTCCCGCTACGGCGATGATATGTATTTTTCGGGGGTAAGGGAAGTCTTTTATGATGATTTTAAGTATCCCCGTCATGTGCTTGTCGGCATTAAGGCGCTTGCATCAGATCAGATTTCAGGCTCTCTGAGATATTCCTGCATAGCTGAGTGCGCAAAAGTCAGGGTATGGAATGGCTCGCAATGGACGGTGGACCTCTCAAGCAATCCTGCCTGGGTTGCCTGGGACATTCTCACAATGCCGGTCTTTGATAATAATTTTAATATCCTCAGATATGACGGATATGACCCTTCAAGGCTGGACCTTGTGAAATTCAAGGAGTGGGCTGATTTCTGCGATACTCTTGTGCCTGACGGCAAGGGAGGCACAGAAAAGAGAATTACTTTTAACGGCGGTTTTGACGCGGACACAACTGTATGGGAGGCATTTCTTTCAGTCTGTCAGCTCGGCAGGGCTTTCCCGGTTGTAAACGGACTCGGAGTTACACTGTGGATTGACAAGGCAACAGAAGCGACAATGACATTTACAGCAGGCAATATTACGCTTGACAGTTTTAAGGGGGCGTTTCTTTCTACGGACGACAGGGCCACAGAGATAGAGGTTGATTTTGTTAATAGTGAAAATGATTATAGCCGCGATAAATTCAGCGTTCAAAATAAAAATATCACTACAAAAATCAATAAAATCTCCATGCAGCTTATCGGTTGCACAAAGCCGTCAGAGGCATGGCGCCACGCAATGTATAAACTTGCAAACAATCAATATCTTATCCGCACAGCAACTATTTCCGCATCAGCCGAGGCAATCGGATGTTTAATAGGCGACCGCATCAATGTGGCTCACGAAGTGCCTCAGTGGGGATATTCAGGCAGGCTTGTATCTGCCACGACTGCAAGCATTACCCTTGACAGAAAGATAACAATTGAAAACGGTAAATCTTACGCCGTGATGATTGTCTACAGCGTGCCGTCCATGGTTGTGCGCAACAGCGTAAATTACATCTGCAAACTTGCGCACACTGCAGGCGCATTAAACGAGCCTGGAGTCGGCGCTGATTGGGATGATTACTGGGAAGTCGGCGGAGACGGAAGCGGCGGCGCATGGGCCACAGGCAAACAGTATCTCCACGGCGATTATGCGATTGAGCGGACAGTAACGGACCCTGCAGGCGAATACGAAACATTATCAGTAGGCCTTTCTAATATAGACCTGCCGAGGAAATATGATAATTATTCTTTCGGCGAGGTAAACAAACTCAT
>CAYHOM010000083.1:0-3857 GCA_964358345.1 uncultured Gammaproteobacteria bacterium
GGCAGGGGCAGGAACCGGTGTTGGAGTGGGGGTCGGCGATGGTGTAGGGGATGGAGTCGGGGTGGGGGCTGGCACAGGTGCCGGAGTTGGCGATCCACTTGCGGATACATAGGCTCCCGGATAAAGAGCCGTTCGTACGTTACCGGCACGATCTGTTGATACAAGGTTTACTAGATTGCCAGCCGGTGCTCGTGGGGTACTTGGCATGTCCCCCCCAGGGAACGAAGGAATCGCAACAGCTATACCCGATTGAAGAACATTCCCTCCAGCGATCGGACGCATGTCGCCTGTAGCGGGACTGATGAGCTGTGGTTGGATACTATTGATGCGATTTTGTGCGCGCACAAGGGTCTCGTTGCACGTTGGGTTGGTGGACGCACATCCTCCATCAAAACCGATGTCGTTTGATCCGTTCCAAATCATATTCCCACGGATGATAAGATCCGTATCTGGGTACTGCGGACCGGTTAGGTTGGTTCCTGCCGGTGGGGTTGTTGGTCCTGGAACCTGAAAATGATATGGACTGACATACCCGCTTGGGTTGTAGATGAGGTTGTTGAAAACATAGACGTGCTTGTTCGGAATATATTGAAATTCCGACCCTACGTTCCCCCATCCTCCAGCACGTTGATTCGTCGCACAAGTTGCCGTCATACCATCACATCCGCGCCGTCCAAGATTAAATTCTACGAGATGGTCACGTGAACCAACGCGGTACAAGGTATTATGCGCCAAAAGGATGTTGTACCCGCCGTTTACCCCCATCCCCGCAACACCCGTATCATGAATAATATTATTGACGAATTTTATATCGTACGCTTCGTAATGAAGCCAGGGAGAGGACATGAATTCGAAGCCCGTACCTTGACCGGCAACATAACCACCGACACCGCAGTCATAAATTTCATTCCCCTCGATACGTATGTCTGCAGAACCACCCTTGGTGTAGATACACCAGTCCTCAGCCTGATGAATTTTGTTACGGATGACGTGGCCATACTGAACAGCAACGAAGTCAATCGCATTGTCATTAGCACCACTGATATCACTGTCTTCGATGTACAGATACTTCGACTGATTGACTTTTAAGGTTTCATGAGACTCGGCGATATTGGTTCCTCGTAACGTGACACCACGCAAGAGAATGTGGTCACCAAGCTCGAAATGCACCGCATCGCCCGGACGTTCAACCGTCAGATCGATAAGGTAGAAGTAATGGAGATTTTTTGAGTTGATGTCTCCGCGTAACACAGCCGTACCACGACCATCAGCCGCTTGCAATATGATAGGAAACTGAGCCGTGCCGATGTAATCTTCCCAATAATTCGGCATGGTGTCCTGACGATATTCGCCACGCGTCAACATCAGACGATAGCCCGTACCGGAAAGCGTGCGTCCGGTTGGAATACGACCGACAGCGGCTCGCAGGGTCTGCATGGCTTGAGAACGAGAGGAACCGTTATTGGCATCACGTCCGTTTACGGGGTCGACCCAAACGTCTGTCAGCGTCGGCGTACCAACATTATAAGAACCAGTAACGGCAGGAACGGGAGTAGGTGTTGGGGTAGGAATTGGCGGAGGACTGGGACTTGGGGTGGGTGTTGGGACAGGAGATGGCGTAGGGGTAGGCGTGGGAACAGGACTAGGTGCTGGAGTTGGAGCTGGGGCAGGTGCCGGAGAAGGCGTTGGAGTTGGGGTTGGAACAGGAACCGGAGTGGGCGTGGGGGTTCCCGTACTCCCCAATACAGCATTGATATCTGCAAGATTAACCCCGTTAGCCGCTATTTCTCCAGCATAGATGGAAGGATAACGACGCGGATGCAGTCCGTCTCCATCTCGGCTAAACCGAGAAATATCAAAAGCCGAAGCTGAGGATGTCCAGCGTGGAGCAGGGAATGCTGTCGTTGCTTGATTTGTTGCAAACGGCGTATTCATGTCGATGAAACGAGCATGTATTTCTGGATTCGAACTGTTGAGTGCCACAACAACTGCTCGCGAGCGATCAACATAACCCGAACGTTGCATCGCCAACGTTCCATTGCTATCTGGCATATGTCCTGTGACGACAATAAGAGGATGCGTTCGGCACGATGATCCACGATCCAAGAGACGCACGAGATTCTGCATTCCCGCGATATATTCACTGTCAGAAACCCCCCAATCATTCCCTCCCCGTGATGCAAAAGCCATATCGTAGCAGTACGTTCGTGCTTCCAGTTCTCCTCTGCGAGCCGCCGTCCATTCATCCACACTTGATCCGGAAATTGCCGATGTGTTTTGGGGGGTACGCGATGGATAAGTTCCATTATAAGGGTTATCCTCTGCATTCAACCAGGTATCACGACCAACCCAGCTGACAGAGAGGGTGCTATCACGCAACTTGAGACGGTCAGCGAATGGGATCATCCATCCGTACTCCTCCTGACTGTCTGCCCCATTTAACTGACCGGAAGAGGTAAACGGGGCAACATCAAAGTGGTTGCGACGTTCAATGCTCTCTCCAGAGACATAGACGCGAAGTGCCCGACTTCCAGATGGCCCGGGACTCGGCGTTGGCGCAGGAACGGGAGTAGGAGTAGGAGTAGGAGTAGGAGTCGGTGTAGGCACCGGTGTTGGCGTTGGCGCAGGAGAAGACCCGGTATCCGCAGCTCCATTATCCAAGACGACTTGCTTCACCTTCGCTAAAACTTGCAAGGCCGTTAGATTACGCATGTTATACCCATACCGAAGACCCGTGGCTGTAAAATCAGAACCTTCACCGCCAGATAAAATACTCGGGTGAATATTATCAGATTCAATCCCCTGATTTGGGAGATCACGCATCGAACGCCAATAGTTCCAAACCGGAACCTGTTCTGCTTCGCCCACTTCCATAATGGCTTGATTATAAGCCGTTACACGTGCTGGGAAAGCCGACTCGTCTAAACGCGTTGGAATCGTAGAAATAACGGGAATTACCCCGTCGGCAATAGATTGACGAACGACGGCGGTAAGCTGGGATTTAAACAACGCCGGAGAACTGTTAAAGGCAAGATCATTGGTCCCAAACATGATGAGAGCGACCGCTGGATGCATGGTGTGGATCTCACAGCGTAGAGGGTTAGCATAGGCTCCCGTACAACCGCTTGCACGCGAACCGTTTTCGAGTTCTGCAGGGTCAAGTGCCTTATCCGCCGTCCAGCCGGAAACCGCTGCCAAGCTCCCTCTCGTAAATGCGTTGGAAACGCGGTCACTACACCATGACGGGTTGTAATTCAAAGGAAACGATTGTTCCTGATAATACGTAATGATCGAGGAAAGAGATGTGTAGGAACCGAGCGTCGCGGATCCGCATCCAACATCTACCAAGAAGGAACCTGTTGCCGTAATGCTATCACCAACCTTGATAAAAACATTAGCACGATTACCCGCGGCCAATCCACGTGTCAAAATTTCCCGTAAGCGTGCCTTCATTCCTGCATCGATGAGCGGAATAATGGGTGCCGCGTCTGGTGATGCAGCTGCCCGAATGGGCTGTGGCGCAAGAGTCAAAAAAGCGACGCTTGGAGCGAGGCTGACCCACACGGTAAGAAACAGGGTGGACAAGCGACGTGTCCACGAAAGGGAAGATGTATGCATAGTGTTGTCTAAAGACACGGACAGTATACACCTGAACAGCAAAAAATGTGACAAATCGTCGTTTTTTGTTTGTTTATAGCTAAAAACTATGGCTGCTCCGCAGATGCGGACTTGTCCAACTTCAGGGAAGCAGAATTAATACAAAAACGCTTACCCGTGGTCTCTGGACCATCATCAAAGACATTACCCAGGTGCGCGCCACACCTTTGACACACCACTTCCATGCGCTGCATCCCACA
>CAYHOM010000084.1:0-3564 GCA_964358345.1 uncultured Gammaproteobacteria bacterium
GGTGTTTCAGATGGCGACGATTCAACAGGAGGGATATCAACGGGGGTCGCTTCGGGCATAGGCGTCACACGTTTCTCAATGTCATCCAATATATGGAGATATTTTTGGAAAAGGACCCGGCGTTCTCCCGAATTTTTTGCATCGGGTTGCTGACCGATAACCTTAAATAGAGCCTCAGCATCTCTATACGTCTGGGATGCCTGGTCTGGAACTTTATCCGGATGGATGATCTTAACCAATGTACGATAATTTGCCTTTAATGATTCCGCATCAAGACTCGAAAATGCTTTTTTTCCAAGTACACGCAATCCCTTGATAACATCAGGGGTGAATCCTTTGTCCAGAGCGATCTTCGCTTCCTGCGCTGGCTTCACCTTTTCTTGTTTTACATTCGTTTTCTCTGTTTGATCACCGGCCTCAGCCGTTTGTTGCTGATGTGTCATGGCCTCTGCATCAAGTATTCCTGACACTTGATTCTTATGATCATGAACTTGCTCAACCACGGACGGCGGTGCCTCGACCGCCTTAGCCGTCGCTCGTTCCTGCGTAGCCGCAGAAGCGACCACCACGCTTTCTCCCCCTTCCGATGCCCCGCCATCTTCTTCAAGGGCATCTTGTGTTTCTTGATCAAACTCGGCTTGAGCAAGCCTCATCTCCTCTCCGGCTTGTTTGGTCGCTAAAGCCAACTCCTTTGCAGCATCGGGATCGACCTCCGCATCTTCTGAAGATAGATGTCCTGAATGTTGAACCAGTGCCATGTCCTTTTGAACGTTCCCCTCCATGAACTGTTTAAGGGTTTCCAAATCCGCTTCGTCGAATCCTGGCTCTGCGAGTAGCGCGTCTACCGACATGGGTTTTATGTGAGCCTCAGGACTCGGCTGAGCAACCTGCTCACCGATCGTCTGCCGTTCAAGGACGGTTGATTTTCCAGCGGATAACATAAGACAAGATAGGACCAGTGTAACATGGCGCCATGTCTTACGAAATAGGGACCTTCTGCCTGGTCGGAAGCGGATCTTATTGCTACATTAATTCTATGTACCCACGTTCCCCCTATTCCACGACGATTGATGAACTCTGCGAAACGATGTTGGCCTATAATCCACAGGCCGACGTTGCTGCCATCCGATCGGCCTATCTTTTTGCTGAACAGGCGCACCATGGACAAAAACGCGCTTCAGGACAGCCCTACATCGTTCATCCGCTCGCAACGGCCTACACGTTAGCAGAGATGCGTCTGCCAACGTCCATCGTCATCGCGGGATTACTGCACGACGTTCCGGAAGACACCCAACGAACATTGGCAGAGATCGAGGAGACGTTCGGTAAAGACATCGCTTCCATGGTGGGAGGCATCACAAAGCTTGGGAAAATCAAATATCGTGGGATGGAACGCTACATAGAAAATCTCCGTAAAATGTTCTTGGCCGTGGCTGCCGATGTACGGGTGGTCTTTATCAAGTTTGCCGATCGGCTTCACAATCTCGAAACCCTCGACGCCATCCCTCCAAAAAAACAATATCGCATCGCTCTAGAATCGCTCGAGATCTATGCCCCCATCGCCAATCGTCTGGGTATGGGAGAGATGAAAGGAAGATTAGAAGATGCGGCCTTTAAATATGTCTATCCCAAAGAATATGCGTGGACACGCTCAATGGCTACCTCCTTACGTGAGGGGAAACAGGAATATCTCGAGCGCGTCATTCGTATAACAGATACCGTCTTACGTGATGCCTCGTTGAAAAATTTTGAGGTGGATGGACGGGCCAAACATCTTTACTCTCTCTATCGAAAACTTCTCAAAAACGAACGCAACATTGCTCGCGTTTATGATTTAATCGCCTTGCGCGTGATCGTTGATAACTTAGCCGATTGCTACGCTGTACTTGGGATGATTCATAGCCAGTGGACGCCCCTCAAAGGCCGCATCAAAGACTACATCGCCCAGCCAAAACCCAATGGGTACCGCTCGCTTCACACCACCGTATTTTGTGAGGATGGAGAAATTGTAGAATTTCAGATCCGTACGCACGAAATGCATCTGGAAGATGAGTATGGAATTGCCTCGCATTGGTCCTACGATGAAAATGACAAGCAGTATGGGAAACCCAGTAAAGCCAGCCAAAGCAAGCCGGAGTGGGTTTATGAGTTGGCGGACATTCAACAGGAATTAGAAGACAAGAAACATGTTATGGAATCCTTGGAAGATATCAAAATAGATGTCTTTCGGAACCGTATTTTCGTATTTACCCCCAAAGGGGACGTGATCGATCTTCCGGAAGACAGCACCTGCGTGGACTTTGCCTATGCGATCCACACGGATATTGGGAATACGTGTACTGGATCAAAAGTGAATGAAGAGGTGGCTCCCTTGGAGCGCATTCTGAAAAATGGCGACATGGTAGAAATCATGGTTGACAAAGGACGCAAAGGACCAAATCCAGACTGGGTAAAGTTTGTCAAAACGCGCCATGCCAAAACAAAAGTTCGACAATTCGCTCGCTCAAAAATCAGTTCTTGGATTAAAGGTATCCTACCGGGAAGTAAGTAGCTTTTGGAGGAGTGCCTGAAGCTCCTCCATGGAATAATACTGCAACCGAATCTCTCCCCCACCTTTCAGCGTGTGTTGAATCCGAGCTTTACAGTGTAGCGTCTCGCGCAGTTGATCTTCGGCGGCGAGCATGTTGGGGTCTTGGGAGGTAACACGACGCACATGTGGAACGCGGTCTTCTACCTGACGTACGGTAAAGTTGCCTTCCAACATTTTCTGAAAAAGCTTCATCCGTTCATCGTCATTGGGCAACGAGAGGAGGGTACGCGCATGAGAAGCGCCAATTTTTCCTTCCATGAGGGCTTGTTGAATGGATGAAGGGAGCTGGAGTAGGCGAATGGCATTCGCGATCACTGGACGACTTTTACCCATTTTATGCGCCACTTCCTCTTGGGTGAGATGGAAATCTTCCACTAAACGGTGATACGCCCTACCCTCTTCCATGGGATTGAGATCTTGGCGTTGGACATTTTCGATGATGGACCACACCAAACGCTGTTCATCATTCACCTCATGCACCATAACCGGAACGTGTGTCAATCCTGCAATGCCAGCGGCGCGAAGACGTCGCTCCCCAGCGATCAATTGATAGCGACCCGAAGGAAGACGGCTCACCGTGAGGGGTTGAATGATCCCCTGTTCTTTAATGCTGCTGATTAAATCCTCTAACTGATGATGATCAAACATGACTCGTGGCTGATCGGGATTCGGATCAATAAGCTCGATGGGTACATCAAGTGACCGTTCTTGACCAACATCTACTGGTGCAGCAGCAGACGGCAGATGGGCGCGTGAAACACCCGCTGATTCCTCTTGTGGACGAGGAATAAGTGCCCCTAATCCCTTACCCAATCCTGATTGACGTCCAAGAATCATAGATGATTATACCGAGCGAATAGAAAACCCATTTGCCTCACGGTCAATGACCTCACGTGCTAACCGTTCATACGCTTTCGCGCCTTTTGACGAGGGATCGAAATGCACGATCGTACGTCCAAAGGAAGGTGCCTCCG
>CAYHOM010000085.1:0-3304 GCA_964358345.1 uncultured Gammaproteobacteria bacterium
TAAGGCATAGGATTATGCAATCTGGTGTTAATGTTATTTCGCTACAAGTCTATTATAACCCGGAAAGTCGCGGCTAAAATTTATTTGCAGTTGCACCCAAGCATCACCGACCTGCGCTCCCAAGCTCCCTCCGGACTGGGAAACGTCTTTATATGAAGCAGTTTCCAAATTATTCTGACTGGATGCGGTCCTGGCTTCCACGCTCATATAATTATCCGCCGCCCGCTTCCACTGTAAAGTTGTGTTAGTAGTAAGACTGGGCACATTCAGCATTTCGCTTCTGTACTGGCCTTCCGCATACCAGCCAGCATCGTACATGTTCACAGTTATACTGGGGGTTAAACCTCCACTAATAATTACAACTTTTCCGTCCGGCCTAAAGAACATAACTCCGCCGCGGCCAGCGGTGTTTACCAATGTCGGACCCGCGCCTAAAGCTACCCCCGGTACAGTACCAGCGGCAATAGCCGGACTACCGCCATAAGGTGAATATACAGCCGTGGTATTGGTATTATTTGCGCTGGTAATTAAAAACGTACCATCAGCCCTTGGTATTACTGAACTGCCCATACCAACTGTCGGAGTCAAAGTCGGTCCGGCTCCGATCGTATTAGACCATGGATTAATAATGCCCGTGGCACCTGAAGCGGCTCCAGCAGTACCGGCGGCTCCCGGCACTGTTACCCACATACCATCCTGTCTTTGAAAAGCGTAACCGCCGCAGCCAACCACAGATCCCAAGGCAGTACCGGCGGCAAAGGTTTTGCTCTTAGAGCTGTACATCATAGACGTGGTATTACCCACAGTGCTGGAAGCCACACCGGTGGAAGTGCGATACAAACCCGCATTAGTGCCCAGCAAAGGAACGGCAAAAAATCCGCAGTTGGCCGCAGTTGTTAAAGTCGGCCCGGCGATTATGGTGTTTTTTATGGGATCATAAATAGACGAAGTAGTTAAGCCGCCGCCATGAACTATGGTGTAAGTTCCATCATCATTTAAAATCGGGGAAGCGCCCAAAGCCGCAACACCGGTTAAATTCGGCCCGGCATAAAAACGCTGCCCCGAAGGAGCCAGTGGGTCGTAAATATTAGTAACATTACTGGAACTGGCCATAACCAAAAGAAATTTTCCGGAAGGAAGTTTTAAGGCAAATGCTCCAAGCCCAGCCATGGTTGTTGGAATATTGCCAGCCCCGCTCTGTGAGGTAAAAGTAGTTGAAACAGGGTCGTATAAAATAGAATTCGCCGTAGAAGAACCGGCAATAATCAAAATTTGTTTGTCCGGTCTGGTTATGGCTATGGTTCCCCAACCTGCGGCAACAGGAAGGTTTGGATGCGGTCCAACCGAACCGCTATAAAATCCAGTGGTGCCTATCATGATAGTTTGAGGAAGTTGTCCCCAAGGAAACTGCAAACGATCAGAAAGTGCTTGCACGCGAGTTAGAATTGGCGAGGTAGAGCCTAAAGGATTGGCAACTTGTGTATTTACAAAATCAATTGCTGTTCTGCGCAACATGGCTGAATTATCCAACTTTAACTCATAAATTGTCGGGGTAAAATAATCATACGGCTGAATAGTGCTCCCATTGCCGGCAAAGGTTTTACGATCATCAAAAATATTATTAGGCAATCTGCGATAAAAATTTGCAGCCATTCTTACCCAATTATCTCCGGATTCGGCGCGAACTAAATCGCCGCTTCTTTGAATGTAAGTCGTTGTGGCGGAATTTAACCCACTTTGATTGGAAGCATGAAATGCGCTAAATAAAATCCCGTCAAAAGCGGCATTAGTGGTAGAAGATGTGTATTGGAAGTTCCTTTCCGCGCCAATAGACCACATAAGACTGGAGTTTGAATTTATGTTTGTATTATTAAGGTCTTCGGAAACATATCGCCCGCTCATAACCAGCCCCGTATCCATCTTGTTGGTGGTAGTGGAGCCTCCCACTAAAATTTGCCAGGTTCCGTCTGCTTTCAATATGGAATGGGCGCCAACCCCTACTGAAGCCGAAAGAGCTGTTCCGTGGGCAGTAAAAATGAGTGTGGTTGGATCCACTACGTTTACCACAGAAGACCCTTTGCCAATAACTATAATAAGTTTTCGGTTTTGCATCATAAAAGCATGAGCGCCGTCACCCAAAGCCACGGTTGGACCATTGCCCGCTCCGGTATTACAAGTACCGAAGGTTCCTGCTACCGGGTCATACTCTACAGAAGCATTTTGCTTAGAAAAAATTAAATACTTGCCATCCGGTTTTCTCCAAGCCACAGAACCGGTGTTGCCTGCAATTTCACACCCAGAAGGCAGGGTGGGCCCAACGCTAACCACGCCAATGTTCGTGGTTCCCGAAGTCGGATTATATAACTGGGTAGTTGCCGCTGAAACGCCGGCAGTTGAAGATCCTGTAATAAATAAGGTTTGGCAGTTCGGCCTTGGCAAAGCCAAAGCTCCCTGGCCCCAAGTTATAGTGCCGGAATTGGTTGGCCCAGCAGTCCATGTTCCGGCCACAGGATCGTAAATTGTAGTTGTTCCGGCATTACCGCCGCAAGTTACTAAAAAACGGCCGTCGGGGCGCAAAGCGGCAACTGTACCGGAAGCTGTGCTGGCACAAAAGTTGGCGCCGGCATCGGCAGCTACAGCCGCAAAACCCATTACATCTATAACAGACCGGGTAGTTCCGGCGTTGCCGTGGATGAGCAAAAACTTTCCATCAGCCCTAGGCAAAGACAAAGCTCCGGTTCCAACTGCTGTTCCGAGCGAAGTTGTCGCGGAAAAAGCCCCTGTCAAAGAATCATAAATATCAACGCCAGTGCCGCCGCCGCGAACCACAAAATACTTACCATCCGGTCTAATTATAGAAAGAGCCCCTTGTCCTAAAGCCGCAGAAACTGCTGGTTGACTGGCAGAAGTTAGCGTGCCATTACCACTGTTTGGCACACTGCCTATGGATAAACTGAGCGCGCCATTGGTGTTATCTAGGTTTACCAAAGCCGAAGTGGTTGCGTTGGCTGTACGGTTAAAGTCTGTATCTGCCAAATTTGCATTAGAAGAAGTTTTTACAATATCTATATCCGAAGCACTAATAGTCAAGTTGCCGCTGTTTCCAACTAAAAACCTATCACTACCGCCCTGTTGCAAACGCAAAAGGTTGCCCGTACCTCCGGCGTTTACCCAAATTGCGTCTGTGCCATTTGTTGTAGTAATACCTAAAGCCGCTTGAAGGGTAGTAGTTCCAATTCCCACATTGCCGCTGGCTGCCACATTCAAGAAAATCTGTCCGGTTGAGGAAGCGACGCGAAAGACA
>CAYHOM010000086.1:0-3277 GCA_964358345.1 uncultured Gammaproteobacteria bacterium
TGCTTTCAACTTCGTGATGCAACGATCGATGACCGTACCCCGACTGTGCTCATGCAATGATTGAAGTGATGGATGGATTCCCAGATGCGCCAAGAGCTTACTCGTCACGCGCGTATCCTCACAGACAACGAGATCCGCTTCACGAAGAATGCGGACCGCTCGCTGGGTGATATCTTCTAAATTTCCAATCGGCGATCCTATCAATGACAAAACTCCAGACATGCCGATGTTGTATCAGAATTTGGTTTTTTCGGCTATGATATGGTCGACTATGCTTCGCTCGCGCTCCCTCCTCTTTGCCCTCCCCTTCCTGTTGGTGTTCGTTGGGTTTGGATGTAAGAAATCATCTTCCGGGATCATCTATCCTCTTCCTTCGGCGATCAATACGCCAATCAGCGTTTCCACAACCCGCCCCGCCCCTTACGTAAAAGATCCAAAGAAACCCAAGGATCAAGAGACCGGGACAGATGCTCAAATCCTGTTACTACGGCAAGTCATGAAAAACTTGGTTTCTGCACGCTCGTTTCGTGCAAAGATGTCCGTTCCAACGGAAACGGGTACCATGCATGGAGATATTGAGTTTTCCCGGGGACAAGGACTTCACGGAATGCTGACCCTTTCCGATCAGTCCACCACGGAGATTTATCTCATTGGTCAAGATGTTCTCTTTCGCGTCAACACCTCCACCTGGACCAATTTTGCCTTTACCCCTGAAGGAACGCGTCTGGCACGCTTATTCGGATCCGCCTTCAGCCTTCAAGGCTATGGCACCACGTCGACGATTTCGGATTCCGCCAGAATAACCAGCGTTCATGAAGATCCAAGTGGCTGCACGCTGTATGTTTTTCGCCAGCCCGTGGCTGACACAGGGTCGTTCGAAAAAATTCAAATTTGCGTCAAAGATCATCTCCCTTCTTTTTTCCGTGTCGCCACCCAAGTGGGAAATGTAGAGGTCCACTATCGCGACTTTAATCAAACAATACCGATCGTTTACCCACGGAATAAGTAGACGCTCTTTACGTGCCCCTCCATCTTGACGCTCAAGAAAAAACATCGTATCTTAGGATTAGCACTCTCACTGAATGAGTGCTAATCCTATGCTCCCCCAAAATTTTACGACGAAAAGCCAAGAGGCTTTACAGCTCGCTCATCAGCTTGCGCTTCAAGGAGGACATCCTTCTTTGGAGCCCATCCATCTTTTTCTTGCCCTTCTCGAACAAACGGACGGTACGGTACCCGCGATTGTCAAAAAACTCTCCGTAAGTTCAGAGGATCTGCGCCGAGACGCGGAAGACCTTCTCCTCCGACTCCCGAAAGTCACAACCTCCGGCGCGATCGCCCAGCCATATCTCTCTCAAGACCTCTTACATACCATCCAAGAGGCTGATCGAGCGGCTCATCATTTTAAAGATGCTTATATTTCCACGGAGCATCTCTTTTTAGCCCTCGCGGACGGCCGAGAAGAGGTTGCGAAGATCATGGCGCGCCTTGGCGTCACTGGCGAGTCTATTTTAAAAGCCCTGAAGGAGGTGCGCGGCTCCGTCAACGTCGAGTCCCCTGAACCGGAGAACGCGTATCAGGCATTGGAAAAGTACACACGCAATCTCACGGCTATGGCCCGCCAGGAAAAACTGGACCCGGTGATTGGACGTGACGATGAAATTCGCCGTGTCATGCAGATCTTGCTCCGCCGTACCAAGAACAATCCCGTATTGATCGGGGAAGCAGGTACGGGAAAAACGGCGATCATCGAAGGACTCGCCCAACGCATTGTTGCCGGCGATGTTCCTGAATCCCTGAAAGACCGTGATGTGATCTCTCTTGATGTCGGATCCCTTGTGGCCGGTACAAAGTTTCGTGGAGAGTTTGAGGAACGTCTGAAAGCCGTGATTCGTGAAATTGAGTCATCCGCTGGCAAAATCATTTTGTTCATTGACGAGCTGCATACCTTGGTCGGTGCCGGTTCCTCGGGCGAGGGCGGGACGCTTGATGCCTCCAACATGCTAAAACCAGCATTAGCACGCGGTGATCTACGAGCTATCGGTGCCACAACCCTGCAGGAATACCAAAAATATATCGAAAAAGACGCTGCCCTGGCTCGTCGTTTTCAATCTGTCTACGTCGACGAGCCATCTGAAGACGACACGATTGCCATCTTGCGCGGGATTAAAGATACCTATGAACTCCATAACGGCGTGCGCATTACGGATAATGCCATCATTTCCGCCGTTCAGCTCTCAACACGCTACATTACGGATCGGTTTTTGCCGGACAAAGCCGTTGACTTAATCGATGAAGCCGCCGCCGCATTACGCATGCAGATTGATTCCCTCCCCGAGGGGCTGGATAAGCTCAAACGCGCGTTGATAAAACTTGATATTGAAAAACGTGCGCTCTCGAAAGAAGAGGACGCCTCTTCCAAAGAACGTCTGCAAGAAGTGGAACGACACTATGCCGAAATTCGTGAAGAAACGGATCAACTTGAACTCACCTGGAAAGCAGAAAAGGACATGATCACCTCCATTCAGGGTATAAAGAAAAAACTGGAAAAATTAAAGTCCGAAGCGGACATCGATGAACGACGTGGAGATCTTGAGAAGGTTTCTGAGATACGCTACGGTTCTATCCCTCAGCTAGAAAAAGAGCGTCTCCTGCAAGAGCAGAAATTAAAAACCATCCAGGGTCAACGCGGACTCTTGAGGGATGCCGTGGTCGAGGAAGATATCGCACGCGTGGTGGCACGTTGGACAGGTATCCCCGTCCAACGGATGCTGTAATCAGAGGCGGAGAAACTCGCCACCCTTGAAGCCGAGCTCCATAAACGGGTGATCGGTCAGGACAAAGCGGTTCAAGCCGTGGCCGACGCTCTACGTCGTTCACGTGCGGGCATTGGAGAAGATAAACGGCCCATCGGTTCCTTTCTATTCCTTGGGCCTACGGGGGTCGGAAAAACCGAACTGGCACGCGCCTTGGCAGAGATCATGTTCAATGATGAAAACGCGATGATTCGCATCGACATGTCGGAGTACATGGATAAGCACACCGTCTCACGCATGATCGGCTCGCCTCCTGGTTATGTCGGCTATGACGACGGAGGACAACTCACCGAAAAGATACGCCGCCGTCCGTATGCGGTTGTGCTCTTGGATGAAGTGGAGAAGGCCCATCCGGACATCTTTAACACCCTTCTCCAGGTGTTGGAAGACGGTCGTTTAACGGATGGCAAGGGACGGCTCGTGAATTTTAAAAACGCCATCATCATCATGACCTCCAACAT
>CAYHOM010000087.1:0-3194 GCA_964358345.1 uncultured Gammaproteobacteria bacterium
TCGTGTGAGGGGGGGGGTAAAATGGCCTCTATAATTCACTTTAATAAATACCTTAGTATGGAAAAAGGGGACAATAACCATGATTGTCATGGGGAGCTTGCTCCCGGTCAGAAGTGTAACAGCTGTGGTGCTTATAGGACCACTGAGCAGGAATCAGCTGAAACGCTAAGACGAGCTCAACAGCCGCCCTATGACGAATTTTCTACAAAATTTGCAGGCAATGTAAAAGAGTTAACCGCAATGATTGATTTGAGAGCGCGATTAAACTATCCGTTTTCGGATCGGGCAAAGACAGATAAGATGGTGGAAAGAATTAGAAAGGGAGAATTACCTTCTGTTTTGGTGCTCGAAACATAAAGTCTACGCTTTGACTTCCAATCAGTATACAGCCGCAAGAGCTTATCTCAGCTGACTTGCCGATAAGCTCTTGCGCTTATCGGCAAGTATTCGGCCTTGACGGATAGTGGGGGTAATAAAATCGTTGCATCTATCATTTGATACTGCTTTTGAATCTATGGCCATTCTCTTCAGGGGTGGCCTTGGGAGCCTTCCACTTTGTCATCCTGAGTGAAGTCATACACAACGAAGGATCTGGGTGATCATGGTTGTTTTTTATGAGGAGATCCTTCACTTCGTCGAACTTCGTTCCCTTCAGGCCTGAGGGCCATCAGGGCCTCGAAGGCAGGATGACATATGAGAGGTGTCACTGACATGACACACCCTCGAAATGTCCTTTATATCACAGAGGTATTACCCTTACCGGACTCAAATCCGTCTCCCAGAAGAATGAAAGGAAAAGTTCAAATGCATAAGGCTTGGTTAATTTATTTATTGCTATTTTAGCCCATTCTGATAGGCTCTTTCCGTCCAATACCGGACAGAAGGAGTCTCTTTGAACGTGCGTGACAAAACCTCAGAAGATCTGGCTGAAAGGGCTGCCGAAGCCCTCCGCGAGGAGTTTCTCATCGATGGCGGCAACGCCCGTCCTGACGTCGGGGTCGTTCTCGGAACGGGCTGGGGGCAGGCACTTCCGTGGGAGGAGAAGACTATAATCAGGAGGGGCATTGGCTCGCTCCCGGGCTTCGACGCAGCTCACCTGCGTGCTCTCGCCGGACACGTTCGACAGGTGGTTTTCGGCCGGGTCGATCGTCGGCAGGTGGTCGCTCTTCAGGGGCGCATCCACCTGAATGAAGCTCCGCACGACCAGAACCTTGCTCGGATGTTCCGCCTCCAGATCGAGATGCTCATCAAGCTCGGCGTGAAGACCCTGATCCTCCCCGCCGCAACGGTGAGCCTTAAACCCGAGATCGAAGTCGGGGACATCATGGTGGTCGACGGCTTCATTACCCTGTTCGCCCCGGACATGCCCCTCTTCGCCGGGGAGTTCTCCTCGCCTGAGGACACTCTCGATCCGGAGCTGCTTGAGCTCGCCGTGGCTTCCGTGAACGAGATCACGGGGCACGCCAAGGTCGGCGGTTATGCCATGGTGCGTGGACGCTTCTTCGAGGGCGGGAAGTATGACAAGTCCTTTCTTATGGCAACTGATGCCTCAACCGTGGGGATGAGCACGCTGCCTGAGGCTTGCGTGGCGGCTCTTTACCCCGACGTGAAGGTGATCGCCCTCAACTTCATCACGAACACGGCGTTCGAGACGCACTCGCACGACGTGAACCAAGAGCGCGCACGAAAGAAGGCGTACGACATGGGTCGCGTCCTCGGCAGCATCATCAGCAAGATCGGCAAGCCGGTCATCCCCGAGTAGTCTGCACCCGGGAACTCAACACCGCCCAAGGGGAATCCCATCAGGTTCACCCTGGGCGGATTTTCATTTTAGAGGCTATAGTGCATCTTTGGCATCTCCTCCCAGAGTGGTAAAGTCTCACCATGCTACAGTGGGATGATCCAATTACCTTTATTCATGGGGTGACCCCATCGGTACGCAAAGCCTGGGAAACGCTTGGGATGGCGACCGTTGGGGATCTCTTTTTGACATTGCCCCGACGGTACGACGATTATTCCCATATCATCCCTATTCGGGAAGCGATGGCGGGGGATGTGGTGACGATCAAGGGGAAGGTACTTAAAACTGCACGCCTGCCTAGTTTTCGCCAACGGATGCAGATTTTTCGCGTCGTTGTTCAAGATCACACCGGCTCGATCGCCGCCAATTTTTTTCAGCAACCATGGGTTCTTCAAGAACTGAGCCCTGGCCGCGAAATTTTTTTATCAGGGAAGGTGCAAATTCATCCAAAGTATGGGAAAGCCCTCATACATCCCCTCTGGGAGCCGGGGGATCGTGAGTTGATTGCTGTCGGAAAAATCGCGCCAGTGTACCCCCTAACGGGAACATTGGCACAGAAAACCTATCGTCGATTAATGGTGGAAGCACATAAGCAGCTCGCGTTCCCTCAGGATCCGTTATCGGAAGAGCTTCGTCGTCGATATCAGGTTTTATCGCTTCAAGAAGCGATAATGTCCGTTCATCAACCTGCCACGGTGGAACAGGCGGAAGAGGGTCGACGACGGCTCGCCTTTGATGAATTGTTGAGCTATCAGCTTGCTCTGCAACAAGCACAGGAAGGTTCTCATCAAAGTGAGGCCCAGAACATGCCATTTCAAGAAGGATTCGCTAAAAGTTTCTCGAAAAAACTCCCTTTTTTATTAACGGATGATCAGAAACGAGCCGTGTGGTCAGCATTGCAGGATATGACAAAGACTCGCCCAATGCGTCGCTTGTTGCAGGGTGATGTTGGGGCAGGAAAAACGGTTGTAGCCGCCTTCTTAGCCGCTCATACCCACTCGTCCGGGTTTTCGGCGGCTGTCCTTACCCCTACAGATATCCTTGCCCAACAACATGCAAAAACGTTTCAGCGACTGCTTGGTGCCCACCAGATCCCCGTTCTCTTGATCACGCGGACCACAAAAAAGTGGGTGCTTGGACATGAGGAGCGCGATCTCAAACCATCCGATCTCGATGGGTATCTAACCAAGGGGAACATCGTTCTTGTTGGGACCCATGCCCTTCTCGTCGAACACCGTTTACCTCCCGATCTGGCTCTTGCCATTGTGGATGAACAGCACCGTTTTGGGGTCGCTCAGCGGGAAGCACTTTTGGTATCACGGCGACCCGATGGGCTTATCCCACATTTTTTTGCCATGACGGCGCCTCCCATCCATCCCTAGCTAGCGCTCAT
>CAYHOM010000088.1:0-3186 GCA_964358345.1 uncultured Gammaproteobacteria bacterium
CGATCTGGGATGACAGACGTATCACGGTATCTCGTTGCTTTGTCTTGATCGTTTGAATTTTTTTATGCAGCGTTTTATACGCCGCTTCGACGCGTTGTTTGGCTTTGGAAGACAAAGGGCCAGACATAGATTTCTGTCAGTATATCTTGCGAGACGCGTTCTTGTGAAGGGTGTTGTTCCATGTTAGCCTCATGGCCGTCATGTCTTCCCAGCCAACCTTTCATCTCACCACCTTTGGGTGTCAAATGAATAAAAATGACAGCGAGCGGATTGCTGGGTTGTTGGGATCCTTGGGATTCGTGGAGACGCCGGAGGAGGCGACGGCGGATGTGATTGTGGTCAACACTTGTAGCGTGCGTCAATCGGCGGAAGACCGGGTATTTGGTGCGCAAGAAAAATATCTCGCTTACAAGAAGGAGAAGCCGAATCAAATTGTCGCCGTGACGGGGTGTATGCCGGGGCGAGATAAGGCACGGGTGTTTAAAAAGCGGTTACCCGGAACGGATCTGTATTTCCCCACCCCAGAGATGGTTCATCTGCCTCGTTGGATCGCGGAGCTTCGTCCTGATCTTGTCAATTCCTTTGAATTGGTAACGGACTATCTCAAAATTCATCCGCTACGTGTGCCATCGGCACAGGCCTACGTCACCATTCAAACCGGGTGTAACAAATTCTGTACCTACTGCGTGGTCCCGTTTGCGCGTGGGTTAGAACGTAATCGTTCCGTCAAGGACATTCTGGAGGAGTGCCGTGTCTTGGTGGCGCATGGGGTACGAGAAATTACGTTGCTTGGACAAACGGTGAACTCCTTTAAAGCGACGGATCCAGAAACATTTTCTTCGGACAACCCCTATCAAGATCATTTTGCTGCCTTGCTTTGGGAAGTGCATCGGCTAGAGGGTCTCGAGCGTTTTCATTGGACCGCTGCTCACCCCCTCTCGATGACCGATGAGGTGATGGCTGCCCTCACCCTGCCAAAGCAGGTCAACTATCTCCACCTTCCCGTCCAATCGGGGAGCAACGAGGTGCTGCGGCGTATGAATCGTAAATATACACGTGAACAGTATTTGGATGTCATTGCGAGAGTCAAGGCGGCACGTCCAGGGATCGCCTTGGGGACCGATATCATTGTCGGGTTCTCTGGAGAAACGCGCGAACAGTTTGAGGAAACGTTGTCCTTATATCGTGAAGTGGGCTATGACATTTCCTACAATGCTCAGTACTCCCTCCGTTCAGGAACCTTGGGGGCAAAGTTGTTTTCAGATGACGTTTCAAAAGAAGAAAAGCGTGCACGTTGGGATGATCTCCAGGAGGTGATGGAGGGGATCACCCTGGCCAAAAATCAGATGCGTGTTGGAACGGCCGTCTCTGTGCTGGTCGATCGTCTTGAGGGCGGCTTTGCGGAGGGTGATAGCACCGAGATGAAGCGCACGCGTTTTCCGTCGACGGACCATCTCCTCGTGGGGCAATGCGTAACGGTGCGGGTGAAAATGGCGAAGACATGGGTGTTGGAGGGGGAGAGGGTGTGATACCATGGGACTATGCCTGTAAGGGATGCGTCTCGTTTGTCGCACCGGCCACAGAAGGCACTAGTGAGGGCCTTGCCGCGTATCATCTGTGTGGTTGGACCAACCTCATCGGGAAAAACTGACCTGGGCATCCATCTTGCTCGTCTCTTCCGTGGGGAGGTCATTAATGCCGATGCACGGCAGATCTATCAAGGTACGGACATTGGAACGGGAAAACCAAGTCAGGGTGTGCAGGGAATGTATCGGCGTCGGAAGGTATTCATGGTTGATGGGATTCCCCATCACCTCATGGACTGCTTGTCGCCAGATCAATCTTGCACGGTCGCCGAGTGGCGTTGTCAGGCCCTGGAGCTGATCGGGACCGTCTGTCGCCGTGGCCACATGCCTATTGTGGTCGGTGGTACAGGCCTCTACATCCAAAGCTTGGTCGACAATTACGTTATTCCTGAAGTACCGCCGCAACCATCCTTCCGTTCCGCCATGGCACATAAATCTCCACAGGAACTGGTTGAGCTCTTGCATCGAACCGATCCTAAGGCCGCTTTCGTTGTGGATCTGCATAATCCACGCCGTGTCCTCAGAGCGTTAGAAGTCATGACATTTACAGGGAGGTCATTTGTTACGCAACGTGCCATGGGTGAGCCTCTCGTTGAGGCACTCATGCTCGCTCCCTTTCTAGAAAAAGCGGTGCTGCATGCCCGTATTTCTCTAGCTATTGAGGGGATGATCGAACGCGGATGGATCGATGAAATCAAACGACTACATGAGCAGGGAGTGTCGTGGGACGCGCCTGCCTTTACGGCCATTGGATACCGCGAGTTCGTCCGATATGTCCGTGGTGAACTGTCTCAAGCTGAGGCGATCGAGCTGGTGAAGCGGGCGACGCGACAATACGCGAAGCGTCAAATGACCTGGTTCAAACGCGATAAAAGGATTCACTGGACGCGATCTTTACAAGAAGCGGAAACATTGGTGCAAACGTGGAAAGATTCAGAAAACAGGTAAGACTCGTTATTGACCGCTCGCCGTCTATCACGCACCATGTCTCGTATAGATCTATGGCATATTGGCTCTTAAAAACCGAACCGATGGTGTACTCCTGGGATCATTTGATGACGGATCGCGAGACGTCTTGGGATGGTGTGCGCAATTATCAGGCACGCAATAATTTACGAGCCATGAAAATGGGTGATCGTGTGTTTATCTATCATAGTGGCGATGACAAAGAGATTCGGGGAGTGGCTGAGGTCATCAAAGAGGCCTATTCGGATCCGTCAGCGACGGAAGGGGATTGGGTCTCCGTGGGGATCCGTGCCCTTGTGCCGGTTGGACGTCCGCTGGGGTTAGAGGAGATCCGTTATACCCATGGGTTAGCCGTGATGCCGCTTGTGACGCATGCGCGGCTATCTGTGCAACCGGTCTCACCATCACAGTGGCAAGACATTCTAAAATATACGAAGACCCATCTCGCGTAGGTATATGGTGTATCGTCGGGCGGTCATCCAGGGGGGAGGGGAGGGTACGCGTTTGCGCCCGGTCACATTAGAAATTCCAAAACCTCTTGTGCCTGTCCAGGGTCAGCCTATTGCCACTTGGCAGGTACAGTGGTTTGCCCACGCGGGAGTTCGGGAGATCTTGGTCATCATTCCTCCTAAGT
>CAYHOM010000089.1:0-3179 GCA_964358345.1 uncultured Gammaproteobacteria bacterium
TATTAATGATTTGTATCGTAGCATGGGGATGCATGATTTGATCGAGATCGAGCAGGGACGTATCATCGATAAGGTTCTGAAAATCACCGACCATGATATTGAAGAGGCGGTCCTTGATGGCGCAGATACATTCGAGAAGGTACAGCAGAAAACTAAAGTGGGAACCGGTGATCCTTCCTGCATCCCCGAGGCGGAACAGTTAATTCGTTTTTATAAAGAAAAATATTTTGGTGCCTAAACGCTATGTCAGATGCTCCCAAGCCGTTAAAAATTTCCAAAGTGGTCGTTGATCGTGATCTCTGCATCGGAGCAGGCCCATGCGTCACCGTTGCACCAGGCGTGTTTCAATTGGATGAAGAAAATAAAGCCTACGTGGTCGATCAAAACGGGGCCGATGCGGAAACGATCTTACTCGCGGCACAGGCCTGTCCTGTCCAAGCGATCATTATCTACGATGAAGAGGGGAGACAGATCTATCCCTAATTCCGTTCCAAGAGCACCACCTGTCTTTTGACATGTTGGTCCTCTCTTCCGTACAGAAGGTTCCCCATGTCGAGACGTTCATACCCAACGGTTCTCACCTGTGCGGTGAGGTCAACCTCGGCGTGCGCCGTTTTTGTGGTATAGGTGGGCCAAATACACACCACTTTTCCTCCCGGTAATTGCAGCTTTGCCAAAGATGCGAGGCTCTCCATCCAGATCTTTTCGACTTCTCTTTTTTGTTTATCGAGGAAGCTTTGCAGCTCATTGCCTTGAAGGGGATGGCCAAGATACCCCTCCGTCACGATCAGGTCGACCTCTATGCCCATCAACCGCTCGTGAAGCTCTTGTGCTGGCGAAGTGAGGAGGGTGATACGCTCACGTTGTTCGGGGCGAATCACCTTCTGTTGAACGAGCCAGTCGTTATTCTCTTCGCTACCTTTTGCCTGCTTTGAATCGATATCAGATCCGATCATATGGCCGGCACCAATCAAGGCAGCCTCCATGAGGATGGTTCCTCCTCCGCAAAAAGGATCAAGGATAGTGAGCGTGCCAGGGTCTCGCTGTCCGCATCCAAGATTCACCATGAGGCGCGCGAGTTTTGGGGGGAGCATACCGGTTTTTGTGTCCCGAAAGGGACGCCCATAGTCACGGGTGCTCCAGGCGGTTGCATCTTGGACATGAGTTGTCCGTCCGATGTATACGGTCTTATCCACGATGCCAAAGACAAAATCGAAACCCTCGTTCGTCAAGTTCAATTTTTCGACCGCGGCCGGGCTAACCATCCCTTCTTTTCCTGTGACCCACCGAACAGGGAGCGTGGATGTCTGAAGGAGTCGTTTAAAAGGGAGAGCAAGTTTATCAACGCGCAGACGTTGAGCGTCTGAACCCCCATACACGGTAAATCCAAACAGGATTTTCCCTTCTTTGTGATGGGCGAGCGTCCACTTGGCTAAGTGTTCCAAAGAAAGATGAGCGAGCGGGGCTTCATAGACAATATCGCCCAGTTTCGTGATACCGGCTAAACGTGATTGGATAGAGGTTCCATCCCATTTTTCCTGATCATAGAGAGCCATCTGCCCTCCGGCTATTAAGTGCGGATCTTCTAGAAGAACGGCAGATGCCTCTGCCTGTGAGAGGTTCGGATGGCTCCCAAATAGGAGAAAATGGTTCATGTTTCCTTAGGATACCTCAAGAAAACATGTCTGTCTTGCGTTGACGTTTTTGCCATTTTCTGTTGGTATAGAGAGGCAGATTTCCTCAGCCTGAGGGTAAGATGATGCCCAGTCGCTTCCTGTTCGTGCTCGCGTGTGTTGCCGCCGTCCTCCTCTCCGGAGGAATCGTGAACGCTCAGCAGCGTCTGCCGGACGGTCACCTCCGGGTGACGGTCGATGAGGTACATGACGCCTATCGTGTCCGCGTCGGGCGCGGGGTGACGGTGAGGCGCTTGCTCGCCTTCGTGAACAAGCAGCTGCCCGCAAGTGAGCCTTCGGTGACGGAAGATGACTTCATTGCTCTTAACGTGCGGCTGAGCCCGTCACGTGATGCGGAAGGGAGGAGGAATCTGGTCTACGTCTGCGGCCACACTGCAGAGCGTGCTCGAACCTTCTCGCGTAACCCCAACCACTGGGCGACCTGTCAGGGCGGACCGCACCATCTACGACTCATCTCCGACCACGAGACGTATTGGGTGCCGCGACGTCATCATCCAGGATCCATTGAGGATCTCGGATCTGAGGTTCGGCTGGCCGTGGACCGGTCAACGACGACTCCCATCACGCTGGCGCAGGTGGCGCGCTGGTACATCGAGTTTATGCGAAGCTTTTCCCCGGCCTATCAGCCAGGGATGTCCTCTGTGCACGCAACACAGTTGGCGTTGGTGGAAGCCATGAGTGCCGTGCTGGTTCCTGTCCGACCGGTCGTCCCAGCCCCTGCTCCAAATCTTCCCCCACGGCCCTCTGTGGTCATGCCGTCGACAGCCGTGGTGACATCGCCGCACGCATGGACTCTGAACCAGCTCCTTATTATGCTCTTTGCCATCGTCTTGGCCATTTTGGTCACTACACTGGTACAAGAGTATCGATTCGGGAAGGAGCGTGAGCGTCGAAACGCCGTAGAAGATTCCTACGGTGCCATCATGGATGGGTTCCATACCCGGTTCATTCGCGTAGGGACCACGAACACGTCTCTCGAAGACGTTTTGGCTCCGATGGACTGGTCGCGTCGTGTACTCACTGCCCACCGCCGGTTCTGCCAGCTGCCTGACTCCACTGAGCTTACCGAAGAAGTTCGGATTCAGCGGGTCATCGGCATTCTCGACGAGTATGCCGATCTTCAAACGGTATCCGCGAATCATGGTGAAGCGCTGAACCCCGCGCTCCTAAACAGTCTCTTCGGAGAAGCCGCACGCGCTCGAGAACATGACACGGTCCTCGATGATCGCGACATCCAGAATCGGCAATATCGAGAGAGTACTGCTCGGCTCTGCGGATCGGGACACGGAGATCCTGCCCATCTCCAGACCTTCGTTCGAGAGCGTGATGAAGCTACGGCGCGCTACAGCGACCCCTTTGGACAACGGACGCAGCCCGCGCACCAAGCCTATCCGGAGGCCCATCTTGCGCAGGACGCGAAGGTGGTCGAACTTGAGGGCAGACATGATCGTCAACCGAGCTCCATCCCTCCCGGCATCAAGGCCC
>CAYHOM010000090.1:0-3162 GCA_964358345.1 uncultured Gammaproteobacteria bacterium
CGTCACAAACACCGACAAGATCTGCCCCAACATGTCTTCATCATTCAAATAGACTCGCTGAGCTGCCGTTTCCCGCAGAAATGCTTCCGCGTACTGAAAGATGGTTGGTTCTATGAACGCGTCGATCCCTGTTGGCTCGGCCCCTGCGGCACACTTACACAACTCTTGCATCATTTGCCAACTATCTCCTGTGATTGATTTTGCTAATTGCTCTACCCATACTTGGTTCGTCACCCCTACACGCGCCGCCATCTGAAGAGACCATGACAAAAACTCCTTCCCGCTCATGATGGGGAAGTCATACGATATATACTTTGTAACCGTTGAAAATAGCTTAATAGATGCCTCTGTCAGAGATTCTCGCTCGACACTTACGACGATGATATGTTCAGGATCTTGATTCAACGCTTGAATTAAAGATTTTTGCTTCAACTTAGGACAATCTTGCAGCAGGTCGGACACTCGAATAAACCGTTTAGACGAAAACAAACTAGGCGTATTGACGCGCTCAATCAAAGCATCCGTCGTAGCAGAACCTTTTTCGATTCTTTCTACACTCATCGCTCGTGAATCATGTTTTTCAATAAAGGCCTTTTCGAGTTCCTTCGCCTTCGTGAGCGCACGGTAGCTATCCGGTCCAAGACAGATGATCAACATAGGTCAGCGCGTTAGGGAGGTCATCTCTTCCCAATTTTTTCCCGCTTTTGTTTCCACCACGATGACAACGCCAACCTTTTCAACATGCTCCATCGTTTCTTTCACAAAACAGGCAACATCCTTTACTTCAGCTTCGGGGACTTCAAAAACCAATTCATCATGCACCTGAAGGAGCATGCGTACGCGTGGAAACTTCTTTGATAAGAGACGATGCAATTCAATCATCGCTAGTTTCATAAGATCTGCATCCGTTCCTTGAACAGGCATATTGATCGCCATCCGTTCTGCCTGCGCGCGTAATTGTGGAAGGGGGGATGTTATCTCTGGAACATAGCGCCGCCTACCAAATAATGTCTCGACATATCCCAAACGATGGGCCAGGGCACGCGTCTCCGTCATATAGGTCTTAACCCCTTGATACGCATCGAAATAGGCAGCGATAAACTTCTTTGCTTCCATCGGAGAAATGTCGGCAACGGCTGACAGCCCCTGGGGCCCCTGTCCAAAGATCAGACCAAAGTTAATCGCTTTCGCAATGCGTCGCTGCTCTTTCGTCACCTTCTCCATAGGAATCTGCCAGATATGAGAAGCGGTCGTCGTATGAATATCTTCCCCCCGGTCAAAGGCTGCCAACATTTCTTTGTCTTTGGCGAGAGCGGCTACAAGCCTGAGCTCGATTTGTGAATAGTCGCAGGATAGCAACACATACCCTGGCTCAGCCACAAAGGCACGCCGAATGCGACGACCCAATTCCGTTCGTACGGGGATGTTTTGCAAATTTGGGTCCGTTGAAGACAACCGTCCGGTTGCCGCTACCGCCTGGTTATAGGTTGTGTGTATCCGTCCGGTTGCATCAACCAACGTCGGCAGTACATCCACATAGGTTGAAAGGAGCTTAGACAGTTCACGAAACTGCTCAATCATCTCGATGAGGGGGTGTTGTCCGCGCAGCTTTTCCAACTCAGAGGCGGCCGTGGAATACGCCGTCTTGCCACGTTTGATCTTTTTCGTCGACAATTTCAAGGTATCAAACAAGATTTCTGCCAATTGGCTTGGAGAGGCTGGATTAAACTCTTTTCCTACCACCTGCATCATCTTTTTTTCTAGGGCCGCTTTATCACGTGACATCTCCCGCGACAGATTATGGAGATAATTCACATCCACCAAAATCCCTTGTCGTTCCATGGCGCGAAGGACAGGGACGAGCGGCATTTCAAACCGAGTTAACACCGTTTCTAAACCGTCCTTCTGCAATGCCTGACGTAGGACCGGCACTAAGGAGCATATCGTTCTTGCTCGCCTATCCACACCCGGTTGTTCCTCAATGTTCTGCTGAAGATAGAAAGCAGCCATAGCGGTCAGATCATGATCTCGTTCGCCGGCATGCAAAAGATAGCCCGCCAGCATGGTATCAAATGCCCATTCCGTAGCGGTGAAACCGAGCACTTCCAGCGCACGCATCTCGCTTTTCACGTCATGGCCGATCTTTGGGTGATCTGATGCCAATAAGTGAGCCAACGGCTCATGAATCTTTGGATCGTCAACCAATTCCCGTGAGAACAGAAAGAGTTGGTTTTCCGTACCAATCACAACTCCATCCACCATGGAGGCAAAGAGAGAGCCCGGCGTTCCGCGCGAGGCACAGATGACGAGGGAATCAGCGTTTGCTCGCAGTATTTTCAGTGCCTCCGTAGCCTCCTCTTTGTTACCAAGAACCGTCACCGATGACGATGCTTGATCCACGGCTTTCACCACCTTTGCCGCAGGAACGTTCCTCATGATGGGTCCGTCTGTCGTGGAGGAGGTCTGCCGTGCCTGTGAAGCACCGGGGATGCGCGTGAGGAGAGTCTTGAAACCATATTCGATCAAAAAACGTCGCACACTCATCTGATCGATATCCGTAAGAGGAGAAGGGGACGGCTTCCAAGTGATCGGAACATCAACCACGATGGTAACGAGCATACGCAGATGAGGGATCTCAGACTCTGCCGCAAGCAGCTTCTCACGTACCCCTGATTTCATGGCAGATTTGGCATCATGGGCAGCTTTGTAGATCCTTTCAAGGTCTTCATAGTTCTGAAGGAGCTCTACCGCTCCTTTTTCTCCAATCCCACGAATGCCGGGAATATTGTCAGATGGATCCCCCCGCATGATCTTATATTCAAGAAACTGTTGTGGGGTAAGGCTGTACTGCTCTTTGAGAGCCATCTCATCCATAAGTACGGTCTCCGTAACCCCTTTTTTGAATACCATAACCGAGACGCCCGGACGAATAAGTTGAAAAGCATCGCGATCACTCGTGACAATCACGACCTCCCAACCGGCATCATGTGCGCGCTTAGCAAGCGTTCCCAGCAAATCATCTGCCTCATATCCATCCAAAAACAAAGAGGGGATATTGAGCGTGGCTAACCCCTCTTGGATCCATGGGATTTGTGCGTAGAGTTCATCCGGCTGCTCCTCGCGGTGAGCTTTATAGGCCTCATAGGCCGTGTGACGAAAGGT
>CAYHOM010000091.1:0-3082 GCA_964358345.1 uncultured Gammaproteobacteria bacterium
GACCCCGCCGGCGGACACAGGCACCCCGCCCCCCCAGGACACGGCCGTGCCTCCGGTGGACACCAACCCCCCGAGGGTGTGCACCCCGGGGGCGATCGTGGACCCCAGGGACTGTCTCCCCGGCACCGTCGCGGGGACGACCTGGACGGTGTGCAACCCGTTGGGGACCGGCACCGTCTGCGTCCTCCGCCCGGGCTGTTCGCCTCTCGGGTGCTCCATGCCCCCGCCGCCCGATGCGGGGATGCCGACCCCCGATGCCGGTCCCGGGCCGGACGTGTCGCCCGGACTCGTGGACGTCTGGGAGGTTACCCAGACCATGCCGGCCGGCTGGAACGTCCAGCGACTGGAGTTCATCGCCTGGTATGGGTCGGACTTCGCCACGTGCGCGTCCACCACCCAGTCGGTGACCTGCCGGTTCACCGTCCAGCGGGGACTCGACCCGTTCTGGAACGTCCGGGTGATCCTGAGCCTCCCGGCCTCGGACACCCCGTCCCCGGTCCGAGACTTCTACATCACCGGCCGGTGGACCTCCACCGCGTGCCTGACCTTCGGCACGCGGTCAGTAACCAAGAACGGGGTCCCGATGTCCTGTTCCCACGAGATGCTGAACATCTTGGGGACGGGGTGCAACATCGGGTTGTGCCGCCCCTCGTAAGCCTCTCCAGCCCTCCCCTGAGCTAACAACTCAGCGGGAGGGCTATTCAATTTCCAAAATTTCCCTTCCTTTCCATCGCCGTCTTCTCCGCCATAGGCGGATCTGTCTTAGGTACGAGCGTGGATGACACAAGGAAAAAATCATCTTTGGGAGATTCCACCCTGTCATCCTGAATGACAAACGACTCCCTGTGTCATCTCGAACGAGTCTGCGAGGAGAGATCTGGTCCTCATCTTTATCGCCCAGATTTCTCTCTTCGTCAGCTTATCAGGTCATCAGGTCATTCGGCCTGACTACGTTCGACCTGACTTCGTTCGAAATGACACACATATAGGACTTGCGCATTCACCTGTGTCATCCTGAGTGGAGTTAGACGGAACGAAGGATCTCACCCCATGAAAGAAGTAGAAGGCCCAGATCCTTCACTTCGTTCAGGATGACAAAGGAAAGCGGTATCGTTTTTAACTTCCAGGCCACTCGTTATGGAGGAGTGGCATTGTGCATCAGGACATCACCCATGCTACTCTTTTTCCATGCCACATCCGTTATTTTCGGACGTCATTGGTCATAAAACGATTTTGGATATCCTTTCAAAAACCTCTTCTCATCCGGCATCGGCGTATCTTTTTTCTGGTCCGGATGGTGTGGGGAAGCGCATGGTGGCAGAGCGGTTCGCCAGAATCCTTCTTGAAGTGGATGCCAAAACATCTTTAGACGCACACCCAGACTTCATCCGTCTCCTTCGTGAAGAGGATGCGCGGTCTTTTTCGATCGAACAAACCCGTGCGTTTGTGCAACGCATGAGTTTGAGTACGGCGCGTGGTGGACGAAAGATCGCCTATGTTGCCGATGCCGAACGGTTGAATGAAGAATCGGCCAACGCGTTGTTAAAAGCCGTGGAAGAACCGTCTGCAAATGCCACCTATCTTTTTGTGACGGAAGCTCCTGAACGGCTCCCGGCTACGTTACGTTCTCGCCTCACTCCCATCGTGTTTGGTCGCGTGCAATCAGACGAGTTACGACATTGGATCCAGTCCGAGGGTCTCTCTCCAGAACGTGTAGAGATCTGTCTAAAGCGTGCTTCAGGAAGTCCCGGAATGATAAAGCGATGTATAGCGGATGATGCTGCATGGACAGAGCGCGAAAAATTGGTTCGTGAAATCTGGAAGACGCTCTTGGAAGGGCCGGTGGGAAAGAGTTGCGGGGTGCTGGAGCAGCTTACGCAACGCATCGAAAAAATGGATGACGCAGAAGCCGAGTGGCGAACCGTCCTGCACCTTATTATGAGGGAGTGTTCACGCACATTCGAAGACCGCCCTCGTGAGTCTACGCAGATGGCCCATGGGCTTTTTCATGCCTGGCGTCTTGTTGGCTCCTCCCTGTCTCCGCGTCTCGCTCTTGAATGGTCGGCCATTCAGCCGTATCTTAGAGAGGAACCTTTTATCCCATCTTTTCTCCATCCTGCGTATTTATGACCATTCCTCTTCATCTCGCGCGAATCGTCGCGCCCATGTGCGTGATGACCTTGCTCGGTGCCGGCTGTTTCGGTGGATCCGCCAAACCGGCTGGACTAGATGGCGGTGCCTTTCGCACCCGTTATAATGGCACAACATGGCAACAGCTTTCTACCTTAAACTTGGGCACCAAAATTGGAAGCATCGCCGATGTGGGAACAGTGAGCTTGGCCGTCGATCCACAAGATACGCAGACCGTATATCTCGGCACCGTCGAGAATGGACTTCTCTCCTCCTTGGATGGGGGGGCCTCTTGGGCGCAGGCGAAGGGTCTCACAGCGGGGAAGATCACGGCGGTTGCGGTTGATCCAAAAGAGAAGTGCACGATCTATGCCGCACGTGGGAACCAGATTCATAAAACAACCAACTGCAGCCGTGATTGGAACTTGGTGTATGTAGATTCGCGTCCAGAGATGGCGTTTACGGTGCTGACGGTGGATTGGTTCAACGCACGACGGTTATACACGGGAACCAATTTGGGGGATGTGTTCCGTTCAGACGATGGTGGGGTGTCTTGGGCACGCTTGGCAACACCGGAGAGTCCACGCGTCACGGGGGTGGCGGTAGATCCACGGGACTCACGCATTGTCTATGTATCTACAGATGGTTCTGGATTGTTAAAATCGAGCGACGCAGGAACGAGCTGGGAGCGCATCTATAAACAATTTGAAACGTTCGATTATGCACGTCGTGCCAAAATCTTGGTGATGGATCCCAGTTTGGCGAATACCCTCTATTCCGTATCCAAGTACGGCATCTTACGTACACAGGATGGGGGAGCGAGCTGGGCAGCCTTGAATCTCCCGACGCCTCCAGATACTACGGACATTCGTGCCATGGTGATCCATCCGCGTAATTCCAACTTGATCGTGTACGCGACAAATAGCAACATTGTGTTTAGCGCCGATGGGGG
>CAYHOM010000092.1:0-3011 GCA_964358345.1 uncultured Gammaproteobacteria bacterium
GTGTTGCGCCGACGCCGTCTTCGCTGCCGCGCTTTTCTGTAGGTCTTTGGCTTGCATCTGAATGCGGTCATGCTCTACGAGCTGCAAAACAATGCGAGCCTGTTCATAGGGAAGAGCCGGATTCATGGGGTCCAACTGACGAGCCTGTTCATAATAGGAGAGGGCTTGCATCCAAGCCTGCGGACCAGTAAACGAGGCCATACGCGCGTATACGCTGGCCAGCTCCTTTAGATTCTCCACATCCTGCGGATGCCGTTTGTGTGCAGCCAACATATGTTCAAGAGACTCAGCAACCAATCCACGTAGGTGAGAAAATTGCTCCGGCGTCGGCTTATGGTCAACTGCTTGCATGACCTGCTGCATAGACATTTCAACAAATGCTCTGGTATAGGCATCATTCCACGGTACGAACCGATGGAGAACGCGTAGCGTTTCTCCCGCTTGCGCATGTCCCCGGTCCTGTTGATAGCGGGTGAGTGTGACAGCGCATACCCCTTCGCACACAAGTCGATACCCCATGAGGACAATAACGCCGACCGCTCCTACCCAAACACCCACGGATAGAGATCGACGCACTGAGGAAGATGGCGAGAATGAGCGATCTGTTGATGATCCGGCTGTCAGAACGGCCAGCATCGCCGTAAATAACCACCACACCATCTGATGCGCGATCGTCACGTTATAGGTGAAAAAAACACCCGTTATCGCCAACCACCCAGCAAATACAATCAAGGACGTCCACCACCTTTCATCTACCGGTTTACGATAAAAATAGCTAATCGTTTTGACGGCGGGGGCAAACAGAAGGACAAGAAGGAGTAGAACCCCGGCAATACCCACTGTCGCGAATGAGGTTAACACCGATGAGTACCCGCGATCAAAGCGGATTTCCCAGAAGGGGTAGAGATTTATCTCCATGGGACGAAACCGTATATACGCCTCTCCCCACGTTTCTGGCCCAAACCCAACGACCGGATGCTGATGGAGCACCTGCTTGGCTATCAACCAACTGGCCGTGAGATTAGGTGAAACCTCTGGGGGAATAGATGGATGGAATGGGATGCGAACAAAAATGAGAAAAAGACAAACAGAGGATGCAAGGACAAGCCATAACCATGGTTTCCAAACCAAGCGGCGTCCACGAGCTTGCCACCCGTGGCATGCCATAACGACGAGGAGGGAGAGTAGGATGACGATCCATAACGACCGGAGGCTCAGTAAACCGATAAACCCAAGGGAAACAACAAGCGTTAAAACGCTCATCCAAAAACACACCCGCGTAACCCTCGTGTGTTGACCAATGGGGCACGCTTTCCCCTGACCCATCTCATGAAGCAAAACGAAGGCTGACAGGATCGTAGGGGCAAGAAAAAAACCCAAGCTGTAGATCGTTCCAACTGGGGTCCACCCCTGCCAGGAAGCCCCCCACCCAGGAACCAGAGTTGTTATCAAAAGGCACAGGATGCCACCGAATGCCATCAGCGTAGATGAAAGAAAGAACGTCAATAACAGACGATACAGATGGCCAGTACTGCGCATGTGCTGCAAGAGAAGAACGTAAAAGACGAGATAGCCAACCACCGTTATGACAGACCAAGCTGATTGAGTAGAAGTCCCAAACCAAGAAGGAAACAGGTCTGTGGGCTGAGTCGCTATGAGCCCATACCCCGTCACAAAGAGAAGAGGAACAAGATGCAACCAATTCTTTGGCCAATGGATTTTTTGTTCCTGCAGGATCATCTTCACACACGCAATGCAAGCAACAGCTAACATGCACAAAAAAAAGGACTGCTTCGTAAGCTCCCCTAAAGACCATTGTCCTGGATACAGATACAGAGGTGTAAAAAAAATAATCAGGTGTAAAAAAAGTCCCAAGGTGCGACGGGATCGGTTCTCCACGTGACCACTCACCCTGTTCACGACGGATGCCGCCATGGATTGAGGAGGGAGAGGGATGTGATCAGAAAAAAGCGAGGACATACACAAAAAAAGCTATCCTCAGTATAGCACACCAAAAGCCCCCATCGCCCTCTCACCTTGAGGCTATTCTGTCGTTGAAACCGACGTTTCTAAGGGAAGAACCACGTCTGCCGACGAAGAAGCTTCTGCGATAACGATCGCGGAGGGTTCTTCTATGATCGGTGGGACCACCTCTGTACTCGTCGCTGAAGACGTATCCATGATCGGGATCACTTCCGTGCTCGATGTCACCACATCAGGCACTGGAGGTTCTATGGGTGGAGGTAGCGGTGGCACAACCATTTCCGTTGAGGTCGCCCTAGTTTCTGGAACCAGAATCCCTGTTGTCGGATCCATCTGTGCAAATGTCCCATCTGATTGATGTACCTGCTCATCTCCCAGGAATGGCATAGCTGTCCAACTTAACCCAACATTACGTGTCTGCTCTTGGCGGAAGATCACATCAAATCCACGATCAGTAATCCCACTAATCCACCATCCCCCCTCTACTTCCGCATAAGGGGTAACCTGAATGCTTGGATATCCTCCTACGGATGCAAATGAAACATGAACGCGCTTGGCTCCAGTCAACATCAACGCTAACCCACGATGGTTAGAAGAAAGAGGCATGGTCGTTGTTGAGACAACCATGGGGGTGCTCGTCGTATCCCCTCCCCACCAAGATGGGTTCACAGAGGCTTCAATAACGCCCAGCGAAGATCCATCAAAATCCTCCAAAGCCTGCCCAATGATCGGACCGGCTACCAAAGCTTTGACGGCTACTCCCGGAATCGTAGAGGCCGTCAACGGATCACCCGCATGAATGGCACCCTTCATAGCAGAAACTTTTGTTGGAACACGGCCGACCAAGGCAATCGGAAATGTTGACGTTCCTGGACGGCCTGCCACAAACCCCGGCCGTGTAGACACGATTCCCAAAAGGAGCTGGCCCTCGTTCCACGAACGCTGCACATGGGTACGACCGTTTTGACTCGCAATAACAAGGTCTCCCGCCTCTAAGTGATCTGGAGAATAATAACGCTCGGCAAAAT
>CAYHOM010000093.1:0-2920 GCA_964358345.1 uncultured Gammaproteobacteria bacterium
GCTGTTCATGGATCGCCTCAGACTGCCAGGCACCAGCAAAAACAAAAAGTTCTACTTTCGTGAATTGATGGACACGGTAGAGCCCGTACGATTCACGGCCATACGTCCCAGCTTCCGTACGAAAACAATGTGACAACCCAACATATTTAAGAGGGAGTTGATCCTCCTCTAAAATTTCATCCTTATGATATCCACCCAAAGGGATTTCTGCCGTTCCAATGAGGGACAGATCTGTGTCTTGGACAGAATAAATCTGCGCCTCCGGACCTCTTGGCTGAAACCCTGCCCCAACAAGAACCTCGTCCTTCGCAAGGTCTGGCGTAGTCATGGGAATGAACCCCTCCGCAGCCGCCAAATGCAACACCCATTGCACAAGTGCTTGTTCCAAAAGAACAAGTTTACCTTTCAAAAAATAAAACTTCGCGCCTGCAACTTTCGCCCCACGCACAAAATCAATCAAATCATGCCGCTCAGCAAGCTGAACGTGCGATTGGGGAGAAAAAGAGAGCTTCGCGATCGTTCCGCTCTGATGGAGAGGTACGTTATCGGCATCCGTAGCACCCACGGGGGCATCTGGATGGGTCAAATTAGGTAACCGCATCATCTCGGTGGTCCAAAGTGCCGTCACCTCATCTAATCGTCGTTCTTGGCTCGCAATCTGTTCTTTAAGAAATTTACCCTGTTCTATGAGAACGGGACGCTCTGCGGCGGAGGTGGTCGAGACACGTTCTGCCACCTCGTTGCGTTCACGTCGCCGGTGCTCAACATCCTTCATCAACACCGAACGCTCATCATCCAGGCGGATGAGCAGATCAAGGTCGGCCGATGCTTGGCGAACACGAATATTTTCTCGAACAGCCTCAACATGATCACGGATATATTTGATATCAAGCATAACAGCATCTAAAGAGGTAATTGATCACCGTCATCCTCATAGACTACGGGCGAAGACGGTGCGCGTAAGAGAGACGATTTATAGACATCGGAACGATAAGGTTTTGCGCGCATGATATGGACATGAATTCCGCGCTCAGCGAGTCGCTCTTTGAGCGACTCGGTAAAAGCGCGTTGATCATATCCCAGAAGAAGAATATCTGGCTTCAGATCATCGATAATCTGAAACCTATCATCCGGGTTGCCAAGATGGGCACTGGTCACAATTTCGTGTGCCGCAACAGCCTGAAGACGATCTTGCTCATTCATGCTGGGAAGCTGACCCTTCACGTCCAACACCGTTGCATCACGCGCAACAACAACCACCACTTCTTCCCCCAACTCTTTCGCCTGACAAAAGTAGGAAATGTGCCCTGGATGGAGACGATCGAATGTACCAAAACACATGACACGTATCATACCCTTTCACGATGCGGCATGGAGGAAACGCTGTCAACGCGTATCATCGCTCATCCCATCCTGTCGTGGACGGAGGGTAGGGAACAAAATGACTTCTTTGATATGACCACTTCCTGTGAGGAGCATCGTCATCCGATCAATCCCAATCCCCAATCCACAGGCAGGGGGCATCCCATGGGAAATGGCTTCCAGATAATCCTGGTCGGTCTGATGCGCTTCATCAAACCCTGCCTGTTCCTTCTTATTTTCTTCTACAAAGCGACATGCCAAATCAACAGGGTCATTTAATTCTGAATAGTTGTTACCGATCTCACTTCCCAAAGCAAAAGCTTCAAATCGTCCTGTATACCGTGGGTCAGCCGTCTTCTTTGCCAACGGAGAAACCTCAATCGGGTAATCATAAATGATGGTTGGCTGAATAAGTTTCTCTTCAACCAACTCTTCAAACGCAAAGGCAATGACTTCACCGACTGAACGCATACGACCAAGTTCCAAACGTTTATGATCAGATCCAAGATGAGGCGCAAGGCACTCCTTTGCCTCTCCGATATCCTGCCAAAGGGAAACGTCCAGGCCGCCAATCTCTCGCACGGCATCCACTAACCGATACCGCTTCCAGGGTCGCTGAACATTGATACTGACATCACCATGCCTCACCTCGGTCGTTCCCAGTACGGATGTGGCGGCATGTTCAAAAATTTCTTCAAAGATATCCATCCCCCAACGATAGTCTTGATAGGCCACTTGTGCCTCAAACATCGTGAACTCTGGGTTGTGATCGTGATCGATCCCTTCGTTGCGAAACACCTTGGTGATTTCGTATACCCGTTCAAAGCCACCCACTAATAAACGTTTCAGATACATTTCATCTGAGATGCGGAGGTAAAAATCAACATCCAGGGCGTTATGATGCGTCACAAAAGGCCGTGCAAATCCACCTCCATAGAGCGGCTGTAAGGTTGGGGTCTCAACCTCAATAAATCCGCGCGCATCCAACAAAGTGCGTATGGAAGAAATGATACGAGAGCGTGTGAGTAGGCGGTCGCGCACCGACGCATTCATGAGGAGATCAAGATACCGCTTGCGAAAACGAGCTTCGGTATCTGTCAGGCCGTGCCACTTCTCCGGCAGGGGCATAAGTGCCTTGGCAAGTGGCCGCCATGACTGAACCCGCAATGTTCGTTCTCCTCGTTTGGTTAAAAATAACACACCTTTCACTTCCACAAAATCACCAGGATCCATCATGTCACGAAACCGTATAAATTCTTCCGCTTGCAAGACATCCTCTTTAAAGGCGATTTGGATTTTTCCACTTCCATCAAAAAGATCCGCAAAGATCATTCCGCCATGGACACGAATCGTGAGAAGACGTCCAACGATGCTGAGAACTGCTTGATCTGCAACCAACCCATCAAATTGCAGGAGCACATCCTGCACGTGATGCGTCCGCTCACAGGAAGCCGGATAGGGGTTGATCCCCTCATCACGTAAACGGTTCAGTTTCTCACGGCGTACCGACACTTCATCAGTCATAGACATGCCACGTTAGCTCACGTTCAGAATCCGA
>CAYHOM010000094.1:0-2915 GCA_964358345.1 uncultured Gammaproteobacteria bacterium
AAGTATTATCTGGTGCCCCCGCGAGGAATCGAACCTCGAATAACGGCTTAGAAGTCCGCAGTTCTATCCATTGAACTACATGGGCTTTTTTAAAAGCCTCAACTAAATTACAGGGAAATCTTAGGTTTGTCGAATGGTTAAAAGTTGGTAGTAATTACTATTCTGGGACTGTTCCAGAATGGGAAGAGACCTCTGCAATAGAAAAAACTGTCAGTTCGGGTTACTGACAGTCACTGGACGGTTGGGACGATCGCACTCACAGTCTGACCTCCCCGTGGAGTCGAGACGTCGATGCGCACGATCGAGTCGTTGTTCTTGAATCGGAGTCCCCTGATGAGCGACGCGCCTTCCGGAAGCGGCGTCCGTATCCCGTCGACGACGAGGGTGCCTCCTCGCACGTAGGCGTAGTGCACCCCATCGTCCGAGACAACGAACAGATCTGGCGTGTTGAAGTTCTCGAGGTATTCGACGTTTTTCACGCCTCTGAAAATCTGGAGGTCATCGCCTCCAGCGACGCGTCGCAACATGATCTTGTCGTTTGGGTCGATCGGTACGGGCGGTGTGGCCGGCACCAAGCCGATCTTCAAATTCAGATCGCTTTCTTTGATCTTTGGTTCTGGTGAATTCGGTGGTGATGCGCTTTCTGTTCCAACCGAACTCGGTTCAGTTGTGGCTGTTGGCGTTGACTCCGACTTCGTCTCGACGATGTAGGCGGTTCCATCGTCCATGTGGAGGATGACCATGTCGTCTTCGTGCAAGAAACGGCGCTTGTGCGTTTGTCGAGGCGTTTCCATTTCGGATACGGCTGAAGGTACGGTCTCGGGAGCCAGCTCTTCCTTCTTGGGGATGATGATAGAAGGTTCGTTAATGCAGCCGCCATTAGTCTTGCGGTACTCCGCCCAGTCCTTGCACTTCGCGCTGGCGAAGCTCGGGATCATGAGTGCGATGATGAGGCATGGAATCAGGATGCGTTTCATCGGATTGTCTCCTCGGTTTTCGGTGTTAGTTGTGGCACCGAAGGATCGAAGCGTAAGACAAATGTGTGCGGATGTCAAGGATCCCTTGACGATCATTTCAGGTTTCTATAAACTCCTGTCCACTTGGCTCCTGGTTCATTCGGAGTCATGTGCGTCTTGGCCTCTCAAGGTGATTGGTCGAGCGTTCAAAAGTCCCAAGATTAACCACTTGGGCAAAGGTGAGGGCTCCCGCATGCGTCCCAAGGTTTCGATCGAACAGATCCAGATCCTCGGCAACAATGGCACTGCGACGCTGCCAGCCAAGGTCATCACCGGCCCCATCGACGAGGTGTTGGACGCCTTCATGGCCACTGGCCGCAGCCCGCTCGTCATCGTTTTCGCCGGTGTCCACAAGACCGACGATTCCGCTGACATCCTGATGCTCGACATCGTTGGCAACGTCGGCGAGATCGCACGCGCCAAGGCATCGTTCGACCGCGCCCAGATCGATGAGCAGAGGAAGTCCGCCTACGACTACGGTCATCTGTTCGCGGCAATGAATCGCGGCGTGAACATCTCGATCCAGGCCGGTACCTACAAGGGCAATCCCAATGCTCGCGCCTTCGACCAGGCCATGTTCGACACCATGTTCGGCAGCGACCGCACGATCAGGTGCAGCGATGGCCAGACCACGCTGCTTCTCATCGGGCGTTCTGGTTCCCGCACAACGAGCCTCTGGCTGGACGACAACATGGGCACCTACAGGCACATCGCCAATCGTTTCGCAACGGCCCAGACCACGGACACCATCGTGGGCGGCAGGTTGCTCATCACGGCCGAGTACGGCAGCAAGCAGATGTTCGGCTACAAGGCCGATGAGCTGCGGGCGTATCTCGAGCGCAAGCCCGACACCATGCCCAAGTCCACGAGGATGACCGTTCCGTACAGCATCGACGACATGTCGCTGGATATCGATGGCAGCAATACCATCATCTTGACCTTCAAGGCCAAGCGTTCCGGCGAGTATCGCTACGCCCCGGCCACGATCATCTTCGGCAAGGATGGCAGCATCAGCATCGTCGTGAACACCACCGACGCGGTCGTGATCGACGACTTGCCCCGCAACTCGGGCAAGCTCATTCGCGCCAGTGCCAAGGACAGCTATGCCATCCTGGTCGGCACCGACCAGGACACTGACGCGTTCAAGTTCACGGATACCGGCAGCTTCGGCAGCCGGTTCCAGCGCATGATCGCGCAGGCCAGCGCCTGACCGACCGCAACCACGTGACCGCTTGGGTGAACTTCACTCTGGCGGATTTTTTTGTTAATGTTTTGTCATTTAGAACGATGCGGTACACTGTTGGCACATGTCCTCCAAACCCACGTTTCTTATTCTCGACGGCAACGCGCTTTTACACCGCGCGTGGCACGCTATTCCACCTTTGACGACGCGATCCGGCAAGGTCGTGAACGCGGCGTATGGATTTACAATGGTGCTTGAAAAGATGCTCGGTGAGTTTAAACCCGTGTACATGGCTGTGGCGTGGGATCTTCCGGGCAAAACTTTTCGTCACGAAAAATTTCCAGCATATAAAGCGCAACGGGAAAAGAAGGCGCAGGAACTTTATGATCAGATTCCGATCATTCAGGACGTGCTTGAGGCTTACGGCATTCCTTCGTATGTTGCACCCGGGTACGAGGCGGATGATGTGATCGGAACTCTTGCAAAACATGCGGAGAAAAAAGATGTTGAGACACTCATTGTGACTGGGGACCTTGATGCTCTTCAACTTGTTGATGAGAAGACACACGTCATTTTTTTTCAAAAAGGGATTTCACAAACAAAACGATACGATCCAGCAGCGATTCATGAACGGTATGGCCTTACACCAAAACAGATGATCGACTACAAAGCTTTTCGTGGCGACCCATCCGATAATCTTCCAGGTGTGCATTGGT
>CAYHOM010000095.1:0-2842 GCA_964358345.1 uncultured Gammaproteobacteria bacterium
GTGAGTCCCCGCTTTTCTTTGATTTCCAAAAGCTCCTGAACGATCTCGTGCCGCACGCTTGTCACCTGCGGCTCGTCTTTTTTGACATTCGATTTGTAGCCCGTTTCTTTCAATTGGAAATAGTGCAGAGTGTCACGCGGATAAACTTCAATAACCGCGCAGCCGCCCTCGATTTCTGATTGAAAAGGCAAGGTGTAAAAACGGTCGGGCGGAAGCATCGCCAGCAATTGGATGCACTGATAGGTCATCTGCACCATCGAGGGATTGCCCCGGTGCAAAGGTGAGATTGCCAGAGAACCTTTCCATTTGTCGGTCACTCTTTTGGGCTCGCGTTTATAGTCTTTTTTGAAATCCTGCGCCAGTTCGATAAATCCGGCTTGCCCGATATGAAACAGCGCCTCGGCCATTTCTTGAAACGATTGGTATGGTGTCCGCTGCTGGGAGCGCGCCATATAGTGCAGAAATTCGGCAGGCAGGGAAAAGGGGCTGTCTATACCTATGGCATGACCTTTGTGCTTGATTAATTCGTCTTTGAGCGCCAGAGAGCCGACCTTTTTGACGTCGACAATATCTAATCCCAAATTGCCCAACCGGCCTGTCGCCAGCCAGGTATTGTTTGGCACTGTGCTGGCTCCGCTGAAGTCGACGCCGAATATCAGTTTTTCAGCCATTGCGTAGATTCCACATTTGTTTTGTCACTGTTTCCATATAGTGTACGGGAATGCAGGACTACCATGAACACATCCAAGCTCCTATTGAAGACGAATCAGCTCAAACACCCAACTGGGTGGCTGATGCGGGTAGCCTAACCTGGCTTGCGAAAGACCAGAGCCCCATGGTTAGAGCCGCCAACGTCGCTGCTGATGCCGTCAATGCGGACCGGACTGCCGAGCTGAGGTATGGCTCTGTATTTATGAGAGGGGCGGGTCAAATTGATCCGAACTGGCACCAGCATAGCTTTCATACATTCTATGACAGCACGCCACCGGCACCGTCTACCGGCAGGTTCTACACCTATCGTGGCGGCAAACCTTACGGCGCTCAAGAAAATCAGGGCGTTCAGCCTGTAGTTCCGATTGGAATTCCGTTTCCGGACACAAGACCGCTAGACGAGCAAGTGATTCCCAACGATCCACTGGTGCCGGGTGCTCCGGAGCGCAATCTGGAAGCGCAACCCCAGCTAAAGCGATCACCGCTCGATGTTGTCATTGAAGGCAACAATGTGCTTATTCCTACATTTTCGCTTGCAGACCCGGTTTTAGACGGCAAAAATAAGCCGAAAGTCGAGGCGTTCGACCTTAACTCCCCGGAAGCGAAGCTCTATCTTCAAAACCGCGACTCAATTGTCAAAATCACGACCGAGAAAGTGAATTCAGAGGGCAAAGCCTACAGCGCATTTGCTTCCGGCTTTTTCGTCAATGAAAAAGGTCAAATCGCTACGGCTAACCATGTAATTGACGGTGCTACCTCGATCAAAGTGACTACTTCAACAGGCAAAACGTACACGGCTCTAGTAGAGGAAAGTCATCCAGGATCCGAATCGGCTGTAATCCAGTTGACCGACGCCTCTCCAGACGAAAAGTTCAGAGCGATACCGTTGCGCGATAGTGCAAAAGATTTGATGCCCGGGGAAAAACTTATGGTGCTCGGCCATCCAAATGGTGTGGAAGAAATTGTTATGAGCAATGGTTCTTTCCAGAGCCGTGAAAGGTTTGCTGCTACTCCATTTTCGCTCCCGGGCGTGAATCCCAATTCTATGTTCGTTCATGCCACCACGCGCATTCAAGGCGGCAACAGCGGTGGTCCATTGCTGGACAGCCAGGGTCGCGCAGTTGGTCTTACCAATTTCAGGCATGACAACAATTCCGGTGAATTCGTAGGCATCGACGACGTGCGCTCGCTTGTTACTGATTCCAAGCAAGACAAGTTGTTCGATCAAAGAAGTTATGTATTTCCAAGTTCTCTCCAGTTCGATAAAGACATATGCTTTAAAAGCATTGAGACACTCCTGCCTGCAATCAGCGGTGCTAATGCTTACGTTGGACGCAACGCTACCAGGCTTGTCCAGTTAAATGCAGCTGCTCGCATAGCGACCGCAGGAATGACCGCCGGCTTCGCATTTTCAGAGATGCCCGGAGACTACAGAGTGTTCAAATCGACGTTGGATCAGGGTACAACCGCGGAGAAAGTGAACACCGGAATAAACCTTGGTGGAGACGTCCTGATGGCTGCTGGTTCGGTTGCCGCGGTTTTGTCCAAACGCTATGCGATCGTCGGTACAACTATAGCGACTCTGGGCGCCGGCTCTAAGTTGGGCAATGCAATTCTGGGCGATCGCAGATATCACTAGGGTAGTGCCGCATTGAATGCGCAAGTCCTTTCGTGCCGCATTGCACGCGGCAATTTTTCCGGCTGTTTCTCTATCCTTTACTATGCGTCAAGCGCTTTATCAAAGCACGTTGGTAGTTCTACGAATCTTTTGCCGGTTCGCTTCGTAATTTCACCGCTGACACGCACCTGGCAACTAGCTAAGCTAACAATATCCCGCTCACAAACTATATCTTCAGGAGTTCACTCATGCCCAGCAGTGAGGACTTTTACGCACAAGCGCCAGTGGCAGAACCAGCCATACTGATGGCCAAGTTCGACCCGGAAACAATGCTCAAGATGCCGGCGAAGTTTGAAAAAACGGCCGCGCAGACCGGCGATTTTGTATTGACCCAGGCGCAAGCACCAGGCGCTCAGCAGCAAGAATCGAGTCCGGCCGAGAGGCTCATGAGTGAGACCATCACGGCGGCAAGAAAAGAATTGGCCGACAGACAAGCGAAAAACGGCAAAATCG
>CAYHOM010000096.1:0-2811 GCA_964358345.1 uncultured Gammaproteobacteria bacterium
CACCAAGAACCTGTTCGCGATGCAGAACGAGTTGGGAGCAGATCTCAATACCCCTGCGGGCGGCACAGTCGTGGAGACGCCTTATTTCGATGCGGATATGCCCACCGGCCCCTACATTCCTGTTGGCGGCCAAGCCATCTTCAAGTATGAGGTCAAGAACACCGGCGATGTCGAATTGAGCAATGTTCAGGTGACTGACGACCGCATCCCCAGCCTCAATTTCGTCGGTGGCGACACCGATGGCGATGGCAAGCTGGATACCACCGAGACCTGGATCTACTCCGCCAGCGAGACCGTCTTGCCGGGTGTGCAGTACGTCAATATCGGCACGGTCACGGGCGTGGGTTCCGGCCAAACCGTGGCGGATTCCGATGCGGCACATTACATTACTACCGCACTGACCTCGGCGATCGGTGATCGTGTGTGGTACGACACCGACCGCGACGGCATCCAGGACAACGGCGAGACCGGTGCCGCTGGAGTGATGGTCAAGCTGGTCAATTCGTCCGGTGTCGTCATCGATACCGAAGTCACCGACACCGAAGGCAATTATCTGTTCGTCAATCTGGCTCCGGCCAACTACCGGGTTGATTTCGATCTGAGCACATTGCCTGCCGGTTATATGGCCACCATTCCCAATGCGCCGGGCAGCAATGATGCCAACGACAGCGACGCGAATACTGCTACCGGGCAGACGATTTACACCAGCCTCGCTGCTGGTGAAATCGATCTTTCATGGGATATGGGCATCGTGACTGTCCCGACAGGCGGCATCGACATCGAGAAATACGTGCAAGGTCACTACAGTGTCGACTGCAAGGACGGCGGTGAAGGTCTGACACCGTGCTTCTGGAAGAACCACTCGGAGTATGGTCCTTCCCCGTTATCCGGCTGGCCGGATAGCGGCTATAAGCAGGATGGCAGCGACAGCTACGAGGCGATTTTCGGCGTTTCTGTGCCCGGCACACCCACGCTGCTGGACGCCTTGGGTGCTGGCGGTGGCAGTCTCGAGGCGCTGATGCGTCACTCGACGGCGGCGCTGCTCAATGCGGGAAACCCATTCATCGATTATCTATACACCAAAGATCAGATTATTTCGATGGTTCAGAACGCCTGTGCCACTGGCGACTACGAGACGACGAAGAATTTGTTTGCGACTCAGAATGAGATGGGCGCGGATCTTTGCAAGCCGGACGACAGCACAGCAACCTGCTGGGTTGATACCCCGATGTACGATGCTGATCTGCCAACAGACCCACAGCCAAAAATTCCGGTTGGTGGTCAGGCGATCTTTACCTACGTGGTCAAGAATACCGGAGGCGTGGCGCTCAGCAATATCCAAGTCTCTGACGACAAGATTGCAAATCTGGCTTTTGTCGGCGGCGATACCGATAACGATCAGATGTTGGACACGACGGAAACTTGGACCTATAAGGCCACGGAAACGGTGCTGACATCCGCACAGTGGAAAAACATCGGTACTGTCACCGGCACAGCTTCCGGCCAAGTTTTCACCGATAGCGATGCCGCACACTACAACACTCCCGCCCTTTACCAGAGTCTTGGTGACCGCGTATGGGAAGACAAGAACGCCAACGGGGTGCAGGACTCTGGTGAAGCCGGTATTAGTGGCGTTACCGTGCAACTGAAAAATTCCATCGGCACAGTTATTGCCACTCAGTTGACTGACATGAACGGCAATTACCTGTTTGACGTGGCTCCCGGCACCTATAGCGTGGCCATTGTGGCACCGGCCGGATACGTGGTGAGCCCGAAGGATCTGGGCGGCAACGACAACACCGACAGCGACATCGACCCCACCAGCAAGGTGACGGCACCAGTGGTTATCACCGTCGGAGAACAGAATCTATCCGTGGATGCAGGCCTCTACCGCACTGCCGAAATCGGCGATCGCGTCTGGTACGACACCAACAAGAACGGTGTGCAGGATGCTGGCGAAGCGGGTGTTCAAGGCGTCAAGGTGACGCTGCTGGATGCGGCTGGTGTGGCACTAGGCAGCCCGCTCGTGACTGACGCCAACGGCAATTATCTGTTCACCGGCCTCAAGCCTGGCACCTACAGCGTCCAGTTCGACAAGACTACGCTACCGACCGGCTACGGTTTCACCGGCAAGGATCTCGGTGGCAACGACACACTCGACTCCGATGCGGACCAGACTACGGGCAAGACCATCCAAACCGTGCTCGATTCCGGCGAATCCGACAAGAGTTGGGACGCGGGCATCGCGGCCAATGCGAACTCGCTCAAAGCCTCGATCGGTGACAAGGTGTGGTGCGACACCAACTACAACGGCATACAGGATAGCGGCGAGTCGGGTATCAGTGGCGTTACGGTCAAATTGCTCAATTCGGGCGGTACGGTTTTGGCTACCACCACCACGAATGCCTCCGGCAATTACCTGTTCTCTAACCTGAACGCGGGTGACTACAAAGTGCAGGTGGTCAAGCCCACCGGCTATTACTACACCAAGCCAAATATCGGCACGAACGACAGCATCGATTCCGATGTTGATTCGACCGGCAAGACCGCGCTCACCAACCTGACAACCGGCGAAAACGACCTGACCTGGGATGCCGGTCTGTACAAGAAGTGCAGCATTGGCGACCGCGTCTGGGAAGATAAAGATCGCGACGGCATCCAGGATACGGGCGAGGGTGGTATCGGTAGCGTCAAGGTGAGTTTGCAAAACGCCAGCGGGACGACCATTGCGACCACTACCACCAACACGTCCTGCAATTACAGTTTCACCAACCTGGATCCGGGCACTTATCGCCTGGTGTTCGACAAGAC
>CAYHOM010000097.1:0-2768 GCA_964358345.1 uncultured Gammaproteobacteria bacterium
CGAACATCAATCGTAAAGGCCGGTTTGATAAAGTCACGCACCTCGAAGAATCGTGCTCCAACCAACTGATCCCCTACATAGGCATTCACCTGATAGTATCCAGCCATAAGCTCACTCCAGTGGAAGGTGCCTTGAAAATGGCCCGAAGCATCCGCCGTGACGGTTTGTTCCGCATAGATCTTTTCTCTGCCAAAGAAATCTCCCCACCACATCCCCTGTTTTTGCAATTTGAGCGTCACCGTACCGGGCGCCTGATGTGTATTGCGATTTTGAACAAACCCATACATGGATAGGTCATCCGTAGGATGATAGATCGGCCGATCAATAAATAGATACACCCAGTTGTCATACCCTTGGGGCATTCCCCAGCTATACGGCGATCTCTCCATTCCCGCCCGTGGCGTAAAATAGAAGTAGATGTCCGAAGGTTCCCCTAATTGGACAATCAGATATTCACGCGAACTGGTTGGCGTGTTGGTGGAGGTCGCAAAAGCCGTAAGGGGAAGACGTGCGACCCCACCGGCATCCGTTTTAAAGGAAGAGGTCGCGACCTCGATGGGAAGATTCGAGAGCACTTTTTGCGTATTCGCCCCCACCGTCCACAGGAGCAAATCTTTTTGGTCTGCCAATGAATAGACGGCGTTGTTTGTGACCTGTAGGAGCATCCACGTTTCTTCTGCCTTTGGCAAACGTGGAAGAAATTTGATGACGTATTGACCCGGGCGATCCATCTTTGGCAATTGAACCGTGTATGGGCTATAGGAATGTTCCTGCTTTGGCATGACAGCTACGTTGAATGCCTGATTTTTTGCCAGCCCCTTATAGGCAGAGAATTCCCCCGCTTCGATGGGTGCCCAACCAGGAATGGCGAGACGCTGATCCAAGAGAGCACGTGTTTCTTGAGGGGAGATCACATATCCTGTGACATCAATCGTTGAAGAGGTGAGCTTTTGATCAGCTCCATACCAACTGGTCAAAATAATGTCCTGACCGGGTGCTATTTCTGAAAACTCTCTCATGTTAAAACGGACCGGAGGTTGCTCAAAGATAGGGGCTGGTTCCGTTTCAAAACGGATGACCGCTCCCTCGGCAAGGGCGAGGGCACTCCCTTTCACGCGAACGCCCGACTTTAAGCTAATCTGATACTTGGTGGCAGGAAGTAAGGGTGTTTTTGGCACAAAAGCCACGCTGCGACCATGTACCTCAAAGGTCCCCGTGACATGCGGAGAGATCGAAAAATAGGGAGCGAGATTTTCAAGGTCTGGGTAGCTAAATTTGAACTCAATGCCTGTGTTGACGGGCACGCGCGACGTTTGGTCGCCTGGGATCATGGATAAAATACGTAGATCATTCTTCGTTTGCAAAGCCCAAGAAAAATCGCGCGCACGGATCGAACCATCTTCGTTTTCCACGCGGGTCGCCAAAGCAATTTTATAGACTGTTCCTGGTTTTAGGGGCTGCATGGGTCGAACACGGAATGTCCGATCATTCGTTGCTTCCACGGCAACTTCCACCGCCGGGGAAACCTTCACCGTTTGTTTAAGCTGATCCGCCGTAAGAGAAATTTTTGATTCCACGATAAACGCAGAGTCCACATTCATTCCCGCCTGATCTGCCGTTTCCGGATATAAACGAAAGGCGTCCGCTGCGCGCGCTTCCGGAATAAGAAGCTGACCCAACTCCACCTTCCCAGGAACAAGAGGCATGATCCCTGGAACCATTTTCACCAAGGCAACAGCGAGCACGGCAACGAGGGCAACGCCGGCAAAACTACCCGCCCACATCATCCAAGGACGCTTTGGAGACATGACCGGTTCTTTGGGGGCTGAGGCGGGCGATGGCGAAGAAGCGGATGGGGAGGCAAGAGACATAAGCTGAGTGCGATGGCGTGATTTAGTGTCGACAGAAAGAGGGAGAGAGAGGCTGGCCGCCTGACGCAAAACCTCTGCCGTTTCTTTAAACGGACCAGCATCAAGCGCATGACGGGCCCTCTCGGAAGGCGTGTCGAGGGGGTCCGTCGTTGGGTTAGGAAGAAGAGGGTCGGCCATAGGTGTGAAAATAAGCGGTGCGTAATCGTCCTAATGCACGATAGATAAGAACTGAAGCGTGGTTTGGCGTCACCTCTAAAACCTCCGCCACTTCTCGAGAGTCTCGTTGACCAAAGAAATGTAAGTCCAACACTTCCTGATCGCGAATGGAAAGGGTTTGGATCACCCGGACCAGTCGGTCACGATCTAACACCCCTTCAGCGTACCAGGCGGGGTTGTCATGGGGAGAGGGGGGGTCCCAGATTTCGTTATCCACAGGGACATCCAAACGGTGTTGCGCGCTACGCCAATGATCAATCAAAAGATGAGACGCCACACGGAACAACCATGCCTTGAGGGGAACACCACGCCACTCAAGTTTTGGCAACTGTTCAATGAACTTCGTAAAAACTTTAGAAACCATGTCTTCCGCCAGTTCTTTCTGACCTGCGCGTTGCAGAAGAAAGCCGTAAAGGCTATCCGCGTACAGATCGTAGACGGCACCAACCCCTTCCGGGCCCGCTTTGGCACGCAACAAAAGATCCTCATCCGAAGATGCCATAGAATCTGTAGCTATCAGTGCTTCCATAGAACGAGAAGAAAAGCAATCTATGACATCATAACACAACCGCTCATTCTTAGTCTTTGAACTTATAGCGAGTTATCTTCTGGTTCTTCGATAATCATTAGCCATGCAGTCTCCCTCGTCTGTCATCCCCGCGAAGGCGGGGATCCAGCCCA
>CAYHOM010000098.1:0-2764 GCA_964358345.1 uncultured Gammaproteobacteria bacterium
TTCATCCTCAAGAACATAGAATCCCGGCTGGCCAAAAACGACGGCCTCCGTGGCACTCACGCGTACATCATGGAAGATGGCGTATGCGCGTGGACCACGAATACCACCCTCTCGCTTGTACCAGGGAAATGGCAAACGCTGACGCTCGCGCTTGAAATCATCGATACCGTCGGCAAGGTACATATTTGGATCACGCCACACGCTCCAGCGTCGCATGAGCGACTCCCTCGGATCACGCCAGACCATCTCACTCAAGTTGATCATCATCCCTCCTGGGCTCAAGCCTAATGTGTGCGGTGTAGAAAGACAAGTTTTCAGGTGAACGACAAGGGAAAGGGTGTTTTAACACCTGGCTATTGGGAATGTAGAGATGTTTTTGGGGCCAGGTCCAAAAAAATCTTCGTCATTGGTTAGCCAAAATTCAAAAATAGAACAGACATCTTTCTTTCGTGAAAGAGACTCCAATAGCCATATTTTCAAAGAGCCATTCTGTCAAAGGCTCGCACTCGTTCTGTTTGCTTGTTTTTTCTTTTTGGCTTTATTCCATCACTTTTTCTTTGGGACCTGACCCCATATTTTTTTAGAAACGACCTGTTGCTCCGTTGATGAAAAAACTTCAGGGTTTTGTTCACCGGTGACGTTGAGGGTTGTCCATGCGCCTTTATTCATGCGTGCCAATGCATGATCGACAATAACATATGTTCCTGGAACATCTGCGATAAATTCAACAATAGCCGTTCCTCCCGCGGGAATGAGCGTTGTTTGTACGTTCTGTAAAATAGGTGATCCGGGTCCGATGGCTCCCTCCGGATAAACACGATCGAAAATTTCTCCAATGATATGGAATGAGGATATCAGGTTTACCCCTCCATTTCCTACAAAAAGACGCACGTGATCACCGCGCTTAACGTTCATCGCTTGGTATGGAGGAATTTTCCCTTGGAAAGTGACATAGGAAGGAATCCCATCGATCAGAGCCTGTGAATCAAAGGAAACGAGTCCTTTTTTACCAAGCCCTCCATGAGTATAAAGTTCTCCTTGCACAAGAAAAAACTCTTTATCCACGGGAGGTAACCCTTCTTTTGGTTCCACCAGAATGAGACCGTACTGGCCATGAGCATTGTGTGTGCTCACGTTCATGGTTGCGCAATGATAGATGTATAGTCCTGGATTCAGCGCTTTCCATCGAAAAGACTTTGTCTCACCCGGAGCGACATTGGTGAGGGCCGCTCCTCCCCCTGGTCCGGTGACCGCATGAAGGTCGATATTGTGGCTATGAAGACTTGTGGGGTCATTGTGGAGAGATAACAAGATCGTATCACCTTCTCGTACGCGCATCATGGGTCCAGGAACCTGTCCATTATACGTCCAGTAATTGAAGAAGATCCCTGGAACGACCTCTGCTACAACCTCTTTTGCAGTAAGATCAATGGAAATTTCTTTTGGTGGGCGAGATCTGATGGGTGATGGAACGGCGTTAGGGTTGGCAGCAATATCTTTCACGAATGTGAAACGTTTGTGGTTCCAAAGAAAAGCGAAAACGTTTGTGAGAGGGATCTCTGGACCTATCCTGTGTGGCGCAAAACTATGCATCCACGGAGGCATGGCAAACTGTGGAGGGTATGTTCGGGCACCCAGTGTTCCAAGGATGATGGTTCCAACAAGGATGGCGAATGACCATTTGATGACGGAATCTGAGAAGATCTTCTTTACGGAGCGAATCTGTAAAAGACGGTATAGAATAAGACAGAGGGCGACGACACCAAACATCCATGCAAAAAGATGTATGATAAGGAATGTGTACATAAAGAATGAGCCTATTTTAACGAGGATCGTCTTCACGTGTCCAGCGCAGTAGTGAAATAGGATTTGAAATTGACCATCTTTCATATATGCGTATTATAGAAGATGCATCCATCGTCCCTTGCTGAGGTGAGACGTCATGACAGGAGATGAAGATTCTCGAGATCCGCTAAGGCAAGCACGCCTGTGTCTGAAGCATTTTCGGCCACTGGTTGTGCTGACGGGGGCTGGGATTTCTGCCGAATATGGCCTTCCGACATTTCGTGGAGATGGTCAGCTGTGGCGGGGTCGACAGATTCAGGAATTGCTCACGCCCGAGACATATCGGACTGATCGACGACTCGTGTGGGATTGGCATCTTGAGATACGAGAGAAGAGTGCGGGTATCGTTGACCCGCTCATTCATCGTCAATTGGCAAACTGGTCTCGATTGGACGAACAGGTCCATGTGATCACTCAGAATATCGACGGACTGCACGAACGCGCTCACCAAGAGCGTTTGCTGCGCCTTCATGGTTCCGTGTGGAGTAATCGGTGTGTCGCTTGTCAACGAACCCGTCCTGATACGACGCTTCATTATGAAGTCTTGCCTCGATGCTCACACTGTCGAGATGGACGAGAACGTCCAGACGTTCTCTGGTATGGCGAGTCTCTCGATCGTCGTCTCTATCGACGTGCGCAGTCCTTGGTGTCATCCGCACGCTTGCTCCTCGTGATCGGTACGAGTGGTTCCGTGTATCCGGCAGCAGATATCGTTCCGTATGCACGTAGACGTGGGGTGATGGTGATTGACATTAATCCAGTGAACTCGGATATTGTGAGCGACCTGGCGATCCGCCACCGGGTTTCCAATGTGTCTCGTTCTTTGTTCATTTCGGGGTAATCTTTCTGCACATCGCTCTATGGTCGATGTGTTTTTCATAACGAACTAAAAGCGAGTTTCCACTTGTCATCCCCGCGA
>CAYHOM010000099.1:0-2733 GCA_964358345.1 uncultured Gammaproteobacteria bacterium
AATTGATGAGGAGATCTGGATGATGGGATTGGATGAGGAGATCTATGGCCTCCGTATCCTCGAGGTCGATGTCACCATGATTTGGGGCGATGATCTGATGCGAGGTCCAGAGTCGCTGCATCGTGGTTCCCAGGCGGCCGGAGCCCCCAAAAAGAAGGATGTTCATGGAGCTATCATGCCGACCCTTCCTGATCTTGCCAAGGCGGTCGACGCATGCTACTCTCCCTGCCGTCTATGAAAGTCAACACTCACCCTACGTATTATCCAGACGCGAAGATTGTGTGTGCCTGTGGCAATGTCATTAACGTTGGCTCAACGGTCAAAGAAATCCATGTGGAACTGTGTCATCTCTGCCACCCCTTTTATACCGGCAAACAGAATTTGATCGACACCTCCGGTCGTATCGAGAAGTACGAGCAGAAGACCAAGGTCACCGCAGAGAAAGCAGCCGTATCCTTTGGCAAGAAAGCGAAGACGGTAAAACGTGCAGCGCAAAAAGCTGCTAAGAAAGCCACCAAGCAAGCTGTGGAAGCAGAAGCTTAGCTTCGTTCCAAAACCGGCGTTGATCGCGTTGGTTGGATGATCCTGTTATCATCTGACACGCGGATACGTCGGTTTTTGTATAGCTCTTCGATTTTTTCTTCGTCCGTATTTTATGTCTTCCCTTATCGAACAAGCCCATCATGCCATAGGAGTGTTTCATGCAGCCGAAGCGCACGTTGCCGCCCCGGAAGTTTTGGGTGATGCGAAAAAGTTGCGTGATGCCTCACGGGCATATGACCGAACACGTGGAGTGATGGAAGTTGCTCAAAAGTACCTCGATCTTCATCAGGCCGTGCAGGATGCGCGTGAAGCGGCCCGTGCTTCTGATCAAGAAATGCAGGTGCTTGGTCAGGCGGAGCTGGTGGTGCTCGAACCTCAGCTCCAGGAGATCACCCAGCGATTTGAACGGATTCTCGTGCCGCCCGATCCCCATGACCAAAGTGATGTCTTGGTAGAAATTCGTGCCGGTGCCGGTGGGGATGAAGCGGCTTTGTTCGCTCATGATCTTTTTCGGATGTATGTTCGGTTTGCAGAGCGACGTGGTTGGAAGACGGCTCTCTTATCTGAGTCCCGTAACGAATTGGGTGGATACAAGGAGGTCATTTTTCAAATTACGGGCGCGGGTGCGTACGGGTGGCTCAAGTTTGAGTCTGGTGTGCATCGCGTCCAACGCGTGCCGACGACCGAAAAGCAGGGACGCATCCACACCTCAACGTCGACGGTCGCCGTTTTACCGGAAATCGAAGAAGAAGAGGTGCGGATTGATCAAAAGGATCTTCGTATCGACACCTTTTGTGCCGGAGGAAAGGGTGGGCAATCCGTAAACACCACAAAATCCGCCGTCCGCATCACCCATATCCCAACCGGCATTGTTACGAGTTGTCAGGATGAGCGTTCGCAATTGCAAAACCGTGAACGTGCCATGTCCATTATTCGTGCACGCATTTGGGAAGCGGATCAAGAAAAAAAACGGTCATCGTTAGAAGCGGAACGGCGTTCGCAGATTGGCACAGGCGATCGTTCGGAAAAAATTCGTACCTATAATGTTCCGCAAGATCGCCTTACGGATCATCGCATCAAACATTCTTGGCATAATTTACTTCAACTTTTGGATGGCGACTTGGAGCCTGTCATCACGGCCGTTTCTTCTGGGAAGCAGGGTAATGAAGGGGATGAGGAATGATAACGGGTCCTGTCCCCGCGGCACCCCAGAAGTGCTCGGTCGCGTAGTCGCGTACCTGCGCGCTTCTGGGGTCCCCGCCTTGGGGCCACCCGTTGTCATGAAATTGAGTTTGAAAGTAGAAGCTGTGATATAGTCCTGTCGTATGCCCATGAAAGCGTCGCGTCGTGATGTTGGGTCCGCTGTTGGACGGATGGTGTTTGGCGGACAGTCAACGAAAAAAGGAATCACTCGTCAACTACGCGCCGTTGACGGAGAGAAGCTCAAAGCGGCTTTTGTGCGTCATGGTCTTGGGGATGTCAGTGTTGAAAAGGCGGCGGAAGTGCTGTCGGGGAAAGACCGAGCCGGATGGTCGACCGGGAAGGTGAAAAAGACGCTCGAAGCCTTACAAGATGTCCATATCGCTTCGACACATCAAGGGGCTGGCAACATGGTGTTGACAGCATCAAAAAATGCGCAAGAGAAGCGCATCTTATCGCCACAAGAAAAGAAAGAATTTTTTCAAAAATTGGCCCGAGAGCGTCGTGCGGAGGCGAATCAGGAAGGTCAGCCATCTGACGTGCCTATGAGTATTCTCGATCAGATGCGTGGGGCGACGGGCCGCGCGAATCGGGTCGGCTCGTCGTCTACAGCGGGTCGTGGACAAGGGGATGCGCCTGGAGATATTCGAGGGTTGCGGGAAGAGATGCGTGCACAGATGAAACTGGCTCCAAAGCTAGTGATCCCGAAGTCATCTCCGTCAAAAAATGATACAGATGGGTTTCAGGCCTGATTTCTTGACATTTTTGAGGATCATCTCTAACGTCTCCACACGCAATATCCCGCAACGAAGCGGGGTTTTGAACCTAGGGGGAAACCCCTGGAGGTTTGATCATGGCAGAGAAGAGTCCATTCCATAGCAACCTACGCCTACGTGTCGCCGAAACGCGTGCGTGGCCGATCGATCTCTACGACCAGAGCGGTGTGCGCGTCACCCTGCCGGAGAGCGTATCGGGATTGCGCATCAACTG
>CAYHOM010000100.1:0-2731 GCA_964358345.1 uncultured Gammaproteobacteria bacterium
TTTCGATCGGGGGTTTTGCATTTTTTTCTAAACAGGTAGGATAGGCGTTACTATGCATGTTGCTGTGATTGGAACAGGATACGTCGGTCTCGTATCGGGGTCTTGCCTCGCTGAACTTGGGCACCAGGTCATCTGTCTTGATACCGATGCGGAAAAGGTGGCCCGACTTCAAGCAGGGGGCATCCCTATTTTTGAGCCGGGATTGGAGGAACTGGTAAAACGTAATGTCCATGCTGGGAGATTACATTTTACGACTTCTTACGCGCAGGCTGTCCCTGAGGCAGATGTCATCTCCATCGCGGTCGGCACCCCATCGGCCGAAGACGGTTCGGCGGATCTTCGGTATGTATACGCAGCGGCTGAATCCGTTGCGCATCACCTCACAAACTATGCGGTCATTGCCGATAAAAGCACCGTTCCTGTGGGAACCTCTGAAGAAGTGACGAAAATCATCCAGCAGTTCTACCATGGATCATTCGACGTTGTTTCCAATCCGGAAATTTTGCGCGAAGGTCACGCTGTTCAAGATTTTTTGAATCCAACACGCATCATCATCGGCTCCGCGTCCCCTCGTGCAACGGAAGTCATCCTTCGATTATATGCATTCCTCCCTTGCCAGAAGTTTGTCATGTCTCCGCGCTCTGCGGAGTTAACCAAATATGCCGCCAACGCTTTTTTAGCCACCAAGATCAGTTTTATCAATGAGATAGCGCACCTCGCGGAAGAGATTGGGGCGGATATCGAAGAGGTTGCCCAGGGTATTGGGAGTGACCCACGTATTGGAAGAGATTTTCTGCGAGCTGGGTTAGGGTGGGGGGGCTCCTGTTTTCCGAAAGATGTTCGTGCCATCACCCATCTTGGGCATCTCCATCACCATCCTATGCCGATCGTATCGGCTGCATGTGACATGAATAGCCGTGCGCGTACGCGTCTTGTGGAGCGCATGGAAAAATATCTAGGAAGTCTTAAAGGGACACACATTGCTCTCCTAGGTCTGGCGTTCAAAAACAATACGGATGACACACGAGAGTCTGCCGCTCTGGACCTCGTCAAACTCTTTGCAGAGCGTGGGGCGCATATCAAGGCCTATGATCCGGAGGCACATATCTATCAACCTGGTGCAGAGGCCTTGTTTACTCGTGTGACAGATGCCTATCTAGCCGTGGAAGAGGCGGACGTTGTCGTGATCGCTACCGAATGGGATGAGTTTCGCACGCTTGATCTTGCTCGACTAAAAAAGATCATGAGAGGAACGCTTTTGGTTGATGGTCGTAATCTGCTCGATCCGTCCGCGGTGAAAGCGGCGGGACTTGTTTATCTTGGCGTCGGTCGCGGGTAGTCTGGGGGGTATGTCGCCATCCTATGGAACGAAGCTTGGGTGGCTTGGGACGGGGTTTTTGGTAGGGATAGGTCTTCACAGTCTCTGGCCGTATCAACGCATTGAACCGGTCCTTCTTTCTGTCGTCGTGGCTCTGGCCGTTGTTATAGCGTGTGTGGCACCTTCCCGCTATGGTTCAACCCGTTGGATAGGTCTCATCCTGGTAAGTGTTTGCGTTGGGATATGGAGGTTTGATGCGACGTTGCCACGTCTCCCGTATGGGATGCGCCCCTTTATCCCCCAGGGTTTAGCGCATGTAGTCGCATCGAGAGCCCCCGCTTCTCAGCATGGCGTTGAGCATGGGCTTTGGCGTATTCGCACAGAGCTGCATGATCGGGTGAATCAGATCTTTCCCCGTGATGAAGCGGCTCTTTTGCGAGGGATCTTGTATGGCGACCGTGATCTTGGCAAGGAATGGCAGGGACGGTTTCGACGAGCGGGGTTGCTTCACATCATTGCTGTTTCCGGATCAAACATCACTATCGTGGTTGTCCTGGTGATGGCGGCGTTATTGGGGATAGGATTTTCAAGACGTGCAGCCTTTGCCGTTTTCAGTGGGGTGCTTGTGTTGTTTGTCATCTTTGTCCAGCCTTCTGCCTCGGTGATACGAGCATCTTCTATGGGATGGCTCTTAGGCCTGGCGCCGCTTGTGGGCCGTCTACCCCGTCCCTCCAGGCTGCTCTTGGTCGCGGCAGTGATCTTTGTGGCCTGGAAGCCTTGGGCATTATTTTATGATGCCGGATTTGCCCTGTCATTTTTAGCGATGGCGGGATTGCTTACCTGGAGCGTTTACTTTTCACGTCGCTTCGAGAAAGCGATCCCGTGGACGTTTTGGCGTGAGGTCGTCTCCGCTACCCTGGGAGCCTCTCTTATGACCGCTCCCTATCTGGCCTGGGCCTTTGGGCAGGTGAGCGTGTTTGGGGTCTTCGGCAGTATCCTTGTGGTTCCGATTATTCCGTGGGTGATGGGGCTTGGAACTCTGGCCATCCTTTTTCCATGGATAACGGCAGTTGTTTTACCCGCCCAAGGATTTCTTGAAGTGATCTTGTCCGTGGCACGCCTTACCGATCAATTACCCTCTTGGATGTTCCCCGAAATCCGTTTGCCGCTTTGGGGGATATTCCTCATCTACTATGCGTTGTTTGTTGTTTGGGGTCACGTTAGGTTATCCACACAAACTTATCCCCATATGCAGCCACTTCGGCGTTGATTTTTTGATGAAGAGGGGAATGTGTTTATAAGGTGCGACAAAGGACCGGGAAGAAGCGCATGGCCCAGATCCTTCAGGATGAAGCATCCTTTTGTTTTGTCAGCACGAACAAACATATTTTTTTGACCCCTGTTGGGACTCTC
>CAYHOM010000101.1:0-2700 GCA_964358345.1 uncultured Gammaproteobacteria bacterium
GATGTTTTCACACGGGCAGGATTCGTTCGTACACGCTATCCAGAAGTTGAGTGGGATTGGTTTGCCTTCGAGGCCTTGAACATGCCGAAAGAACACCCGGCGAGAGATGAATGGGAAACGTTCTTTATGGATGCGCCTATCTCACCCACGCACGGAAAAATGATCCTCACCCCTCATGCGACAAGTGGAACGGCGCGCCAGTTAGCTGAGAAGCAGTTTCCCATTCGTGCCATAAACATCGCGAAAACGTATCGACGTCAGATAGATAACACGCACGTCCCCATGTTTCATCAGTTCGATGGGGTGTTTGTCGACAAGGGCGTCTCCATCGCGCACTTGCGTGGTATTCTGGATTATTTTGCCCGTGAATTCTTTGGACCGGGACGCAAGACCCGTCTTCGTCCGTTTCACTTTCGGTTTACGGAGCCATCGTTTGAAATTGATATTTCCTGCGGCGTATGTCTCGGGACCGGAAGGATCGATGACCGTAAGTGCCGTACCTGTAAAAGTGGTTGGACGGAACTTGGGGGGGCAGGGATGCTCCATCCAAATGTCTTAAAAGCAGCAGGAATCAATCCTTCTGTCTATAGCGGCCTTGCTTTTGGATGGGGTGTAGAGCGTACCTATATCATGAAGGAGGGCATGCAGATTGATGACCTACGCATCCTCTACAAGAACGATTTACGCTTTTTGCAACAGTTCTAACCGGTATGAATATTCTTGCATCGTACGCATGGCTGAAAGAGTATGTGGATCTTCAGGAAATGCCGGAGCAGTTTGCTGCTCGGGTATCCTTATCAGGGCCTGGCATCGAACGGCTCTATCCTCAAGGAGAAGAGCTGACAGGAGTCGTCCTCGGACAGATTCTATCTGTTATACCACATCCTCAGGCAGATAAACTCCGACTTACGACTGTGGATGTTGGCACTAAAAAACCCCTTTCGATTGTGTGTGGCGGATCAAACCTTGTCGAAGGGCAGTGGGTTGCCGTGGCGACCATCGGTGCCAATGTAAAATGGCACGGCGAGGGAGGCTTGATCAAACTCAAGCCAGTCGCCATCCGTGGTGAGACGAGCGAGGGGATGATTTGTGCTGCCAGTGAAATTGGTTTATTTGACGCATTTCCTCACGGGGAAAGGGAAGTGATGGACCTGGGATGGATCCAATCCTCGTCAAAGAAACCGACGTTTCGTCCCGGAACGCCATTGGCTGCCGTGTTGGGGCTTATGGACGATACCGTCATGGACATAGAAGTGACAACGAATCGTCCGGACGCTGTCGGGATGGTGGGTCTCGCCCGAGAGGCGGCGGCCATTTTAAAACGACCTTTTTTGTGGAAACCATCGCGGCTGCCCAGCATTGCCCGAAAAAAAAGTGGACGGGTCGGGCTTCCTGTGCATGTTGCAGAAAAGAAGCTGTGTCCTCGTTACCTGGCGGCTCTCGTCGAGGGTGTGCAGGTTCAGCCTTCCCCCTGGTGGCTGAAGCGGCGGCTCTTGTCTGCGGGTATTCGTCCCATAAACAACATCGTCGATGTGACAAACTACGTCATGGCCGAATTGGGGCAGCCGATGCATGCTTTTGATGCGGATAAACTTATGGGAGGGTTACACGTGCGTAAAGCTAAAGCAGGAGAAACCATCGCTGCATTAGATGGAAAAACATACCTCCTGGATGACACGATGCTTGTTATTGCAGACCAAGAGCATGTTGTTGCTGTTGCCGGCATCATGGGAGGAGAAGCGACGAGTGTCACGTCATCAACACGTTCCATCGTTTTTGAATGTGCCACCTTTGATCCCGTCTCTATTCGTCGAACAGCCCGTCAACTTAACCTCTACTCAGATGCACAGCTGCGTTTTGAAAAAGGGTTATCTACGCAAGCTCCTCCAGATGCCCTTGCTCGCGGGCTTGAGTATGGTAAAGAACTCGCCGGAGGTTCCGTCACCACCCTTATCGACATACGTACCGGTACCTATAAACCGCTTGTCTACAAGATCACCATTGATGAGATTATCTCTCTCATTGGGGTTTCCCTTACGGACCGCGAGATCATACGTACCCTGAGGAGACTCGGTATTTCCGTTACGCAAAAGGGAAGGGTCCTCACAGCCACGATCCCCTGGTGGCGTGATCACGACATTGAATCAGGACGTGATCTTGTAGAAGAAATTGCCCGTATCTATGGCTATACAAATATCCCAGCCATTTTTCCGGCGGGCATGTCTCCAAGAAAAATGGACCCAGAGTTGGTCTGGGAAAGGCATGTACGAGCCATAGCTAAAGGGGCCGGCCTCACCGAAACCTACACCTACTCCTTTGTTTCACGGGAACTTCTCGAACGCGCAGGTTATGCAGCCGATCGTATGTTACGTATTCAGAACCCCCTCTCCTCAGACTTTGAGTTCATGCGTACGACCCTTCTCCCTTCTCTTCTTCACGTTGTGTCCGAAAATCATGAAAGGTTTTCGGAGCAACACCTTTTTGAGGTGGCTCATGTTTATGAGCCAAGAACACCAGGCTGGCATGATCTACCGGACGAGCGTTTAGAACTAGGTGCCGCTTTTTTTGGACAAGCCCAGGCTTGGAAAGAAGCGAAGGGATTTGTTGAGCACCTCCTTCACGAGCTGGGTATCCGTGATCTTCGTTGGCAATCATTAACCGTTGATCCGTTTTGGCATCCAGGCCGGAGCGTGCAAGTGT
>CAYHOM010000102.1:0-1899 GCA_964358345.1 uncultured Gammaproteobacteria bacterium
GGCTGTGCGGAATTGGCGGCACGGCGTTTACACACATCATCAATGCGCCGTAAGTGGCGATTCTCGGCGTATCCCGATCGAGCATGAAACCGGTGTACCAGGATGGCGAATTCGTGCCGCGCCTGATGCTGCCGTTATCGCTGTCCTACGATCACCGCGTGATCGATGGCGCGTCCGCTGCGCGCTTTACCGTTTACCTTGCGCAGGCGCTGGCGGATATCCGTCGTCTGGCCTTGTAGTGAGCAACAAACCAATCGGCATCCTCGGCGGCACCTTTGATCCGATTCATTACGGGCATTTGCGTCTCGCCGAGGAAATGCTGGAGCTGGCAAACCTCCAGCGAATTCTTTTCATTCCCACCGGTACGCCGCCGCATCGCGACTTACCGCAAGTGGCCGCACAGCATCGCAGCACAATGGTGCAGTTGGCGATTGCCGATCAGCCCGCTTTTGTGCTGGACGACCGCGAGGTTAAACGCACCACCCCATGCTACACGGTGGACACGCTGCGCGAGCTGCGCGCGGAGTATGGCGCTGCACAGCCGCTGTGCCTGCTGATGGGCGGCGATGCTTTTTTGCAATTGCACACCTGGCACGAATGGGAGCAATTGTTTGAACTGGCGCACATCGTGGTGGGCTACCGCCCCGGTTTTACGCTGGAGGAGCGCATCCACAGCACGACAGCAAAATTGCGCCAGCATTATCAGCAACGGTTATGCTCTGCGGGTGTTTTATCGCAACAACCCTGTGGCGTGATTGCCGAACTGGCTATCCCAAAACTGGAAATTTCTGCCACATTGATCCGCAGCCGCGTGGCAGAAAATCGTACTATCCGCTACCTGCTGCCTAACGCGGTGGCAAACTACATTCATCAACATCACTTATACGCGCCATGCTAAACACTGAAGAAAAAACCCAAGCCGTTGTCGCCGCACTGGAAGACATCAAAGCCACCAACATCACCGTGATCGACACCAGCAAACTCAGCTCGCTGTTCGAGCGCATGGTCATCGCCAGCGCCAATTCCACCCGGCAGACCAAAGCGCTTGCCGACAATGTGGTAATCAAACTCAGGGAGCGCGGCGAACAAGTTTATGGCCGCGAGGGTGAGGACAGCGGCGAGTGGATACTGGTGGATTTGGGTGAAGTGCTGGTACACATCATGCAGCCCGCTATCCGCGATTACTACAACCTCGAAGAGTTGTGGAGCAAGGCGCAAGCGGCACGGCCAAAGTTGGCTAATGCGCCAAAATAACCATGAACCGGAAAAATCTCCGCCCGTAGGGGGCAAATGAAGCTCATCATCGTCTCGGTCGGCCACAAAATACCGGATTGGATCACGGCGGGCTTTAACGAATACGCCAAGCGCATGCCGCGCGAGGCGAAAATCGAATTGCTGGAAATCAAGCCGGAACCGCGCACCACTGGCAAAAACACGACACAAATCATGGAAGCCGAAGCGGGGCGCATCCTAGCCGCCCTGCCGCAACACTGTTGGCGCATCGCACTGGACGAACGTGGCGCGCAGCCAACCACCAAGCAGCTTGCCGCGCAGATGCAAGACTGGATGCGCGCCGGACGCGATATTGCATTCATTGTCGGCGGCGCCGACGGCTTGCATGACTCGGTTAAACAGGCTGCACAACAAACTTTGGCGTTATCCGCCCTGACCTTGCCGCATGCTGTTGTTCGTGTATTACTCGCTGAACAGTTGTATCGGGCATACAGCCTGATGCACAATCACCCCTACCATCGAGAATAGGGAGTTTTCATGAGCATTATCCAGCCTCGCATCTATCTCGCTTCGCAAAGCCCGCGCCGTCGCGAATTGCTCAAGCAGATTGGCATCAACTTCGAGATGCTGCTGTTACGCTCCGATCCGCTCCGGCACATGGATGTG
>CAYHOM010000102.1:1909-2623 GCA_964358345.1 uncultured Gammaproteobacteria bacterium
TGCGGCGGATTTGTCAGACCAAGGCCGAGGTGGGTTAGGCCGTGCTACAGTTTCGTAACCTGCCCCCGTTTCCGGTATTGGCCGCCGATACCACCGTCACACTGGACGGCAATATTTTTGGCAAACCGACCATCGCCGAACAGGCTGCCGAGATGCTGCGCCAGCTTTCAGGGCGCGAACATCAGGTGCTCAGCGCGGTTGCAATTGCGGTGGGCGAGCACATCGAGGTTGCGCTTTCCACCTCCACGGTGCGTTTCACCACGCTTACCGAAGAACGTATCCGCCGCTACCTGCTCACCAACGAATACACGGACAAAGCCGGTGGATATGCCATACAGGGACATGCCGGCACATTCATCGAGCACATTTGCGGCAGTTATTCCGGCGTGATGGGTTTGCCGCTGTTTGAAACCGTGCAACTGCTGCAAAAATTTAATTACCCCATACCATGAGACTCAACACTAAGAGACCAGCAACATGAGCGAAGAAATCCTCATTAACGTAACCCCGCAAGAGACCCGTGTAGCCGTGATGCAACTCGGCGTGGTGCAAGATTTGTATATCGAACGCAGCAGCAGTTGCGGCATCGTCAGCAACGTCTATCTCGGCAAGGTCAAGCGCGTATTGCCGGGCATGCAGTCTGCCTTTATTGACATCGGCCTGGAGCGCACGGCGTTTCTGCATGTCGCCGACATCTGGGAAAACAGCCGCAAC
>CAYHOM010000103.1:0-2580 GCA_964358345.1 uncultured Gammaproteobacteria bacterium
AAGCCACATCCTTTTTACAGGAGGCCATACGTCTTAAATCCAATTACGATGCCGCCCATTATCAACTAGGCGTAGCCTATGAACGTCAAGGGCGTTTGCAGGAGGCGATTCGTGAAGTGGAGAAAGCTTTGCAGAACAATATTCGTAATGGGGGACTCGCTTTTGAACTAGGGCTGCTCTACGAGCGTGTGGGTGACCATACAGCGGCACGACATCTCTTGGAACAGGTAACGAAGGCAGATCCTCAAAACCTGAATGCGCATTGGTATTTGAGTGTTGTCCATGAACAGATGGGAAATATTGACGAGGCACTCGTAGAGATCGATCTTTTGTTGCAAAATGAAGGCATGAAGAAAAATGCCATCGTTCTGCAGCGTCAGGCTACGCTTCAGGCAGCACGCGCCAAGCAGTTTGCTCCCTCCGTTCGTCCGTTGCCTGATCCTATCATTCCATCCGTCACTCGTTCTCCTGTGGTGCATTAGCGTATGAAATCCGTTACAAATCTTTGGCATCGTCTCCATGGGTATCTTCAAGGAGATAGGATGTCTTCCGCAAGGGAAAATGGGGATGCGCGGCGAACGTTATCCGTTGCCCATGCAGAGGCTGAGCGAGAGATGCGGTCCCTTCATGAAGAAGCGCGCCGACATTTGGTAGAGATGGAGACCTTGTTGAAAGAGATGGATGAGGATGTTTCTCCGTGGCAACTCCAACAAGTACAGCAGGCCTATACGCAACTTCGTTATTCCTTTGATCGGACGAAGATCGCTCTCATGGATACACAAACATTGCAACATGAATGGGAGGACTGGCAACGCACGCATGAGATGTCAGCCTATCAAGCGACACCCGAGCATGAGGCGAGAGAAGAGATGGTGCGTTCTGAGCTCGTGTTACGAGGGGTGAGGATTCAAGCGACACCTATGCAGGCTCCGGCTCAAGCGATGCAACTCGTGACTCCGATGGTTGACGAGCCTGTTATGATCGCTCAGGCGACGTCGGTTATCCTCGAGAGAGATGTTGAGATGGATCATCTGGATGAATGGGAAGAATGCTTTGGGAACGAGGAGTTAGACGTCGAGGTGCTAAAACATGACCCAAAAACGATGGAAGAAATGCAAGCAAGTGCTCAAGCGGCACAGATGCTAAAGGTCCGATCTGGCCATCAACGCATGGAGAGGAGATGGGGGAGAAATTAAAAAACCTATTTACACCGAACAAGCTCTTTCAAAGCCGGAGCATAGACATAGCGCGTTTCAGAACCCGGGGTTTGTATCGGTTGCAGTTCAATCATGGTTGACGATGAAGTAACGTCCGTCTTTATATATCCCGCATCCCCACGTGTATGCACGCCAGCTGAGGCGAGAGGTTCTAACGTAAGAAGGCGACGACGGTAAAGGGTATAGGTTCGATTGATGGAACCGGAGTCATCATCCATCCATGAGTTGCCATCTCGAAGATAGAACAGTTCATCCGTCTCCAGACAGCGAAGGGAAAAAACTCCGTTCGTGAGAGCGTCGTCGAAAGATAGGGTGAAGAAGGCGATCGACCCAACAAATCCCCAGAAAGCGAGTGCCATAACCCAAGGGATGACGTGCAGGATCTTTCGTTTCCAGGAACATTGGTTGCGTTTGTAGATGGAGGCGAGGGCGAGAGGGAAAAGACAGAGCGGAAAAATGAGGCAGATAAGATAAAACAGGTGTCTCCAGAGGATCCCTATGACGGGAACGAACTCCATTCCATAGGTACGGCGTGTTATGAGGATGAGACTGAAAAAAATGACTAGCCAAAAAGCCAGCAAGCGGTTGAGATAAGTAAGGGAGGGGAGGTGCATACTCACTTTTCCTGTGCACGACACAGCAGTTCTTTAACCAGGTGCTTCGGGAGGCCCATGATGCTATCAATAGTTCCTTCGACCCGCTCTCGGTACTTCTTCAGAAGAGGGCCTTCTACTGAGAACCATCCAGCACATCTAAATACATCGCCCTCATCGATAAGTTGCTTAATAACGTCATTGGGCAAGAATCGAAACCACACCGCGGCATGATCGGTCCCCTCAAAACGCTTACCTGTTTCTGTGTTGGTCACGACGACGGACGTAATCGTCTCGGCAGGATGGTGCGAATAGCTATGGAGAAATGCTTCCGCTTCCGCCGTATTGGTCGGCTTCTCACGGATGGTCCCGTTGCAAACCGCTACCTGATCAGAAGTGATGATGAGGGCAGGTTCAGAAATGCGCTTTACAAGAGCATCCGCCTTGGCATGAGCGAGAGCTAACGTCAGTTTATACGGATCCTGGTCACGAATAGCTTTTTCGTCTATGTCTGCGCTCATCGTATCAAACGCATATTCCATGTCTTGCAAAATTTTTGCACGAGAAAGTGATTGAGATCCCAGAATGATTTTCATGAGAATAAGTGTTCCATTCTTGTATGCTGAAGACAAGCGTATGCGCCGTTGGGTCATATTTTGGGTCAGGTCCCAAAGAAAAAGGGATGGAGATAAGCCAAATTTGAAAAATCAAGAACCCTATAGAATCCCACGACCTCCCATACACTTTGCTAAACTGAACTCTGACACTTT
>CAYHOM010000104.1:0-2514 GCA_964358345.1 uncultured Gammaproteobacteria bacterium
CAGGCGGTCGAGTTCGCCGCCGGGCTACGGCGCACGCTGAAACAAAAAGACAACAAGTAACCACTGGAACTCAACCAGTGGTTTTTCTTTCCCCAAAAGCATTGACAAAATCCATCTTTCTGGCTGTAATGATCCCTTCCCACGTTCGTTAAACCCGTGGGACAGAGGAGACCGTGATGAGTGAACAGGATACCATCGCAGAGCTAAAAGAGAAGGTTCTTGCTCTCGAAGCGGACGTAGACAGTCTGCTCAGCACAGACGCGACCAAAGCGATCCTGCAACGGCTGGCGGATACCATCGCTGAACGTGATAAGCTGCGAGGAACACTGGCTGCCCGTAACGAAGATCTCAAGCGCATTCAGACAGCACTGGAGGCGCTGCTAGAACAGCACGGGCACTGTGAAGAAGAACATGCAGCACTCAGCAAGAATCACGACGATCTCCGCAAAATGGCGCAAGGCCTCCGGCAGCGCCTAGACGATCTCGGGACCGTCCGTCTCGCGGGGATGAATCACCTGGCCGTCCTCGGCGATTATACAGAGACCTTGCGCAACCTCCTCACACATCCTTCCGCGTCAACAGGCTTGCCCCTCCACCCGCCTTCCCTTCAGGAAGAGCTGGTGCGTGTAGAGCAGCGGATCACCACGCTTGTGCCGCAGGTTAGCGAAGAGTGGGATCAGGCGTCGGTCATAAGCGATGCCATCCAGGATGCCTCCGAGAAGTGGCGATACGAACTCTTGAGAGCACACCAAGGTTCCAAGGCGGAGGAAAAAGACGCGTATGACCGTGCCATAGCGGAAGAAAAGACGGTCGAACATTTGCGTGCCAAACATATCAAGCAAGACCAGCGAGCGCGTGTCTTTGAAACACGCCTACGGACGCTGGAGAAGTACCGCGATGCTCTTACACTCGCGATGACGGGCATCGACGAAGACTGCTTCTCGAATGACGTCCCTCCACCGAACACACCCGTGACCACGCTCACGTCAGAGACGACCCCACCTTCATCGCCTGCTCCGGAGAAAACGGGGACTGGAAAGATCGCACCCACCGAAAGGTTGAAAGCGATCGCTGAAGAGCACGGGCTTTCCCCCCTTGCCGTAGTGGCGATCAGCCTATACGCCATGCTCCCAAGTGGGACCCGTGCCGGTCTACGTCGGATCATGCTGACGGCCAATGAACTTGGGATCACCCAGCGTCTACTAAACGTCCCGAAGATCGAGGCATACGAGTTGGTTGGATGGTATGGGAATGCAAAACAGCGGGAAACTGTGAGCAAGCTCCTCCAATATCGAGGCAAACCCGCAGGGACAACATCAGGGATCTACAGCCGGACCACCACCGCCATCTTCTGGAGCCTCACGGATGTTCTCACAGAGCAAGAGATGGAACAATTTCCAGCGGCCTACAAGGCGCTGAGGGCGCAACTGGATGCTGCGCAAAAAACCTAAAAAGACCGCACGCATCCTGCATCCGGTCTTTTTCATTTTCTATTCATCTCCAAATCCTTTTCCACGCATCTGCTTTTTCTTAGCATCTCTCGTTTTTTCATCCAAACGCCGTGCCTTGGACCCTTCTGTGGGTTTAGTAGCCACGCGCTCCGCAACCGGACGAAGTGCCTCAGCAATCCAACCGTTCAACCGAGCAATGGCGGCCTCTCGATTTTGAAGCTGTGATCTCTGTTCATTGGAACGAATGACAATATCCCCATCGCTGCTCAGCTTTGCCGCAAAAGCAGCTCGTAGACGCTTCTTTTCTTCATCATTAAACGTAGCAGATTTTTCCAGATTCCACCGCAACTGGATCGTACTGGCCGTCTTATTGACCTTTTGTCCTCCTGCGCCACCCCCTTTGATCGCATCCATAACAAGTTCAGACTCAGGGACTTGTTTTGGTACGTATGATTCTGATGTGCTCACAGGTTGATTTTGACGTCCTTCGTATGACATAGATGAGATTATCTTACCACAATCGTCGCTTTCATACCGGCATGAATCCCGCAGGAATAATTGTACGTTCCCGGATAAGGAAACGTTCGTGTAAATGCTTTGCCTGGTACCAAATTCCCAGAATCCCACAATAGTGCCGCTTCGGATGCAACAACCGTATGGTTCCGATGGCTCCGGTTCACCCACACGACCGAATCCCCTGCACGGACGACGAGCACCTTCGGAGAGAAAGCGTCTTCCGTAATGTTTACATAAAGCGAGGAGGGTTTTTGTTTTACTGGGTCAGGCGTCGGATTTGGACGAATGATGGGACGCAGCGACATCGGTCGATACGGCGGCGTTGTTGAAACAGAGGAAGGCTGCGTCGTGGTAGTGGTGGTCGTAGAAGAGGTTGACGTACTGGCGGGTAATACAGCAGTCGTGGAGGAGGGGACGACGGCAACCGTGTCCGTAGCTACAACGGCGGATGTTCCAGATGACGGAACAGACGGCATAGGTGAGGATGATCCGCATCCCGCCCCCATGACCAAACAAAGGAGACTAAAACCCAAGAAACGAAGGCATT
>CAYHOM010000105.1:0-2513 GCA_964358345.1 uncultured Gammaproteobacteria bacterium
CAGGCGACGATACGTTGGATGTCTTGTTTGCTGACCCCTGCCGCATGTTTGTCCGAAGCGAGGTCTACCTGTTCACAAACGACCTGGGCAAGTGACTTTGGAACGCGTTGAGAGAGGACGGTGAGAAGAGCTTTTCTGCCTTGCGCAGTGAAAATGGTTTGAAGATCTTTTATCAATACTTCTGCTTTCTCTGTCGGAAAGAGATCGATGGAAATAGTCAGAGGATGCGTAGGGTCATAAGTCTCAAATGCTACGTGGGATGAGAGCGCGAAAACGGCGGGGCCACTTAAGCCTTTATGCGTAAAGAGAAAAGGTCCCGTGATCTTGATGGTCTTTGGTCGAGAGGTTGTGAGGGTAACCGTTTCAAACGATAGGCCTGACAGGGCATGAGGCCAGCTCTCTTCGGTATAAAAAGCGTTTAAGCTTGGAGCGAGAGGCGTAAGGGTATGTCCAAGTGAGCAGGCAAAAGCATAGCCATCACCCGTCGATCCTGTATGGCGATACGCTTGCCCACCTGTTGTGAGCACCACACGATCGACATGCCGTACATCGTTGGCCTCTTTCGTTTGTATGGCAAATCCTTTAGGAGCTTTTACGATGGACGTGACGTGCGTGTTCAGAAGGACGTGTATGGAAGGATGTTGAAATAATTCTTCAAAAACAGCAACAATGTCCTTTCCATTATTTGACTGAGGAAAGACGCGAAGGTCTTCTTCTGTCTTAAGGGGAACGCCATGCGCTTCAAACCAGTTATAGACCATCTCGGGGGAAAATTGATACATGGCAGAAGAGAGAAACCGTCCCCCTCGTGGATACATACGAAGAACGGTTTTAACATCTTGCATGCTGGTTGTGACGTTACAACGGCCTCCGCCCGAAATGAGGACCTTTTTCCCAAGGCCATTATTCTTCTCCATCAAAAAAATCTCGATCGTTGGATCTATCTCTAGGATGGTTGCCGCGGCCATTAAACCAGCGGCACCGGCACCAATAATGGCAACACGGGGCATAAAAAGTGTCGTCGAGTGTAGCCTGCTCTCCCCAGTCCGTCTAATAGACCTGCTGCTGGCAGGAGGCAAAAAGATATCTTTCTGCTACGATGGATCTATCTATGCAGCCAGCATCACAAGAAGGCCATGTCCTGATTGCCCGCGGTGGTGGAGGGGGTTCTGGCGGCGGAGGGGGTGGTGGTGGGGGAGGGAGCGGAGGTGGCGGCGGCGGCGGCGGACCGGGCGGACCGATACCGTTTTTGGTTATCGCTTTCTTTATTCTTGCAAGCCTCTTCATTGCCTATTTAGAGCGGAAACATCGTCGAGAGCGACATCAGGAAATTGCGCGGACGTTACAAACACTCGATCCGTCTTGGAAGCCGGAAGAACTGACAAAGCGGGTGGATGAGGTATTTCATGCGTTTCAGGAAGCCTGGAGTGCCCTTGATGTGAAGGCCTTGGGGGCTATCCTTACGGAGGATTATCGGAAGCGGATCGTGTTGGAGCTTGGCGTCTTGGCGCAGCAAAAACGTCGTAATGAAATGGCTAACCTGAAGGTAGAGGATATTGTGTTTTGTGCGACGGATGATAAATCGGGAGATGAGGAGGATGTCTGTACGGTAAGTATTCGCGCACAGGCTACAGATCGTTTGTTGGATACAGAGAATAATAAGGTATTATATACGGATCGTGAGCCATTCGAAGAGTTCTGGGAACTGCGTAAAGAAGGGGGTCTGTGGAAGTTGGCCGGTATTCGGCAGGCAACAGAAAATCCCACCATGGTTGAGATCCAGATCGAAGCTTTTGCGTTGAAGAACGGTTTTTATTTTGATCCGGATTTTGGTTGGCTCATGCTTCCAAACAAGGGACAAATTTTTTCCGCTGCCAGCTTTGTGAACTCCGACATCAATAATCATGTCATTGGATGGTATCGGCAAACGATTGTTGAGTTCTATACCTATCAACCCAAGGAGAACGCTCCCAATTATCTGATCGCCCAGGCCATCTTACCGATGTCCTATAAAAATATTGTGGTCAAACGCAAGAAGTGGTTTAATCCGGCCCCCCGCGGGCTCCGTCGTATCCTGCTTGAGAGCAATGACTTTAATAAACGATTTTGTTTGTGGGCTCACCCAGAGGACAATGTGGCATCCTTAGAGCTTCTCACGCCAAACTTTATGGAGCGGTTGTATGCACTTCCGTTCGTCGTTAATATTGAGGTCGTCGGTCAGTTTCTTTATCTCTACACAAAAGAACGGGGAGCGACCCAGTATCCACAGATGCTTGAGATCCTCACATGGGCCTTCGATGAAATGAAAATGTAGAGGACCTCTACGCAATCGCCAAAATTTTATACGCTATCTCTCCGTTGGGTGTCTGCAAGAGAACGATATCGCCCACGCGGTGGTGCATGAGGGAGGATCCGAGCGGGGAGACGTTGGAGATACGTCCGCGGGATGGGTTGGCTTCAGCGGGGCCGGTGATGAGGTACGTGCGTATTTCCTCGCGTACGTTCACGGTGAC
>CAYHOM010000106.1:0-2422 GCA_964358345.1 uncultured Gammaproteobacteria bacterium
CATCCCGCTTGCGCCCGACCCCTTGCCACCGATACGGGCTCATATGTTTCTGAACTTCTGCCAATTCGATCACCCGTATAAACTCCTGCTGCTAATATTTAAATTTTTGTTGCCATTATGGCAAACATGTTTTAAATTTTTGTTGCAATTACGGCAAACATGTTTTATATACAGCCAGCGTATGGATTTAATAATTTGTTGCCTCAACTTTCGCACACGTTTTATTTGTGACCATGAAGCTTTGATAAGTTGTCAAACTAACCGACAAGTTAAAAAAGGAGAACGCTATGTCCAAAATCGATGTTAAGAGTGAAATTACCGGTAAAGTGAGCAAAATCGAAAAGGTAGTGGGAGACGCCGTAGCTGAAGACGAAGAGATCTTGATTTTAGAATCGATGAAAATGGAGATTCCCATCGTTGCATCTGAGGCCGGTACAATATTGGAAATACTGGTTAAAGAAGGGGACGTTGTCAAAGATGGATCAATTGTCGCCCGTATTGAAGCGTAAAAGCTTAAGAGGAATGCAAACCTTTCAGTAATGATCTTAGGAGTTTCTGTAAATGAGCACCTATGATTCCTTAACAGCGGGGAAACAGTCCGTTTCGAGTCAAAGTGTTGTCAAGGCAATTACCATTCGCCATATTAAGATGGACCTGCGGGTACCGTATCGACTATCCTACAGGACCTTCGAAGTTTTCGAACCCTATGTGGTCGAAATAGTAGGCTCGGACGGAACAAAGGGCTGGGGGGACGGTCACATATCGCCAGGCTCAAGTCGAGAAACACGGGAAGGTGGTTGGGAGTTCTGCAATAAAATTGCTCCCGAACTCCTCGGACGTACCCCTGATGAGGCGATACGGTTTGTCAGCGCGAAAATGAGCGAAAGCAAAGTTGCCGGGAGCGCTCTCTGTGTTGCTCTTGAAATGCTGCAAGGTTCACCCCTGCTCAATGTTGAAAAAGAAATCGTCATTCCTCTGATAACGCCCCTCAATGCCGTCGACCCGTCAGGTATCGAAACGGAAGTTGAACAGAAGCTCGAACTGGGGTTTCGGACATTTAAAGTGAAAGTGGGCAAAGATGTCCATGCAGATCTAAAAAGGCTCTCGCAGATACAGAGTGTCTTAAAACAAAGAGCGACACTTCGTGTCGATGCGAATCGAGGTTACAGCAGGGAAGAAGGGATTCTGTTTGCTACCTCTATTGCCCCTACCTCTATTGCATTATTCGAACAACCTTGCCCGGCCGAAGACTGGGAGTCCAATGCCGCGGTCGCCAGGGTATCCAATGTCCCGCTCATGTTGGATGAACCGATCTGCAGTATGGACGATATCAAAAGGGCCGCGGACATTGTGGGTGTCGGATTCTGCAAACTGAAACTCAAACGATTCGGTACGCTTGCTGGCCTTTTTGCGTCATTGAACCTTGTCCGGGAGCTTGGCATGGAACCGGTGCTTGGGGATGGTCTGGGAAGCGAGCTGACCTCCTGGATGGAAGCGTGCGTGTCCCAGACAACAATACGAAATGCTGGAGAATTTAACGGGTTTTTGAAGCCACGGGAACGACTTTTTTCTAATCCTCTTAAATTTGAGAAGGGGAATCTGATCCTGCCTCGGGGTTATCAACCACACATCGATGAGAAGCAAATGGATACGTTTACTGAAAAGGTGGCGACCTTTGCCTCGTAAACAAAAAAACACAAAGGAAGGAAAATACCATGAATGTTAAAGAATACAATGAAGAGCTTGACCGCCGACGAGCAATAGCGTCCCAGATGGGTGGACCTGAAAAGCTAAAAAAACGCAAGGAGAGAGGCGTTCTGAACGCTCAGGAACGGCTTGATGCCCTGGTCGATCCCGGATCATTCATTGAATCCGGTCTCTTGGGCGTTTCCGCCATGTTCAAGGAAGATGAACCTAAAACGCCCCGTGATGGAAAGATTACCGGTTTTGCGAAAATTGATGGCCGGGATGTTGGCGTTGTTGTCTATGACTTCACCACCAAAGGAGCGACAACCAGCCCTACAAGCGGCAAAAAAATGGGGCATATCCGTTCAACCGCCACCAAAAAAGGATTTCCCTTTATCCACATCGGAGAATCTTCAGGAGCACGGCTCCCGGATGCCGAGGGATCAAGAGGTATGGGAACGATGTTGGGGACCGATCCGGCTCAGTTTCTGAGGACCCGGGAAACCCCTTGGGCTGCCAGCCTGATGGACACCTGTTTTGGCTCTTCCGCCTGGAATGCTTGCTTGGCCGATTTCTCGGTTATGCGCAAAAAAGACACGATTATGTCGGTTTCAAGCCCCCGTCTGGTATCCATGGCGATCGGTGAGAAAATCAGTGCCGATGAGTTAGGCGGCTGGCGTCTGCATGCGGATATCACGGGACTTGTGGACCGCTTTGTTGATACCGATGAACAGGT
>CAYHOM010000107.1:0-2421 GCA_964358345.1 uncultured Gammaproteobacteria bacterium
TACGAGGGTCGCTCATCTCTTGGAGGCGATGGCCTCCTTTGGGATTCGAGATCGTGGCAGAATCTTCACTTTTTGGCATCAGGGATATCTGTGTCGGCGATTGACGGATGGGTTCAGGGTGTTTCTTCAGGCTCTCATCCAGCGTATTCCTGTGGCTGATGAGCGTCGACACGCGCGTCGATCGCCTTCGTTGTTGGTCCGTATCTGGACGCGTCTGGCGGGGTAGGCCTTGTTCAGCATTGGTTGACAAAACGGAAAAATCTATTTCCCCAGTCCGTCTTCTCCTAACGAACAGTCCTTTTCTCGGACTGTTTTTCTTTTTTCTTTGGGTCATGACCCAAATGGACAACCCTAAAGGGCGGTTGACAGGGAGTGGTGAATTCTATAACCTACCCCCATTCATCCTATGATTGCCGTCATGAAAACCGGTGGAAAGCAGTACCTCGTGAAATCCGGGGATATCTTATCTATCGAAAAACTAGAGGCTAAGGTTGGTGATGTGGTACGGTTTGACCTCCTCATGACAGCGGAAGGTGACCAGGTTTCTCTTGGAAAGCCTCTCTTGTCTGGTCAGGTGTCTGCGGAAGTCTTGGAGCAGGGTCGAGCAAAAAAGGTAGATGTGGTGCACTATAAACCCAAGGTCCGTATGAGCAAGCGCGTTGGTCACCGACAGCCATTCACGAAAGTCAAAATCGCCAATATTGAGTAAGGTCTTCAACATAATATCCCCGGTCGAATGACCGGGGATATTATGTTCCTGTATCTTTCCGGTTTGTCAACGCATCTGCCAAGGTGTTGGCATCTGCATATTCGAGGGAGGCACCGGTCGGGAGGCCACGGGCTAAACGGGTGATACGTAACGGTTGGTTGCTCGTCATACGGGACACTTGCTGACGAACGTAGAGGGCGGTTGTATCCCCAGGGATATTGGCATCAAAAGCGAGGATCAATTCTTTGATGGGAGGGTCGGCTGTCTTGAGCCGTTGGACCAATGGTTCGAAGGTGAGCGTTTCGGCGGTACGTCCTTCGATCGGATCGAGCGTTCCCCCCAGGACATGATAGAGTCCCTTGAATACGCCGGTATCTTCGACCACTCGTACATCCTGACTTGTTGCCACAACGCAGATGATCTGTTTATCACGTGCCAGATCCTGACATACGGCGCAGGGGGATGTTTCAGCCCACTGAAAACAGACGGCACAGGTGGTCACCCCGTGTACGAGGTTTTGTATGCTTCGTGCAAAGCACTCTATAACCTCTTTGGGTTGGGTCACGAGCCAATAGGCGTATCGTAAACTAGCACGGGGTCCAACTCCCGGCAGACGGTCGAAAGAGGCGGCGGCGTCATGAATGGGTTGGGGGAGATGATGCATGGCACCTATTTTTTGATAGCTTCGCCGAACTCAGCCGCTAGATCCAAGCCGCCGATATCCTTCAGTTTCGTGGCCATGATTTTCTGAATTTTCTGAATGGCATCATTCATTGCTTCGCGAAACATGTCCTGTAATTTGTCACGATCCCCCATAGCGGAAGGATCAATCATCACGTGTGTTACGCGCTGATTTCCGTCGATCGTGACCTTTACTTTGCCCCAGCTGGCGGACCCTTCCGCGGATTCTTGGGATAGGGCGTTTTGAATGGTCTTGGCGCGATCTTTGAGATCTTTAAACTGTTTCAGTTTATTGAACATAGGCGATATGACAAAGTTAAAAGGGAGTGCCAGACCCTACCATGGTGTTACCCGCGGGCGGGTTTGGCAAGGCGTTTGTTGCAGGTGGACGTATTGCGGGTGGTGGAAGGGGAGCTCCGGCATGGTGCTTATCCAGATTACGGAAGGTTGCGCGTGCGGCATCAAAGAACAGTTTCACCATCCCCGTCGGTCCGTTGCGATGCTTGGCGATGTGTATCTCGGCGATTTTCTGTTCCTCGGGCGAGAGATCTTCAGGACGATAATTTTTATCCGCAGCTTTTCGGTAGATGAACATCACGACATCTGCATCCTGTTCGATGGAGCCGGATTCACGGAGGTGTGCTAATCGTGGGATGGCGGGCTTTTGTAACTCCACACTGCGTGACAATTGAGACAGGGCGATGACAGGAACGTTCAGTTCACGGGCGATGGATTTGAGGCCGCGGGTAATCTCTGCGACCTCTTGCGTACGGTTATCGCCGGAGGATTTATTACGACTTTCCATCAACTGTAAGTAGTCGATAATCAGCATCCCAAGCCCCTGCTCCATTTGAAGACGTCGTGCTTTGGTGCGAATTTCCATGATGTTGGCACTCGCCGAGTCGTCAATAAAAATGGGTGCTTCTGATAACACGCCGAGGGCATGGCCAATACGGGGAAAGTCGTCATCCGATCCTCGATCGGAGAGTTTTCCTGTACGCATTTTCCAGAGGTCCACGCCGGCTTCGGAA
>CAYHOM010000108.1:0-2328 GCA_964358345.1 uncultured Gammaproteobacteria bacterium
TGACGGGGCGGGCTATCCAGTCATGCGACTGGACTTCGCACCACTGACCCATATGTGCATTATTCTTTCATCACCTGACAGACAGGGAGACGTGTTAACGTACCCCCGTCGAATGACGGGGCGGGCTATCCAGTCATGCGACTGGACTTCGCACCACTGACCCATATGTGCATTATTCTTTCATCACCTGACAGACAGGGAGACGTGTTAACGTACCCCCGTCGAATGACGGGGCGGGCTATCCAGTCATGCGACTGGACTTCGCACCACTGACCCATATGATCTAAAGTGTAAAGTGGTACTTGACGACGATACATCCAAGGATCACGATGGATACTTGAACGCGCACGCGAGCTTAACAAAACTGCTCAAGGCGCGCAACCCCACCCTTCCCCCTTTATGTTCGCCCTTATTCGTCATGCTGGCTACCAAATGGTAAGCGGATCGCTCACCAGTGATGGTATATCCGCGGCGAAAGCATTAGTGGAACATCTCCATCGCAACGGAATACGTTGGGAAGGTATCTGCAGCTCCCCTTCCAAACGAACCCTTGAAACAGCCGCCGTGATCGGACAAGAGCTATCGCTTACTATCGATATCGACGAACGCGTAGGGATGGAGGGAAATATCGTTGAGCTTCTCCCTCCAGATGAACCAAGATACAAAATTATCGTTTCACACCTTCCCATTCTCACAAAACTGCTCCGTGCGTGGAGTCGGAAGTTACAGCAAGATGAACCACCGTTGACGGAAATGGGGCATGGCTATCTCATTGACCCGGACCATGGAACCATCACTCCTCTTTAGACCTTGCGCAGCTCAACGAGGTTCGTTGAGCCAGACGTTCCAACTGGTTCACCTGCCACAACGATCACCTCATCCCCTCGTTTGAGGTGTTTTTCATCTAGGAGATACGCCATGGAAGCCCGAAGAAGTTCTGCGACCGAAGGCCATACCTTTGTCAAAAATGGCTGCACTCCCCACGACAAATTCAACTGTGCCTGAACACGGGACGAAGGCGTGCCGGCAAAAATAGGGAGGTTCGGTCGATAGCGACTCACGAGGCGCACCGCTTGACCGGATAAGGAAGAGACCAAAATCCCTTTTGCCTGGCTCGCATGTGCCAAAACGTTTGCAATATTCGTCATGGATGATTCCACATTTTGTCCCATGTGAATGCGTACAGGTACATCATCATAGGCGGATGCTTCCACTTCACGAATGGTCGAAGCCATGACCTTTACCGCCTCAACGGGATACGCCCCACTCGCCGTTTCCCCAGACAACATGGTGGCGTCAGCATGGTCAATAACGGCATTCGCGACGTCAGAAATCTCCGCGCGGGTTGCACGCGGGTTGCGCATCATGGAATCAAGCATCTGCGTGGCGACAATCACCGGTTTAGCCGCTTGCAGACACTTAGCGATAATTTCTTTTTGGTAGAGGGGGACTTTGGCGGCAGGAATTTCGATCCCGAGGTCACCGCGTGCAACCATGATGCCATCTGCAGCAAGAATAATTTCATCGATGGCAGCAATTGCTTCCGGTTTTTCAATCTTCGCTATAATCCGTATGGGAGTTTCAGGTTTCAGACCCAAAGCCTTTTCGTCCTCCACGATCATGCGACGGAGAGCGTGAATATCCTCGGCTGAACGGACAAACGAGAGGGCAACCCAATCTACCCCCTGCTCAATACCGAAGCGGAGATCCTCTTGATCCTTTTCACTCACCGCTGAAATGGACGTCTTTGTCTCAGGTAAGTTCATCCCCTTGTGTGAGGTCAGTAATCCTCCATGGATAATCTCGCAGATCACATCCTTCCCTTTCACCTGAATGACTTTTACCATCATGAGTCCATCATCTAACAAGATAATGTGGCCCGGCTGCGCGTCTTTGTGGAGTTGTTTATAGGTTACGGGAAGTTTTTTTGGGATTGCTGCTGTGCCCGTAGTAAACACGATCGATGCACCCATCTTGAGTTCAACTCCATCCTTAGGTAACTCACCGACACGGATTTTAGGACCTTGAAGATCTTGAAGAATGGCTAAGGGGTGTCCTGTTTTCTTTTTTACCTCTCGAATGCGCTTGATCAGCTCCGCATGCTCTTCATGGGTCCCATGGGAAAAGTTTAGTCGGCAGACGTTCATCCCCGCCTCTGTAAGTGCCATGAGTGTAGCCACGGTATTACTCGCGGGACCAATCGTGCAGATGATCTTTGTACAGGTAGAAACCATGGCCCCATGATACTCCTTTTTCCATCATTTGTCCGAACCTTTACTCCGCTTGGAGAGGGATTTCTTGGCCGCGTGTGACCGTCGAACGTGAGGG
>CAYHOM010000109.1:0-2182 GCA_964358345.1 uncultured Gammaproteobacteria bacterium
GGGCGAACACGGTTTCGCCATACAGGATCCTGTTCAATCGAAACAAAAATTATTTGGCCTTCTTCGTTGGAAACATGGAACCCTGCCCTGAATTTACAATCAGGCTTAAGCACTTCGTATTCGATCTCGATCCCGACTGGTTTTCGGATATCGATATTATCGTTGCACTGACCATCCTCGGTTCGGACCCGCACGGCCCATAGCCGAGCCGCTGTTCCTCTGGGGGCCTTCCTTGGGTCGACCCACTCTCGTACGGCCATAGTCCCTAATCCTGCACATAAGTACGCTTTGATTACATCGTGAGGAGATCCGTCAAGGCGTAGTTGTCCATCTTCCAGGTAGATCGCTCGCTTGCATAGCCTCGAAACGGCCTGCATGTTATGACTAACGAAAAAGATGGTCCTCCCCTGGTGGGCCACCTCACCCATCTTCCCTAAACATTTCTTTTGAAAGTCAGCATCACCGACCGCCAACACCTCATCGACAATCATGATCTCTGGTTGTAAATGAGCCGCGACCGCGAACGCCAACCGCAGGTACATCCCGCTCGAATAGTGTTTGACCGGAGTATCGATGAACTCCTCTACTCCAGAAAACGCGACGATCTCATCGAATCTCTGATCGATTTCAAGGCGCTTCATCCCAAGGATCGTTCCATTAAGATAGGTATTCTCACGTCCGGTCAGCTCGGCATGAAAGCCTGTTCCAACCTCTAGCAAAGAGGACACACGACCAGTCATTTCAATTCTTCCATGAGTCGGTGTGGTGATTCGTGAAAGCAACTTGAGGAGGGTGCTTTTCCCGGCGCCGTTGCGACCGATGATTCCTACCACCTCACCTTGCTTCACACCGAATGAGACGTCCTTGAGCGCCCACATAATATTGGACGCATCCGGCACGGCCTCAGTCCGGTGGCTGAATAACGACCTCCCCTTCGTCATAAGGCGTTCGCACAAGGTGTGGTACTGTGGCTTTCGCGCTCCTATTCTGTACATTTTCCCAAGGTTGTAAACTTGTACGACGGCCTCACCCATAGCTACCTCTCTCCGAAGCAGATTTCGTCACCAGACTCTAAACTGGTCAAAGACCAACCTCGCCAGATTAGCAGATGTCGTAACGGTTGCATATGGGCTTGCCTTGGAAGGGACAACTCCTGCTATCAACCAGGAGACACAACACCACGGAGCCCGCTTGATTTCTCTCCAGAACTCACGAATATCCCGACCTTCCCTAAATCACATCGGCAAAATCTCGTTCCATCTTACGAAAGTACGCGAAGCCTCCCACCAGCACACCCATGAGCACAATAAAACTTGCCCCCATAACAAGTGGATCGGGAGCCGCTTTTCCAAGCAGCGCCCAACGAAATCCCTCAAGCACTCCGACCATGGGATTGAGGCCATAAAGCACCTGCCACCGTTCAGGCACAAGACTCACGGGATAGACGATCGGTGAGAGAAACATCCATATTTGGATCACAAATGGAACGGCATGGCCCACATCTCGATACTTCACATTCGCAGTGGTGAGAATCAAACCGACTCCCGTTGCAGTCAGCATGGAAACCAGCATGAATAGCGGAAGTGTGAGCACCTTCCAACTGAGCGGAATGCCAGCATAGAGAAGCAGACCAAATAACAGTACGAGAGACAACACAAAATCAATCAATGGCGTGATAATCGCGGAGAGAGGAATAAAGATACGAGGGAAGTAGACCTTCTTCACCAAATTGGCATTGCTGACGAGACTCGATCCGGAGCGCGTGAGGGCCTGAGCAAAATAGGTCCACGGTAGGAGAGCCGTCAGCACAAACACGGGATACCAAATGCCATCCGACGGCATCTTAGCCATCCGTCCAAAGACTGCTGTAAAGATCAGCATGGTAAGCAACGGCTGGAGCAGGACCCAGCTTACCCCCATAGCTGTTTGCTTGTAACGGACTTTGACCTCTCGTTCTACCAATGTATACAACAACTCGCGATATTCCCAAAGTTCAGACCAATCGATATCGAATAATCCGCTTCGCTCCTCTATGATCAACTTCCGTCTGGGTGGTTGTATAGTCGCTTCTGCTTGAGCCATATGCATCCGTGGCTTGCCCCCTCTCACCTAGTCGAATCCAAGCGATTCTCCTAATGATTCCAACATTACCGACAGCATAAATCCTACTTGATGGCGCGAT
>CAYHOM010000110.1:0-2153 GCA_964358345.1 uncultured Gammaproteobacteria bacterium
ATATGAACGCGGTCCCGCGCTTCCTCTGGAACGCGAAGATGCGCTTCGGCAAGACCTTCACGGCGTACCAGTTGGCCAAGAGGCTCGAAGCCAAGCGCGTGCTCGTAGTGACCTTCAAGCCCGCGGTGGAGGATGCGTGGCAGACGGATCTCGAATCCCACGTGGACTTTGACGGCTGGCAATACCTCTCCCGCAACTCCGAGAAGGATCCCACCAAGATCGACCGCAACAAGCAGGTCGTCTATTTTGGCTCCTTTCAGGATCTCCTGGGCCGCGACAAGGCGGGAAACATCAAGCCGAAGCACGAATGGCTCCGCAAAGAAAAGTGGGATCTTGTGATCTTCGACGAATACCACTTTGGCGCGTGGCGGGAGACCGCGAAGGAATTATTCGAAGACGAGGAGGCAAGACTCGCCAGAATGGAATCCCAACTCGACGATGCCAAGCGCCTGAAGGAAAGAATCGCCGACTTGCAGGAGCCCTTGGAGATGGAAACTGAGTTCCTCCCAATCACGACAAAGGCCTTTCTCTACCTCTCTGGAACGCCGTTCAAGGCATTGGCTACAGGGGAGTTCATCGAGGAACAGATCTTCAATTGGACGTACACCGACGAGCAACGCGCTAAGGAAGAATTCACTGTGAAACATCCCGATAAACAGAACCCGTATGGTGCTTTACCACAATTGCGCCTTCTGACCTATCGGATGCCGGACGAGTTGCTGGCTATCGCGAGCGCCGGGGAATTCGATGAGTTCGACCTTAACGAGTTTTTCGCCGCTTCCGGCTCGGGCAAGAGCGCGCAGTTCAAGCACAAGAGTGACGTACAGAAGTGGCTGGACATCATCCGGGGCTCGTATGCACCTCAAGTAGTCGAGAACCTCAAGACGGGAACACGACCGCCGTTTCCGTACTCAGACATCCGCTTGTTACCGTACCTACAGCACTCCTTCTGGTTCTTGCCGAACGTCGCATCCTGTCGAGCAATGGCGAACCTCTTGGCTGAGAAGCACAACACGTTCTGGCACGACTACAAGGTCGTCGTCGCCGCTGGAGCGTCGGCAGGCATCGGGCTGAATGCTTTGCCACCCGTGCGTTCAGCCATCGGGTGCGGATTCGAGACGAAGACGATCACTCTCTCCTGTGGCAAGCTGACAACTGGTGTGACCGTGCCGCAGTGGTCCTCGATCTTGATGCTCCGCAATCTTAAGTCTCCCGAAACCTACTTCCAGGCCGCGTTCCGCGTGCAGTCGCCATGGTCGATCAAGAACCCCGATGGCGAAGACCCGAATGAGGAGGCGATTCTCAAGCCGGTCTGCTTCGTGTTCGATTTCGCGCCCACCCGTGCGCTACGGCAACTTTCTGAGTACGGCATCGGGCTCTCGCCAAACGAGCGGAACCCGGAGAACGCTGTTAAGGATCTCGTGTCGTTCCTGCCCGTGCTGGCTTATGACGGCGCCAGTATGACGCAGATTGATGCGGGCGGCATTCTCGATATCGCGATGGCGGGCACCTCTGCTACGCTCCTTGCCCGCAAGTGGGAATCTCCGCTTCTCGTGAACGTGGACAACGACACCCTGCGCCGCATTCTGGACAATCCCGAAGCGATGGCCGCTGTGGGGCGCATCGAGGGCTGGCGCGCACTTGGCGATAACATCATTGAGACGATCATCAATAAGAGCGACAAGGTCAAGGAGCTCAAGAACAAGGCCAAAGACGGCGACCTGACGGCGAAACAGAAGAAGCAATTGACCGAGGAGGAGAAGGAGTACAAGTCCAAGCGCAAACTCGTCCAAGATAAGTTGATCAAATTCGCCACGCGCATCCCGGCGTTCATGTATCTGACCGATTTCCGCGAGAACACGCTGCAGGATGTCATCACCAAGCTCGAACCGGATTTGTTTCTGGTCGTCACCGGCTTAACGGTGAAGGACTTCCACCTGCTTCTCCGTCTCAAGGTGTTCAACACAGAACAGATGAACCAGGCTGTCTTTGCCTTTCGTCGCTACGAAGACGCCTCGCTTCGCTATACGGGAATCGAGAGCCACCAGGGCCTAACCCATTACGGGCTCTACGACACGGTGGTGGCGCGGGAGCAATAGAGCTGATCTTTAGTCCGATTGGTGAGTAGCAAATATTTGTTTGACTATACTTTT
>CAYHOM010000111.1:0-2145 GCA_964358345.1 uncultured Gammaproteobacteria bacterium
GAGCCCCATCGCATAATCTACCTGCTACCCAATCTCCTCAGATGTCAGGTGCCTGTCGTTATGATGTTGATGAAAATACTGAACGGCCGATGCCCGAAATGATGAACCGGGCATAACGGGAACCTTGGTGAGGAGAACGGCTATAAATTCGGAGCGATATTCATCCGTCAGCTTCTCCCAATCGATGCGCGCATTATTTGGAGCCTGTCTTACGATCCCTTCGGTATAATCAAAGGTAAGCCGTCTCCCCTGGTGAAGCCAATTGCTAAAGAAAACTTCATTCTTTCCCCCTTGACCATGGATAAGCTCATGAATAATGGTCGTCACCATTTCATGAACGGAATAAAATTCCTGATCCGACGGACGGAAGCTCAATTGATTCAACCGATGCATGTCATGGTCTCCGAGAAGTTGGTAGGCCGTAATACGCACGGCGTCTGTCGGCGCATGATCCGCCGTTTCCTGGAACACCCCCCACTCATGCCTCCCAAGGGTAGTACTCCGCGCATTGTCTGCCTCCGTTCGAAAGGCACGCGCGTGCCCCGTTGTGTCCTGATAGTGCTGTCGAACAGAAGGAAGACGCCCTGGAACAAAGGTGATTTCCTGGGTATTTGCATTATCGATGAGGGAACGCGGAAGAACTCGCAGTAAATCCCTGATCCGTTCGTTACGAATACCCACGTTCTCCTGAAACCCCCGAACCTCTGGCAAACGATACTCTGCTTCGTACTTTGGACCTGCTGGTTCCGCATGGACGCGCGATCGAGCATGGCGAACGTCATCTCGGGCAGCTTCCATTTTTTGCGTATCGGGTGATGCATGTTCGTGAGCGTGCCCTGTCGTAAGGGCATTGGAAAGTTGCATCATCAGAAACAGCTGCTGCGCAATCTTCCGAAAAAATGGTGACCATCTGCCTGGTGGCTTTATGATCCCCATCTCTTTCAGCATGGCCTGAAATTTCGGATCTTTCTCCAGATCCTCGTCTCCCTCTTCATCCACCCTTTTTTCATCGACATCATGACGAGATTCGCCAAGAGACGGTCGACGCATATTCGGGACGGAAAAGGATTCACGAGGGGACATAGGAGATGGGGGTACTATAACAGAAGTCATCACCGTACGACATGCTCAACCCGCCCAATACCCATGGACAAATAGCCCCGTATACAAGGCCAGGAGCAAGAGAGATACAGTCATCCATGTTGCCCGTATGAAGGACGATTTTATGCTGGCTCCTAAGATAAAAATAGGAAACAGAACAGCGATATAACGGTTCGCGCTCATGAGGGATCCTGTGGTGGCGACTACTATGAGCGTCGCTGCCATATACCAACCGTAGGAGGGGCGGAGTTTACAGAAGGCGTAGACCATGGTTACCAATCCAAAGATGAAGAACCCAACATCAAGAAAGAGGTTACTCAGAGCGGCGGAGGTCAACACCTGAAAGTGGTCATGATTTATGGCGAGCGACCTTCCCCAGGTGCGCTCAACCTGGAAAAAGAGGGTTGGGTCACCAAACTTCCAACCATGATAAGCAAAAAAACCAAGCAGCCCACACCCAGGAAGTGCCACCGATAGGAGACGTGGCCTCCAGAGGCCCCGCCAGCCATATGCTTGGACATATTCAACCAATAGCGGCAGGGCCAGGAAGGCTCCAGTGACACGCGTGAGGGATGCCAAGAGTCCACACAAGCCCGCTAACCAAAATCGTCGACGAAGCGCAAACAAGAAGGTGGTAACGGAAAAGAAAAGGAAGAGGGATTCCGTATAGATGGCGTTATAAAAGATGGCCGTCGGAAAAATAAGCAAGAGGAACAACGCCATGTCAGGGTCCACCTTCGGATGAAACTCTTTGACAAGACGATGAAGGATGAGACAGGCACCCAAAAGGGCAAGGAGGCTCACGATCCAAAACGCCAGTTCATATTGCCCTAATAAAACGACCCCTAATACCTTCATCAAAAAAGGATAGGCGGGGAAAAAGACAATGTTGGAGAGTTGTCCCGGACCACGATAGACATAGCCGGACTGAACAATGTCGAGATACCATAATGAGTCCCAGCGGGTGTGTAGATGGAGGATATTCCAGGTTTGTGGCTCCGTTCGCTGGGTATCCATCCAGGTATACGCCGAATCGCCAACAAG
>CAYHOM010000112.1:0-2134 GCA_964358345.1 uncultured Gammaproteobacteria bacterium
ACGGCGTGGCGCTAAACAGAAAGACCGGCGCCGGGGCTGTTTCAAAGCCCGTGCACACGGCCATGGGCATACCACATGACAAGCGCAAAGAAGTGATAGACTTTCGTCTTGCCTCTTCCGAGAGCGAGGCCGAGTGGGAGGGTTTCCTTACCGGCCTTCAGGAGCGCGGCCTAACGCTCGACTCTACGGAGATTATCTGCGTGGACGGCGGCAAGGGACTTTTAAGCGCGCTTAAGACGGTTTGCCCGAATGCGCCGGTGCAAAGATGTTGGGCGCACAAAATAAGGAATATCGTGGATAAAGTCAAGAAAAAGGACGCGGAGGCCGTGAAGAAGGGCTTAAGGAAGATATACCAAGCCCAAAACGTGGTCAAGGCAAAGAAGGCGGCCGGAGAGTTTGCGAGGACATGGAAGACGGCTTATCCGGCGGCGGTAAAATGCTTAAGAGACGACCTTGACGAGCTTCTTACCTTCTTCCGGTTCAAGGATGCGGACTGGAGAAAAGCCGCGAGGACTACAAACGCGATAGAAAGGAGGTTTCGGGAGGTGCGAAAAAGAACAAGACCGATGGGTGTTTTCAGCGATAAGACGAGCATCGAAAGAATACTATATGCGGTCTTTACTTACGAGAACAAAAAACAAGGAACCGTTGCCACTTTCCTTATGACACAAAATAATTGACGTTACCTCGCGCGACATAAAAAAGGGCCGCGAAATATCTTCGCGGCCCACCATGAAAAGTCCGCCCCGGCCGGACAAAAATAATGGTTATGGTCTTTTATTTTGTTGTCGCGCTCTTGCCGCTTTCAAGGTCTAATTTTATTTCCACCGGCGCCGCAAGGTATCCGGCAAATTCTTCCGCCGTGCTTTTATCCATCAAAAAGAATTTGCGTTGATAGTCGCGAAGCTTCCTTACGTTTTTAAGGGCGATTATGCGAATATCGCGCGGAAGGATGCCGGCCACCTCGTGCAATGCCCCGACAAAGAGTATGCCTGTCTCGCCGTCCCGAAGCGTCTCGGCGATTCTTTCGGCGATGAACTTGTCCCTCTTTGCAAGAAGACTTCTTTTCGTAAGCTTATACTTTAAATACGTTATGACTTTTCCCAATGGGTTTTTTGCCCCGATTATTTCAATGAGCCTGTCGTATTCCTTTTTCAGAAACAAAAAGTTCTCGGTCTTAACCAACACGGCGCCCCGCGTTAGAAGCCCCGCTATTATCTCGTAATTCTTGCTGCCTTTTTTAACGCCGTCGGCGACTATCATCATCCCTGTCTCGCCGTCCGCCGCCATTCCGTCCTGATATATCTTAAAGCCTCTGACATCCGTTGCATCAAAAAAATCTTCTATCGCCTTCCAGAAGCCGGCGACCGCTTCAACGTGATCCTTCCAGGCGTCTTCGCCGATGGCGGCGACGCCCCTTTTTTTTATCTCCTCGCCGACATGACCGAGGTCCGCTTTCATGTGTATAATTGGGACATAAATCAGATTCTTCAAACCGGCACGCCTCCGCATTGCGAGTAATTCCGGATTACGAACAAAGCCGCCTTACGGCGCCGTTATCAGCCGCCTTAAGATTTCCGCGTCAAGAGGTTTTGTCATGCAATCCAACACACCGAGCCTCATGACGCGCTTTGCGGTATCTATGCAACCGGCGCCTGTCGTTATAACCACCCCTATGTTCTCGTCAACGTTCTTAATGCGTCGCACCGCCTCAATCCGGAACGCCGTATCGAGGTCTATGAAGACCACGTCCGGCCGTTTTTCCTTTACCATACGGATACCCTCTTCCGAATCTCCGGCCGTCAGGACTTCATAAAGGTCTTTATCGAGTTCAAGTCTTAAAAATCTCGATACGTCCCTATCCTCGTCTATGACTAATATGCGTTCAATCAGCTTTGCCATATGCCATCCTTTTATTTTGCCGGTCTTTTCTTTGGAAGAACAAGTTCCAGTATGCCGTTTTTGAAGTGTTCTTCGGTATTGTCAATATCCACGTCCTCCGGCAGATCTATCTCCTCTTTAAACACCTCTTTCCCGTGGATGGCGGTAATTATATACTTGTCGGGCTTGATATCTATATCTATCTCGCCGCGCCTGAAACTTCCGAGGTCTATAATAATCCTTACCTCTTCCG
>CAYHOM010000113.1:0-2127 GCA_964358345.1 uncultured Gammaproteobacteria bacterium
CCGGTTCCGGCAACCACAGCATAGAGGGCGGCGGCAATTTGCTGGTGCGTGCCGGGGGCGATATCAAGAGCGGTGTCTACTATGCGGGTCGTGGCGATATCCGCTTGACAGCGGGCGGCGAAATCGGAAAATCGAGCAATACCTTCGGCACCACGCTGGCCTTGCAGGATGCCAGTGCCGAGGTTTCTGCAGCCAAAAGTGCCTTCATTGAAACCGTATTCAACCCTACCCTGTGGGCACAGGCCACCGCCAACGCATCTCAATCGCTTGACACTACGGGCAACAACTCTTTCTTCCTGACTTACGGTGCGAACAGTGCTTTCCACCTGGAATCACTGACCGGTGACGTTACGCTTGGTTTGGCTAACACCGGGAATATTACGGGCGATCTTGCAAGCGGCTTGAATGGGACCAGTGCTAAACCAGCACTGGAAGTTCACCCCGCTGCGGTCGAAGCAACGGCATTTGGCGGTAATATCAACGTGGGCAGGTTAGTGCTTGCGCCCGCTGCAAAGGGCAATTTGAGTTTGCTGGCTACCGGGGACGTGAAATCCTTTACCAACGGACTGATCGCCATGTCTGATGCTGACCTGAAACAATTTCCCGGTGTAACGAATCCGCTCGCCAATTCAGGCTTGCTGCCAGACCTCATTAACCAGTTACGGACAACTCACGCTGGAATTCCGGTGCATCTGGGGGATGAACAGCCGCTGGTTATTGTCGCCAGAGATGGCTCAATCTCGCTGGTAGGGGATATCGGTACTAGTACAACCAAGGGGCCGGGCTTGTCTTCACCCAAGGCAGCCTTTATCCAGGCAGGTCTGGATATCAGTTTGAACGCCGACTTGCAGCATCTGAGCAGCAACGATATTACCGTGGTGGAAGCGGGGAGGGATTTTGCTTCGACCACTAAAGTGCAGCAATTACTAAGCGGTAAAGTGCAACTAAGCGGTCCCGGCGAGCTGTTGTTGCAAGCGGGACGCAATGTAAGCCTGGGCAAAAGCCAAGGCATAGTCACCGCTGCCAACACTACCAATTCTGCACTGTCTGCCGAGGGGGCTTCCATTACCGTGCTGGCAGGGTTGGGCAAGGAAGGCGCAAACTTGGCAGATTACATTGCCGCTTACATCAACCCCACGGGCAGCGGCCCGGCGGTGTTGCAGGGCGACAGCGGCAAACTTGCGGAATACCGCCAGCAAACAGCACAGGCGGTAACGGGCTATATGCGCAAGCTGTCCGGCAATAATGGGCTGGCTGACACCGATGCCATGGCGCAATATCTGGCGCTGGACGCGGGTCGGCAGGCGGTGTTCGCTTATCGCCAATTCTCGTCTGAACTGCTGGCTTCCGGCAAGGGTTTTGCCGAGAGCAGAAACCACAACCGTGGAGATAATGCGATTGCTAAGCTATTCCCCGCCGAAAGAAAGTATGACGGTGATCTTGCGCTGTTCAATAGCCAGTTGCGCACCCTGCGTGATGGCAGCATTGATATTTTGACCCCCGGTGGTTTTATCAACGCCGGTGTGCCAACTTCTTCCGGAGAAAATATCGGTATCGTGACGGAGAAGGGAGGCGATATCCGTGCGTTCGCCGAGACCGGTTTCCAGGTTGAACAATCCAAAGTGATTACCCAGTACGGCAGTGATATTACGGTGTGGGTCAATAACGGTGATATCGACGCCGGTCGTGGTTCCAAGACGGCGGTTTCGGTGCCGGAGCGGGTCGTCAGTACGGATAAAGACGGCAATACCACCATCGAGGTCAAGGGGGTAGCGGCGGGCAGCGGTATCCGCGCGCAGACTTATGATCCGGATGGTCCTGGTGGCGCTCAACAGGCACCCGGCTTGGGCTCGGTTGCACTGATTGCGCCGCGCGGCGTTCTGAATGCCGGTGAGGCTGGCATTGCAGCAGGTAACTTCCTGGCTGTTGCCACGCTGGTTATCGGCGCCGACAACATTCAGGTTTCGGGTTCTTCGTCCGGTGTGCCGCTGGCCGATACCGGTAGTTTGGCGGGCTCGCTGGCGGGTATTTCCAATCTTCCCCCTACCGGAGCAGGTATGGAAGAGGCTGTCAGGCAGGTTGCCCAGTCTGCCAATAATCCGTTCACACAAACGATTATGCCGTCCT
>CAYHOM010000114.1:0-2126 GCA_964358345.1 uncultured Gammaproteobacteria bacterium
TATTTTGACCTTTATACCATTCATATCAACCCTGTCAATAAAAATTACCACTTATCAGCAACGAAGAATCATGGGGTAGGGAGGAGGCGTTGAGTCTTCAAGGAGGAGGTGAGGTTTGAGAGAGGCAAGCAAAAGGGAACAAGATGCCGGTGATCCACGGCTTATGATCATAATCGGAGTTTAATTTGTCGGTCGGGAGGGGGACTGGAACATGCGGGTGGATCAAGAAGAATCAAAACGGATTTGCAAACTTTTTTGAAGCGATGTGGTGATATCAGTTTTTGTCATGTGTGCATTTCGCCAAGCTTCCAGCAATCGGAAGGCCAGATTTTTTGCTGAGCCCAACCCCTTCCGGAAATCCCTTGTAAGCAGATTGGCTTTGGAGAGCAGTTGGGCGAGCAGATGAGCGATCTGCAAGAGAAAGTAGAAGACCTTGGCAGAGTTAGGATGATTGGTATAAGCATGTTCCAGTTCATATCCTCCCTTTTTTTGCACGTTGAATCCCTCGTTTTCAATTTTCCATCGGATCCTCCCTCCATCATTTGACAAGGTTGCAACATTCTTACACGAAACGCCGCAGTTGGTGACCCACTTGAACTTCGTCGTTTTCTGCTCCTCGGGTTTTGTCTCCAAGCACTCGATCACGGATACGTTGTGCTCCTTCTTTTGCGAATCGACATAAGCGATATCGTCGACCCAGCGGAAGACCTGTTTGATGTGTGCGCCCTTCCCCGTGCTCCAAACCAACCGGTTCTCGGGTTGTAATTTGGACAACGCATCAAACTCCTCGTTCACGGAGGACAAATCGTCGTCCTTGAGAACGATCATGAACTTCCAGCCGTAATCCTGGCATAGAGCAAAAGTTGGTCCCCCTGCGAACAGACCATCCATTGATAAAAGGATCGGCAGCCGCGGCAGGCGATCCTTGAGTCTCTCTGCCAGTCGATAGAAGGCCTTGAGTTCACAATCCTGCTTGGTCACCTTGTCGCCGGGATTCTCGATGAACTCGGTCATTAAAGAGAAGGCAAAGCCGTTGGCGGTAACGAGCTTGGCTTCCAGGACGGGGTGGTAGTAAAGGGTCTTTCCCTTGCTGGTACGCGTGAGACAATGGGAACAGTGACGGTGGCTGAAACTGAGCGTGCCCGTTCCATCGATGGCCACAATGAAGTAAACCCCCAACAAACGATAGTTGTAGAGAACCTTCTTGCGAATAAGAGTTTCAGTCATTCCGGTCACGACCATCTGAATCTGGTCGGCCTCCAAGTTCGAAAAGGTCGCGTCCAGGGTGTCGCCATGAGGAAAACACTCCACATCAAAGAGCGCCTGGAATTTACGAACCGACGGACCGTTCCGGAGTAACAAGCCGACCTGTCGTCTCGCTTTGAGGTGAAAAAGGAACATTGTGACACCGGCGAAAGCAAGACTCGCAAGGGGGTAGATGATCTTCTGAGGATCGCGGGGGTCCGAAACGTTAGCAAATAGAGGGGAAAAAACCACCAAAGAAATGGTGGACGGTACTCATCAGAGCACGAATCAACCCTTGTTGCTCTTCCTGAGCTTTTTCTTCGAGGTTAAAAACTCCCTCTGAGCTTGGGACACTTCTGCCACAAGGCGCTTGAGAAGCTTTCCTTCTTGGACCCATTTCTCCACCTCCTGACGAAGTTCTACCGGAACATATAAGGTGCGGGTACGATTCTCTTCCTTCCAGGTCAGGAGTGACACCTCGTGAAGAGGACCTTCTTGAGCGCATCGGCATCGAGGATTGCCACACCTTTTTTTTGTAACATTCAGGGAAGCTTGAACAAAGGGCTTTATCTTGCGAAGAGTCTCCAGGGCTGTCTTTCCTCGTTCATTTGTCATCAGTGGGCGTGTCATGTTTATAAGTATATATACTTTCCACAGTATGTCAACAAAAAAATGCACATTGCGAAAAATATTTTTCCCGTTTGCCACATTAGCTAAGAAAAAAACAGGATGGGTGCGGATAAGAAACGCGAAGAATAGTCACTCTTCGTTGCTGACCACTTATTTTGTGGTTTTTTTACAGGCATTTAACCCGTTATATATATCTTTATGAAAAACTTAAGCGAAGCGAAGCAAATACTTTTGGGGCGGCGAATCCGTGC
>CAYHOM010000115.1:0-2089 GCA_964358345.1 uncultured Gammaproteobacteria bacterium
GGGAGGGTGATTAGCTTTTTCTTCACCCCCACCAAACCTCCCCCATCAAGGGGGAGGAATTCACTTCTATAGCTTGCTTCCACACAATTCCCAGAAGAACTCAAAATGTGCTGGTTCAATCGAGGACGATTGAACCAGCGAAACACAAAACAAAAAAGGGATTGGAGGTTATCCAATCCCTTTTTGGCCAAGAACTGCGAATTAATGTGTACTTTCAGCCGAATACAATGCGTAACCAAGATCATCGCCCTGAATTACAGAATTTGTTATGTTAGTATTTAACTTGCCATCAGGCCCTGCTGAAAGTATCCACCCGTATTGCTTATCGCCACCCGTGTCTGATGTAGCCGTATGCATCGCCTTTACATAAACCAGATAATTATGCCCCCATGGGTCAAAATTTGCAAAAGGTTCAGAATACGGACCCTTCCAATTCGAAAATTTATGTACTAACAGATACGCATCATTTGGGGTTAATGTATTGGGGGTGCCTCCTGGATTGTTTATCGTTAGGTGGTTATCTAGAACGTCAACGGCTGTGATTCCAGTCCAGAGACCGGTGGGTATAGGATCATGGGTTGCACCAAGAGCGCCGATTTCAGCGCCACTTCTTAAAACCGCAAAATGAGTAGTACCAGAACCGGCCCCACTACTTGCAGCAGGAAAATTCCCTGTGTCTTTGACGAACCCGGTAATGGCATCGCCAATCGACTTAGTGCTCTCCCTGGCTGCCACAACCTTGCCCTGGTTTGTCTTATCAACCGCTATTGGCACTACTATTGCGCCAAGGGTAGCGGTGACTGCTACAACCGCCGCTACTTCAATAAGGGTGTATCCCATGTTGGTCTGTAACTTTTTAAACCATTTCTTTAATAACTTCATATTAATTTCCCTCCTCTTATTTTAGACGCACAGCAGTGCGTCTCTACAAATAATAAATGTTTAGAAATAAGCTACCTTACTTGATCCTCTGGACAATATCGTCACCGCCTACTAAAAAAGCTACGGTGCCTGTGCCTACATTCTGGCTCAGTACAGTTTGAATCAAACCATCTGGTCCCGCCGACAAGACAAATGCTGCCTTTGCGACGCCCGTTTTCATACCCTCTGTTGACACATAATACTTGTTTCCCCATGAATCCGCCTTAAAATCACTCATATAGGGGCCCCTCCACTCGTTTGGCTTTTTTACCCCACTCGCCGAGTTGTAAAGGGTGCTTCCATCTGTCAGTACACCAATATGTAAAGGGTTCTCGAGAGTAGAACGCACGCCAGCAGCACCTGTATTCCAAGCGCCCGCGCTGCCCTCTACAGCATCATTGCCATCTGTAACAAGCACCTTAACAGTTGCATTAGTGTTGTTAGCAGGTAATAACGAATAAATTGGATAAAGCCCCGTATCTGTGTTAAATTGCCCAATTGCCGCAGCTATAGTTCGCGCATCTGCCTGGGCGCGTCTTAACTTCGATTCACTCAAATAATTAAATAACATCGGGGTAAGAAATGCGGCAATGACACCCATTATCGCCAGCACAACTACTATTTCTATTAACGAAAAACCTTTATTATATTTCTTCTTCATATATCTCAATTCCTTTCACGTTTAAAAATTTCTTATTTTTATATTAATCCAATGTTTAATCCCGCATACATCTCTTTTACTTATTTCTCTTTCATATCCCCACCTCCTTCTTTTGATTTCCTTTGGTGTCTTAGTAACTTTGCTGCGACTTCAGAACTTCTGTATATACGTTAAGCAACCAATATACCCTACTGTAAATTTTTTAGCAGGAAGCGGTAAAAAACCATGAAAGACACAGGCAATATTCATATTACTACCTTATTATTTTCCTTGTACATTTTCAGATGAAGATTACGAATATACCACCTCAACTGTAGTCTTAAGTTATTACTACATTAGCCCTTAGTGAATTGCGGAATACGGAGTTCCCGGAAGTATTTTTGATGTTCCGTATGTAAAATGCGCCTGCTAAGCAAGTCAAATACGCTCCTTTTTTATGATGGAAATATTTCTGATTATTTTTAGAATTTTGGCGAGTGGAGGTGACGTGAACTCAGGATAAAAAGC
>CAYHOM010000116.1:0-2026 GCA_964358345.1 uncultured Gammaproteobacteria bacterium
TCATCCTGCTTGTTCCGTGTTTTAGAACGCGGAACCGGAATGTAGAGCGTGCTCGAACGACGACCATCAACAATCTCGTCAGTCAACCCGCGATCGTCGGAGCCAAAATGGCGAGATGGTTCAAGATAAGGCGAGTTTAAAATTGGTGATTCCATAACAAAAATAGATATCTGCTCGTGTATCCCAGCTTAAACGACAGGTGAAGAGGCGCTGGAATAATACGGGCATAGGAATCCTACGTCAAAGCACACAGCCGGAAACGCTTTGAAAATGCACTGAAATGGGTCTAAGATGCTTTCCAGATGAAAAATGACTATGTTGCGACATTTTGAGTCAGATATTTGCTATTCGGCAAAGGTTCTCCTGCTGAATCAGGAGAAGATTAGGGATAAGACCCTCACTTTTTCTTCGTTGGCACGACTTTTCGTGGTCGAGTCTGCCTCTATTTGGAAACTTCATTCAAAAGAGCTCATCAAAATTGAAGACATTTCGCTTCAATCGTCATATCTCGATTTCATGGACGAAGCACGGTCGCACCGGCTAGCTCAAGTGACTGCATCGGTAGATTTTGGAGGTCATGGAGACCAACTCGAAAAGCGCTATAAACAAATAAAAGCAATACATCCTGAAGAGGCATTTCTTGGAGCAGAACTTCACAAAATGCTAAAAATTGAAGGGTCCGTACAAATCGACACTACTGCCTATCTGAAAATTCGAGCCTTATCGACAACGATTGAAGATCACATCAGTTTTCGTCTTCAGGTCGATGAAATCCGCCTTCGCCAATGGCTGAAAGAATACGTTAAGGATTTTGCGCTCAACATAATGGATTCCGGTAAGATGGAATCTTTCGCCTATGAAAAGGTGCGGGCGGATGTTGCGAATTTTCTTAGCCGGAGATTACTTGAAGGTCTTTCTCCTGCAAGCATTGTGGTTTCCAATTTGGATGTCTGGGGCAGAAATCACGACGCGCTTTTCAAGGCGCATCTTTTTGAGACGCTACAAGCACTTGAGATGGAAGGTGCGATTTCAATTTTAGAGCTGGTAAACGAAGGCACCAAAAACCGACCTCATGTCGTCTTGACTTCGGATTACGTCGTTCAGAACCCCAATTGGGGACGTGTGACGGTACTGGGTTTTGATGTTCCGGCATTGAACCAGACCGTCTCCATCGATCCGGACGGCACGGTCCGCTACCGAGGGAACTCTATGTTTATGTCGAAGACACCAGGGGAGATACTCAAGATAATGAGCCGAAAAGAAGTTGGCCAGAACGTCAGCTGGGATGAGCTGTTTGTTGAGATTGAGGACTGGAAAGATGGCAAAATTCCAGATCCCGACAGAAAGCAGCAAAAGATATATGACGCTGTAGGCCATATCAATAAGCAATTCAGAAAAAAACTCAACGTGACGTTTGATCTATTGGATTGGCGTAACTTGTCGGTTTCACGTCTAAGATAGGTTCTGCGCGGTCGGAAATAGATCGGAAACGGGTCGGAATGGGATCGGGAGAGGATCGGAAAAAACCCGATCCTCTTTTTCTATTGTATGAGATGCAGGCGAGTGAACGCCTGACGATCATGCAATATGGAATATCTCCCCAACACATTCGAGCTTGCCGACCTTGGCGCGGCTGCGGCCATTATGGCCGTAGGCTTCAAACTCCTCGAACTCGAACCTACCGACGGTCGGCGGGTTATTTTCGTCTTCCAGAATGAACCAAACATCGTCGAAGTGATCGAACGGTATTGGTCTGGACAGCTTTCCGTTGACGCCCTTACCTATTTTGGCGCAGTGAAGCTCCTCAAATCTCGCCTTCACGCCATCGCTCGCTGATATGCCATTACCCGAACGATGCATTCAAGAGTTCTGCGACCTATGGCGTGATGCCAATGGGGAGGAGCTCGACCATGAAACCGCTGCACAGCAGGCGGAAGCGATGCTATCCATTTTGCGCTGCGCACTCTACCCAAGCCACGCCAACGACCCTCCGAAAAATAATGGACCCCCTCCGTGATCGTTTACT
>CAYHOM010000117.1:0-2009 GCA_964358345.1 uncultured Gammaproteobacteria bacterium
ATTCTTTCTTCAGCATCGGCACGTCTTCCCTGAGAAATACCAGATCCTTCTGCTGTTTTGCGGCACGCACCTTGGCACGGTCAGCCTCCGGCATCGCCGCTTCGGCATTTTCATACACGTCGAACAGCTCAAAAATATCCTTGAGGTATTGCTCCAGCGAGCCGAGATTGGAATAGACAAAGCCGATCGGATTATTGATCTCATGTGCCACCCCGGCGGCAAGCTGTCCAATCGAAGCCAGCTTGTCGGACTGGAGCAACTGTTGCTGTGTCTGTTCCACTTGTTGCCTGGCGAGGAGAAACTCTTCATTCATTTTGGAAATCATGCTGATGCGCCGTTGCTGCTCAAAGTGCAGGCGGACATTATCGAGCACGATAGAGATCAGGCTGATCACCGTGGCGCCTTCTGCCAGGTCATCATCGGTATAAGGCGGCAACCCTTCCTTGCCATTCACGCTCAAGACACCAATCAGCTTCCCTTCGGATTTGAGTGCCCAGCACATCGCCGACATCGGCTTGCGGGTTTGGTCGCGCACCAGATTGCAGAATCTCGCGTCAGCGGATAAATCACCATTGAGCAGAATGTCCTCGCCATGCTTGGCCACCCAACCGAGAATACCCTGTCCAAATTCAATCCGGCTACCGATCGCCTGTGGCGGAATATCGATGCCGGCAACAATGGTGAGTCTTCCGCCCTCGTCAAAAAGCATGATGTCCTCATCGGCCAGCGCGAGCGTGCCACTCTTGCCATCGAAGCCTCGCACAATATGTTCGAGAATCTGCTGCTGTACCGCTTCGGCTTGCCCGCCAAGCGCCCCGCTTTGGCCGAGCCGGTACAAATCATGGATCCAGGATAGCTGGGTAATTTTTTCGTGTAACATGGTGCGCCTCTTGTTCCTCAATCGCTCAATATCAGGTTGGCGGCAGCATTTTGCCGTTCAATTTCCGGCAGGCAATTCTTGATTAGATCCCAGTTCAATCCGAGCCGCTGCCACGCCATCAAAGACAGCGGCGGCACCCGATCGCCAACCGTGTTGCCTATATCGAGTGCATGGCACAACACATTAGCCACATGCACTACGTCTGCCAGAACACCGGATTCTTGCCGGGGCTGATGATGATCGCGAATCGCCAATTGAATGGCAACCGGAAAATTCCAGCGTTTGGCGACCTCGAAGCCGATCATGGCATGATCGACACCTAAAATGGCGTGCTCAGCTTCCTGCATGGTCGTGTCGTGATCGCCGGCATGCGCCACCACAGCATTGAATTTCTCCGGACAAGCTATCTCCATCACCAGCCGGCAAACATCATGCAGCAGTCCGGCGGTAAAGGCCAACTCACTTTCTTTACCCAGCCTGCCTGCCAGCACCCGCGCGCATACACCGGTGCCGATGTTGTGCTGCCAGAACAAGTTGTGATCGAACTGACTGTGCTCTTTGGGCGATAGTTGCCCGATCAGCCCCGCTGCCACCACCAGCGAACGGATATTGTGAAAACCCAGCAACACCATGGCTTCATGCATCGTACCCACTTTGCTGGGAAACCCGTAGAAAGCGGAATTGGCCACACGCAGCACACGCGTAACCATGCCTTGATCCAGGCTGATTTTATTGGCGATCTCATTCACATCGACATCCCGACGTTCAAAGCTCGACAATACATCGACCACTGCGGCTGACAGCGGCGGAAGCTGCTTCACACACGCCAGCATCTGCTCTATTGTGGAGCCATTATTCATAATCCCTCCAAACGGTGCTGGCGCACTATCTCGCACAGTTTTCGCAGCAACGCATCATCACCGGCATGGCGGAACAGCACATCCAGACGCCGATCGATTTCCGCCATCCGCGACGCGCGCTCCTCCTGGCTCAACACTTCCACCACTTCAATTTTCGTTATCCCGCGCCGTGCCAACGCAGCCAGCGCACCCTCCGAGAGCGCGCTTCCGGCAGCCAGCAGCATGCCGCCATTGGCAGCACACACATCGCCTGCAAGCTGCATGCCGAT
>CAYHOM010000118.1:0-1925 GCA_964358345.1 uncultured Gammaproteobacteria bacterium
ATATGGATGAATACGGGAAGAAGGTCTACGACAAAATTGTGGGCGGAGGCCGTACAACGGCTGGCCAGCGTGGACCAACGGGCATCCGGCTCAATAGCCCCAAAGTGGCCGATTTGGAATACGAGGTGAATCAATACCTGCGGTACCAATCGGGATTGAGCGGGCCCGTCCGCGAGCTGGCCATCCTGATTACGGGGCGGGAACTGGATAATGCGTTTGAGTGGGCAGCCCATGAGCCGGAGGGGCTGAAAGTCGGGCTCCCGCAGTCGACCATTGACGTTGTCAAATACCGCAAATCGGTGGAAGGATTGCCGGAGACGGAGGCGGTCATCATCCAGCTAGGGCGCCAGATATTCGGGAAAAAGAAAGTAGACTCAGACACTTACTCCCGCGCCCTGAAGATTTTCGGGCCCAAGCATCTGGTGGAGCTGACCAGTCTCATGGGGTTTTATTCATCCATCGCCGTAATACTCACAGCGTTTGATATGCAATTGAACGAAAAGCAGATGCAGTATGTCTTGCCCATGCCTTGAATAGCGGGGGATAAGATGTTCTGGGCATCATTTTAAACCGTTTCGCAAAAGCTATTTTAGGCGAATAGAGCATCGGTGCTTGAAAAGAATGGTAGCATGGATAGAAGCATGTTAGGATGTGCAGAGGAGCTTCGGATATTCCTTCGTGGCCGGATAGGGTACTTCAGGCTGATAGAGACATTGACGATCCTCGAGGAGCTGGATAGCTGGATACGACGGAGGCTGCGTTGTTTCATGGTCAAAAGGCGGATCAACAAACTGCCACACCCATTACAGAAATCTGGTCAAACCGGGTGTCAATGGCTTGCAAGCCTGCGCGGCGGCAGCATCCCGCAAGGGACCCCCTGGGCATTGTCTAATATGAAACCGTTGAAGATTGCTATGTCCAATAGATTGTTTGCTGAACAAGGTTTTCAGTGCCTCTTTGATCAACATTAGGCATTGGGACAAGGCTACATGAACCGCCGTGTACGGACCCGTATGCCCGGTGGTGTGGGAGGGCGAAGGCCGTGAGGCCTTTGTCTATCCCGATTCGCCTCAGAGTCCAAGGATTTTATGACAGGATTTACACGGCTCCGGAGGTTCGGGAAGGACGTTGTCCTCAGCGTTTTTCAACCTCGGACTATCCCAGAGCGAAAAGTATAAGTCCCGATACTCTTTTTCCCTCTCATGAAACCGGTTTCTAAACGCATCGTAATTGCTGGAACTCCAGATCGCAGAGAAAGGATCTCTGAAAATGTTGCCAAAGCTGACCTTCTCAATCTGGTATTCCTTGCTGCAGAAGATTCGTTTAAAGGGTGATGGCAATGGCGGGTAGAGATAGACGCAGGGCGAAACCTCTCCCTCTGCGGAGATGTAAAGGCTGCCGAACGGGTTCTCTGCACACACAGGCACATCGATGACGGACAGGGAGGGTTTCTTGAGGCGAATATGCAACTTTCGTGCATTGATTTCCGCCTGTTTAAGAATCTCTTCGTATTGGTTTACCGCGTTTTCCCATATAAATACCCTCCGATCTGCCTTACAAACCTTTCAAAATATCCTCGTCTTCGCGTATGTCTTTGAGTAGAGTTGCGAATGTTTGTAAAAGAGACCAAATATTATGTTTGTATCATACTTCTGTTCTATGACTTTTTTAATTGCATGACTGTGAGCATTACCATTCCCAGACAATGCCAGAGTAGGTGCTAAATGTTTTGCACCTCGTCCTGTAACATTACCCTTTGTCAACACCTGTGGCATAAAACTGAGCAAAAGACCTGTAAAATTGAACAGCAGCTCCGGAAAGGGATTCATATGTTTTGCTTCAACAAACGTCTTTGCATTGTTTGATCTGCAACAATTGTGAGCCCGCTTTCCGTCAAACAAATGGGGACGGTTCTATTTTCCATG
>CAYHOM010000119.1:0-1920 GCA_964358345.1 uncultured Gammaproteobacteria bacterium
CCAAACATCAAGCTTTCCCAAGCATGGCAGCCGCGCCCAATAAAACAGTTTGTTAGTCTGTTCACTTTAACAGGCAATCCGAAACAAATATTACAAGCCCGTAGTTCGCTGTTACCTCGACGCGATAGACCACTAAAGACGGATGGGGCGCAGCATCAGGCATTCCTGACGAACACTTTAGCTGCGCCACCGTTTTAGCTTTGCTTCATCCATGCCGATCACCATGTCCTGCATACGCGACTTACGCTACCTGTTTGTTACTTGACGTGACAAGCCAAGCATAATGCACTGCTGGTATTGCTGACACGCAAGAAAGTCGCTGTGGTGCTGGTATGCGGGTCATGGCATGTTGCACATTCAACAAACGGCTGCGCCACGTTGCCAACGGTTGCCTCAGTACGGGTGTAGAGTATCAAGTCAGTCTTCTGGCGACCGGCCGTACCCATATCAATCCAGAATGCGGCAGTGGTAGCATTGCCGGTAACCTTGGGTCTAACGAAGTCTGCATCATTGGGATTGCCCACAGCATCCGCGTTAGTCACATTGAGGTTCGCGCTGGAAAGGAATCCGCCGCCACCATATTGTACACCAACCGGATGGTCATTCCGCAAATCAGTGCCGATGAGAGCGATACCAGCGTTGCTGAGGGATCCCACCGGCGCGGCAGTGGAGGCAGTTCCTGTCCATGCACCCGCTTGGGTAGCACCAGCCGCGTTATAACCACCCGATCCAGCCTGGTTGATCACGGTATTCATAGCCTGAGTGCCGTCGTGGCAAGACAGGCAAGCGAGAGACACCGAACCTACCGGTGCTGTAACACCATCCATGCTGCTGGTTCCGAGAGCGGCATAAGTAGTGTAACTACCCGGTGCTCCCAAAACGCGGTTCCACAACGGCACAGGAGCAGCAGTATCGGCTCCGTGAGGGGTATGACAGAATGCGCAGATTTCGGAGCTGCCGTTGGCTGCAGTAAATTTGTTACCGGAACCGCTGATGCTCAGATCGTGCTTGGTGCCCGCAATACCAGCCACAGCAGCGCCCTGCATCACCATGAGCGTTACACCGCTCGCTAGCACGATGCCAAGTTTCCGCAAAGCCGTACGCTTGGTAAATAAAGTTTTCATAATTGAATCCTTTCGAAAAATAAAAATTACAGAATAATTAAGGATGTTTCACTTCTGAGCATGACCCTTATTATCGCTATCCGCCATGCTTGCCATAACTAAAGCATATACCGTGCCATTAAATAACCAATTGTTTTACTTAAAACTATTTCCAACCCATAAAACAAACTTCTCGCAATCGGGAAACATTTCTTCCTATTTTCCCAATTGCTGGATTTTGTCACGATTTCCCTTCCCCCATCCAAAAACCACCCTCAAATGCGAAGCGGGGGACACCCACAAAATTCCATTTCCCGATCAAACATGAACATTCAATAAGATGCGCGCTGAATCAAACTTCATATACTTGCTTAGGACTTAGAAAATAGAATTAGTTCACCATAATGAAAAACTCCGCCCGAACGGACGGAGTACAACCCCGAGACCAAACCCGCAGGCTGTTCGCCCGCTTTACACCCCCAAGGTGTCGGGGGAATTGGATCTACAGAGATTAAGCCCGAAGAGATGAAAGCATCCACAAATGGCAAGACAGAGAGATATTGGCTCGCTAATGAACGAAAGCATTACTTCACGGCTGTTTTCTTTCCAAGGAATCCTTCGTCTGCAGCAAGCGCTGCGGGACGAAAAACTTCCACCTTGCGGAAAAATTGATCCACCATATAAACTCGTCCGTCTTCATCCACCGCGATACCAGAAGGCAGCAGGAATTTTGCCGGTCCATTTGCAGTTGAACGACTGCCTATGGCCAAAAGCAGCTGCCCATCGGGTGTAAATATTTGAAAATTACAAAATGCAG
>CAYHOM010000120.1:0-1884 GCA_964358345.1 uncultured Gammaproteobacteria bacterium
AGTGAAGAGACCGTGAGAGCCATCCAGGAGACGAAACGTGCTGGTGGACGAGTCGTGGCCGTCGGCACCACGGTTGTTCGGACGCTGGAAACTCTGGGACAAGAAAAAGGGGAGGTCGTTCCGATGTCCGACGAGAGCCGGCTCTTTGTGACGCCGGGTTTTCAGTTCAAGATCGTCGATGTGCTCATGACCAACTTCCATCTGCCACGAACCACATTGCTCATGCTAGTCTCGGCCTTCGCCGGTACCGACCGGATTCGTTCAGCCTACGAAGAGGCCGTGAAAGAACGCTATCGCTTCTACAGCTATGGCGACGCAATGCTGATTCTTTAGACGTTCACATTCCCACGCCTTCTGCTCGAAGGCCGCTCTCAAGGGAGCCCTTCAAGCTAAATGCAGAATCCAATTAGATACAGATAGGATCTGTTTGGATACAGTTGCCAGGTCGTCGTTCTCCTAGCCTATCGCACGTATATCACAAACTCCTCGTCATTCTACGATTCGGTATTCTACATAGCCTTCAACATACGTACGTTTTCCTGGGCACTGGTTTTGCTTCTGGATACGGCAGCAGTTGGGCACAGTATTCTTAGCTGAGAGGTGTTTTCGCTTGAACTGCAGGGGAATGCATGACTTTTGCTAGGAGGTGATCGTATGAACAAGTTCATGGATGCGCTGGTGGTGTCACCCCTTGCGGATGGAAAAACATGGGTTCTCATGGGGGATTTTGGATATGGCTACGGAGAGGAGCGTATTGAAGTTGCGGAGGGGTTTGAAACCGATTTCGCCTCAGTGCCTAGGCTCCTCTGGGTCGTACTTCCGAAGTGGGGTAAGTATGGGAATGCAGCGATGGTTCATGATTGGCTCTATTGGAAGCAAGACCGTTCCAGGGCTGAAGCAGATGGCATTTTTCTCGAAGGAATGAGCCTGCTGGGTGTGGCAGCGTGGAAGAAATATCTGATGTATGTTGCGGTCCGCGCGTTTGGGTGGCTGGGATGGTGGAGAAACCAATGGGATCGAGCAGCCGGTTTTAATCGAGTGCGTCAGCAAAAGGTCGTAGAGGCGAGTGAGAGTTCTCGGAGACCCGGAGTCTCCCGCCATGCGTGGCAACACTATCGCCAGCGGGGCATGGGGCAAGATACGCCATCATCCAGTCTAAAGAGTAGTGGCGAGACCAAGGGGATGGAAACTTAACCGAGTATAGGTAACGGCGATACGGCGCATAAAACCAATGGATCTTACGAAAGGCCGATGCGGGTGATTCTGTGTAGGTGCCGCATGAAGTCCATAGTCATGTCAGATTCCATGCTCTGCTAAAGGAACGTGAACGGGCATGGGGCGGGCTCACCGAGCGAGTGTTAGGCTCGTTATCACACAAACTCTCCCCTGGGAAATCCAGGTTTTTCGAAAGGAGACATGCAATGCGAAAACTGAAAAACTATGTTCTCCCATTCACTGGGCTATGGTGGTCGCTCCCCTTGAGTTTGGGCTGCCTGGTTTTGTTGACCAGCTGTTACAGCCCTCGGGCATATACGTCTGAAGCTGACAGCGGAGATATTCCGGACTTAGATCAACCATTGGTTGCTTCTCACTCGTTTCCTGCAGTCGACCGAGTGCTCAATGACAAAGAACGCCAACGCATGCAGGAGTACCTGGCGCAGCACGTGCGTCCGGAAGATGTCCTGTTCCGGTTCACGTCACCTGCCGGGGATGAGATTGATTGCGTCGATATCCAAAAACAACCGGCGTTACGACGTCCCGACATGGCCAAACATGTCATTGAATATAAACCCCGAGGCTTTGTTCGTGAAGAGAGTAAGGAGCAATCTATACAAGAGGAACGGGAGCGACCTGATCTTCAGTCCAGGGAGCAGGAATTTACCT
>CAYHOM010000121.1:0-1882 GCA_964358345.1 uncultured Gammaproteobacteria bacterium
CTTTGGAAATATTCATTATTCCGGAAATTTCCTTTGATGTTTTTCCTTCTTTAACGAGTGCGGCCACACGAATCTCCCGCGGCGTAAGTGCTAAGAACTTCGAGGATAGTTTCTGCGAAAACGGGGAAACAACATCATTCAGATTGACCTCGAGAACGCTCAGATACGCCTTTTGTTGGGGGCTCATGGAGGTCTTCTTTAATTTATCGATATAGGGCGCAATAAGTATCCTCATGTTTGACAAGAGATTTTTTTCAAGGTCATCTTTATCCTTCTCGATGCGTTTCAGCACGACCTCTAATGCCTTGTTGGCGTCTTCCAGTGTTTTTGACCGTTCCCGCAATTCCCGTTCCCGGATTTTTAACGCCTTTTCGATCAGTTGCCGTTCAGATAGTTCTTCCTTAAGCTTTTTATTAATGTCATCCAAATCTTTCGTGCGTTCGACAACCCGCATCGCCAGTTCTTCCTTCATCTGCTTCAAGGCATCCACTGCGTCCTTACGTTCCGTGATGTCCTCCGCTATTCCGCTGATGAGAATTAAATGACCCTTTTGGTCATAACAATTGGTCCCGTATTCATGTATCCACCGTACTTCACCGCCTTTTTTTATAATGCGATATTCCACATCATATTTGTTAGCTCCCCTGCCGCCCTTTCCCTCGTGTTCCGCTCCCTTTATAAGAACTTCAACTTGCTTCAGTGTCCCGGCACGGTCTTCAGGATGGATGGACTCAACCCACAGCTTTGGATTTTGATAAATGTCGTCAACCGCCATTCCCCATATCCGTTCAAATGACGGGCTGACATACAGCACCCGTTCGGGATCAAATTGAATAAACCAAAACACCTGGTCAAGGTTTTCCGCCAATTGCCTGAATCGCTGCTCGCTTTCCCTCAGCGCGGACTCCGCGTGTTTTCGCGTAGTGACATCGATGTCCAGGCCGCGATACCCAAGGAGATTTCCTTCTCTATCCAGCATCGGTGAACCGCTGGTTTCCAGGAACACGGTGCTGCCGTTCTTATGGAGATTAGCGTTCTCAAAGCCTCGGAAAAAAGCTTTGCTCGCAAAAACGGCAAAGGCTTCTTCGGCAAGTCGCTCCTTAATTTCCGGCAGGAACAAATCGTAGAAGTGTTTCCGTCCCACGATTTCATCGGGGAGGTAACCGAGAATTTTCTCCACCGCCGGACTTGCATAGGTATAGAGACCCTTGTCGTCCACCTCCCAAATCCACTCTTGGGCATTTTCAGAAACTTGCCTGAACCGTTCCTCGCTTATTCTCAACGCTTCCTCTGCCCGCTTGTGCTCCGTGATATCCTGGACAAATGCATAATAGCAATGTCCGCTCCCGCTCTCATCCCGCGCAAGGTGCGCAAGTAACTCTACGGGTATCCGTGTGCCGTCCTTGCGCAGATATTCCTTTTCATAGCGTGCCGGCTCTTTTGTGCTGCACAATTCTGTAAGCACCTTTACCTCGGTTTCCTTCCATTCCGGCGGCGTGAGATCGTTATACCAGTCCAACGTACGCAATTCTTCCTCGGGGTAACCGACCAGTGCTGAAAACGCCCTATTGGCAACCTTCAGGCTTCCGTCCTGATACCAGATCACAAAAGGTTGAGCCGAGTGCTCAATAAATTCACCAAGCAGTGTTTCGCAATTGAACATGTTCGACACAACTTCCCGCTCTTTTTTTCGCTGGACATTCCTATACATGGGAGCCTGTTCCACACGGTATTAGCAAAAGGGAAATCCTTCACGTTTAAACTCGGCTTCGATTGCGATAATGGTGGCGAGTTCCTCAAGCATCACCTTCAAAGGCACTTTACCGAACGAAAACAACCCGTCCAGTTCACCAGAAGCAGAGCCTATCACAAAGACGACAAC
>CAYHOM010000122.1:0-1856 GCA_964358345.1 uncultured Gammaproteobacteria bacterium
GCAATATACGCGGGCCGGATTGCTGAGTGTGGCTTATTTTGCGGTAGCCTGGCTTGCTCACTCGCTGGCGAAATATGCCGTGGTCAGCCAACAGCTGGCGCAACGCCGCGGCCGCGATTTGCTCAGTTTGTCCGAGGCCAATCGCCTGGTCATGCGCGACATGCAGGATGGTGTGCTGGTGGTGGACGAGCAGGGCATAATTAAACAGATGAACCATGGTGCCGAGCGATTGCTGCGCAATAGCATCGAACCCGGACATTCTTTGTCTGAAAACTTTCCGATTCTGTTCGGGCAATATGCAATATGGAAGAAAACCGGAATCACAAGCCGGGATACCTTGCAGTTGGGTATGGGCGTGCAAACCAAATTGCGCTTTGTTTCAATTGAGCGCAATGCGGCACACGGCGCGGTGATTTTTCTGGAAGATATGCAGCGTGTGCAAGCAGAGGCGCAACAAATCAAGCTGGCAGCGCTGGGGCGCTTGACTGCGAATATCGCCCATGAAGTGCGCAATCCGTTGTCGGCAATCAGCTATGCAACTGAGTTGCTACAGGAAGAACAGCTTGATGCCAAACAGCAGCGGCTGTTGCAAATCGTGCTTGATAACACGCAACGCATCAACCATATCGTGCAGGACGTGATGCAGTTGAATCGGCGTGATCGCGCACAGCCTGAAGTGTTTGATCTACAAGTGATGCTAAGCTCTTTTATCGAAGAATTTGGTTTGGCGGAACGGCTTGCGCCGGGAGTTATGATGTTGGCGGGCATACCCGGTGTCGAAGTTTCATTTGATCGCGATCACTTGCGTCAGGTGCTGTGGAATCTGTGCCGCAACGCGCTGCGCCATGGGCGCAAGTTACCCGGCAGCCTGAAGTTGACCGTGCGCATGGGGAACAAGAGTGCCATATTGGATGTGCAGGATGATGGCCCCGGTATTTCCGTTGAACAGCAAAGCAAATTATTTGAGCCTTTCTTTACCACCGCATCTGATGGTACCGGTTTGGGCTTGTATATTGCCAAGGAGCTGTGTGAGGCTAATGGCGCTTTGCTGGAATATCATGCAGTCGAGGGGCAGACGGGTGCCTGCTTCAGCATAACGTTTGGAGAAACACATAGAGATGGTGGAGAGCATGAATATGACAGATAACTACCGGGCAAAAATAACTGTGTTGCTGGTGGACGATGAGCCGGACATCCTGGAGTTGCTGGAACTGACACTGCGCAAAATGGGGCTGGAGGTGGATTGCGCCGCCAATGTGCGCGAGGCATTGACAAAATTGGCAGCTCGCCACTATGACTTGTGCCTGACCGATATGCGGATGCCGGATGGCAACGGCATGCAAGTGGTGCAGCACATCACACAAAACAACCTGGATGTGCCGGTGGCGGTGATTACCGCACATGGCAACATGGAAAATGCCGTTACCGCACTCAAGGCTGGCGCATTTGATTATCTGGCCAAACCGGTTTCTCTGGACCAGTTGCGCACGCTGGTGAAATCCGCGCTGAATTTGCCACACACGCCATCTTCAACCGGCAAGGCTTTGCTGGGCACCTCCCCCTCCATGCAGAAGGTGCGCGACCTGATTGATCGTGTGGCGCGCAGCCAGGCGCCGGTACATATCACCGGCGAGTCGGGCAGCGGCAAGGAACTGGCGGCGCGGCTGATCGTGCAAAGTGGCGCACGCCGTGATCAGCCGATGGTTGCTGTGAATTGCGGCGCAATACCGGAAAATTTGATGGAGAGCGAATTTTTCGGCTACAAAAAAGGCGCGTTCACCGAAGCGGATAAGGATCGGGATGGTTTTTTACAGGCCGCCCACGGCGGAACCCTGTTCCTGGATGAAGTGGCCGAT
>CAYHOM010000123.1:0-1801 GCA_964358345.1 uncultured Gammaproteobacteria bacterium
ATTATCCGCCACAACTATTTAACAACTTAAGTTTTATTTTGCGGGCCGCCAGCTTGCCTGCTTGAACCGCTTCGGGCCTTATTCTGCCATTGCTCGCCGCATTTTTCAGCGCCCTGCTAAATCAGATTGCGTGGCTTGTGTGGTGCGTCGGCAAACAGGCGGTCATACAACCAGCGCGGCAGCAGTCTGAGCGCACGCCCGGCCACACCCATTTGCCAGGGTATAACGCTGAATGCTGCCTGCCGCCTGATGGCGCACGCGATACGTTTTGCGGCTTCATCCGCCTCCAGCATGAACGGCATCGGATAAGGGTTAACGGCGGTCATCGGGGTTCTGATGTAGCCCGGGCAAATTGTGACAACCTTCACGCCGCTGCCATGCAATTCGACGCGCAGGGACTCCAGGTAGGTTATTGCAGCAGCTTTGGAAGCGGAGTAGGCGCTTGCGCCAGGCAAGCCGCGAAAGCCTGCCACACTGGCGATACCAACCAGTGTGCCTTGTTGCGCCGCACGCATGGCCGCAACGAAAGGCTGAAAGGTCTTCACCATGCCCAGCACGTTGATGTCCATTACCTGTTGAAATGCATCAAGGTCTTCCGCATATTCGGTGAGCGTACCGACGCTGACGCCGGCGTTGGCGATCACCACATCCGGTACGCCGGCGCGCGCGATAAAATCGTTTGCAGCATGCTGCACGGCTGATGCGTCACGCACGTCCAGCGTGTAGCAAAATACTTTATCGGGAAACTCTGCTGCAAGGCTTTGCAGCAACTCGCCGCGCCGAGCGAAGGCGGCGACGATTGCGCCGCGCTCAAGATAATGGCGCGCGAGAGCCAAACCCAGGCCACTCGACGCGCCACTGACGACCAGACGTTCCGGCACGCTGTGCAGTCGCTGCTTTAGTTGTATTTATTACTTGGTTTTTGCCTTGGCAGGTGCTGCGGGAAGTTCCTTGCGCGCCATTGCAATGACTTCGTTCAACACGCGAATGGCATCTGCAGGATGCAACCCGGTAATCACATATTTACCATTCACTACTAGGGTTGGCGTGCCTTCGATCGCATAGCTGCGAATCATCTGCTTGGCCCGTGTTATCTTGCTCCCTACAGAAAACGAGTTGTAAGTAGCCGAAAATTTGGCGCGATCTACGTTATTTTTTGCTAAAAAATCGGCAATCGTATTCAAGTCGTACAGCTTCACTTTATTGACATGGATGGCCTGGTAAATCGCATCATCCAGTTGTTTGATTTGCCCCATGCTTTCGAGTGCGTAAAAAGTGCGTGCGAGTGGCTCGGTCGAATCACGGAACATGGTTGGCACAAACACTAACTCGACATCCTTGGGCATATTTTTTTCCCATGCGGCAAGCTGCGGGTGCAAATCAAAACAGTGCGAACATTCATAAAAGAAAAATTCCAGCACCTCGATATTTTTGCCGCTGGTCGGCTGCGGCGGATTCAACAGCTTGTAATCCTTGCCCAGCTCCACTGCTGCAAACGCTGTACCGCCAATCAACAAAAACGCTGCAACAATCAGACTTTTTATCAAATTTTTCATTTATTGCTCCTTGTGGTAATAATAAATACGCTTATTGCGCTCGAATTGGAGTGGCATCCACCCCATTTTGTTTCAACAAATTGCGCGCCCGGTTCATCTCGTCCGCATTCATATATGGCCCCAGACGCACGCGATGCCACACACCTTTGTTGGGAATGGTCGCTGTCTGGATGGTGGCTTCGATACCCTGCAATGCAAGCCATGCCTTGCGTTTCTCGGCATCCTCCGGGTTGGAAAATGATCCT
>CAYHOM010000124.1:0-1776 GCA_964358345.1 uncultured Gammaproteobacteria bacterium
CAATATATCCATAAGTCCCTGATGAATAACGGGCGATATCGTTTTTTCTTTTTGCGCTGTGGCTGTTGTCATAATCCATAAGTATATTTAAAAACTATTTTTTTGCAAGAGTTTTATGGATTTTGGACTTTATAACTTTGTTTTTGCGAGTTATCCACACCCCCCACTTTACTCTTTCTTTTTTGTGATATAATAATCTCAATGTGCCAAAAGGAAATAAAAATAAAAGAGGATTGTTTCCGAGAGAGAGAGAGAGAGAGAGAGTAAAATCCAGTTGTTCTAAATATTCTAAACAACGCATTTTTTTTGTCGCCATTATTACTGTGGCCGTCTTAATCTTTCCTTCTTCCGGTTACGCCCAAACAAGCGACATTCCCTTGCCTCCGCCACCCAACATTGATTTGTCTTTGACTTTGCCGCTGATGGAAGAACAAATTGTCCTTCCTCCTCCGCCACAAAAATCACTGCCTGCCAAACGGCGTTCCCTTTCCGCTTCCATCGGCTCTTTCTTCCGGTCGCTCATCTTCACCAACCCTCCAACCGACAAGTCTTCTTCTTCTTCCTCCTCTTCGGCGGACAAGTCGGCGGAAAACTCTTCTTTCCAACAGCAAGAAGACAATCAATCAATCTCAAATTCATCCGAAAACAATCCGGATAATTCCGACCTGGCCCAAACCCTGGACGACACCATCTCCTTAGTCAAAAGCCTGGAGACCAAATACAACAATCTTCAGAAAGAACTCTCCAATCTCCAAGCTTCCGGCCTCAAAGTGGAAGGCCAAGCCATTAACAACATAATCACGGAAAGAACAGTGGAAAGAGTAACCTCGGGTCTCTCTTCCCTCCGAACCGAAATGGACAACCTCAACACCAAACTCACCAATCAAATAGCCAATCTTTCCTCTCAAACTAATCTCCAAAACACCGCCACTTATCAAGCCATCAGTTTGACCAACAAGATAGACAGCTTGTCCGGAACAAGATTAACCAATATTACAATCAATGGCGTTACAGGTTTAACCGACTCCGATATCCCCGACGACATTACCGCTTCAAACTATTTGCCATTAACTGGAGGAACTCTGTCCGGTAATCTCGGTATCGGGACTTCTTCGCCTTACGCTAAACTTTCCGTTGTCGGCCCTGTCGTCGCCGAATACTTTCACGCCACTAGCACCACCGCCACTAGCTCGTTCGCAGGTCGCCTTCTGGCGACAAAAGCGCCGACTCTCCCGCACACTTTTTCCGTCTGGGATACCGATACCGCCAATTCCAATGTCCTGGACTCGTCTTTTCTCATAAATCCCTCTTCGGCCGTCGCCGACTCCAACATCTTCGGCATTGCCGTAGGCGGCAATGTTAAATTCCTCGTGGACGCCGAGGGAGATGTTTTTGTCCGCAACCTCACCGCTACCGGCACCGTCAATCAAGCCAACACCAACATCTCCACTCTTACTGTGGAAAATGCGACGATTTTAGGCGATGCCGACACCGATGCTCTGACTATTCGCTCGGGCGTTTGGTCTTTAACTTCCACCGCCACTTCCACGGTCGCTATGACCAACGGCTTAAACTTTGATGCCAGCACTTTCGTTATTGACCCCAATTCCAACAGAGTCGGCATCGGCACCACTTCGCCTAACTGGAAATTGTCCGTCGCAGGACAAGGTTTTTTTGATGATTTTGTCCGAGCCTCCTCTTTTACCGCCACTTCCACCTCAGCCACTAGCACCTTTCCATATTTATCTGTTACCACCAATTCAAATGTTGGAACGG
>CAYHOM010000125.1:0-1772 GCA_964358345.1 uncultured Gammaproteobacteria bacterium
GGGTTGCCTCTTTTTTTGTCCTAACTGTTGCGTTACTTATGCGGCATTCTATAACTCGGCGGCTCTTCACTGGGACCACGTGCGCATTAAATGACTCATACTGCACACTGCATCGTGTGAAGTGTCTTCCAACCACTGATCGAAAATAGGATTGGGAGAAATGATCGTGCCCCCCAAGGAGCGTCATATGGAGATATCCGACCGGATTGTAACGGTTTGCCTCCAGAATGCAGACGGTTGCATCTCCCTTCGCAACCCTTGATACTTCTCTCAGCAGATCGCCGTGGTTCTCAACATGATGCAGAACATCCTTAAGAAATACATAGTCAAACACTTCATTGACAAACGGAAGCCATCGTCCGTCAGCGTTCACGAAATGCGACCTTCGAGATCGCAGCCCCCCCCACCGTTCGCTGAAAAAAGTGATATCCACGCCTACAACAACATTTCACTCCCCCCCGAAAACGACGTTGTCGTACCCCTCGCCGCATCCGAGGTTCAGGATCCTCAGCCGGTCGCCCGACGGATATCCAACTGCGCGGAAAATTCTTTACCGATATTCTTCAACCGCTTCCGTCATCATATCTCGGTCCCCGCCATCGGCCATTGCCATCCCCGCTCATCGGCGCGATGGTACAAAGGCGTCATACTTCACAAGGTCCACCACAATCGGTGAGCTTCCAGAGAAGTTCTGCATGCTGATTTCCATCCTTACACCTGGGAGCCCTACACCAGGGATGTCCCTATCCGTATGCCTGGCGGTCTTGTCGAACCGATCGGCAGTGATCGTTATGTACTCGATCTTGTGTGCTTTCCACGCCACAATAAAACGCGTCCCGCGTTCGTATTCCTTCTTCCATGGGATTCTGGTTCTCGCCGTCTGGCCATAGTTGATTGTTGTCGCGTAGAGTTGTATCCCTTTTCCATCCCCAAGGTCATGGAGTCGGAAACCGGCCGCGAATCCTTCGTTTGGGTCCCCAAAACCGAAATACTTGTCCGTCCCCTTCTTTCGCTCCCCGAGCCCGGACCATCTAAGCTCGACCTGCCCATATGACAGCCTTTTTAAGAGCCACACCATCTGCTTTTCTCTAAGAACCAGCTTCCCGTCCTGAAGAACTCCACTTTCTCCATGGCCAGGACGTCCTCGATTGACCTTTTCTATCTCGATGTTGCCGTTCTGATTGTCACCCCACACGTCCAACCTGTAGGAGAAGAAGTCGTCCCAAATAAAGACCGGAGTACTATGTTGGGTGATTATCTTCGGGAAGTATCTGTCGGTTTCCTGAAATTCGACAATGTCCTGCGCCTGAGCCCAGGTTTGCCAAGGCACGGCCATCCCGACGATGCACCCAACAATCACCGCTAGAAACCATTTAGAGTCCCGCCGACCGCCGAGTCCCATCATCGCATGAACCCCCACAAACCGTAACGAAAGGTCAGTACTGTTCAATCCAGCATCTTCCGTGTCCATTGCTTCCCCGCCTCTCCTTTGGCCTGCTCTCGCGCCGGTTCCGATCCAGGCTCCTTTCCATCCTCATACCCTCTTTGCCCACACATTAAGCACCACGCCCCGGTCGTTCGAACCATTCCTCAAGTCCAGCGTCTCCAGATACCACCACACCTTAGAATTCGTCGCGTTTAGTGCTGGAAACAGAATCGTGAGTGCATACTGAAGCATCTTAACGAAGTGCCCGGAGGTAAAGAATCTGATATCGGAAAAGCCGGCATTCAACAACTTCTCTCTCAATGCATCTCGACTGTAGTGACGCAAG
>CAYHOM010000126.1:0-1759 GCA_964358345.1 uncultured Gammaproteobacteria bacterium
TGCAGCTGATACAGGAGGTCTTTAGGGCCGACTCGATTTATCCCGACGCGGGGATCGAAAATGCGGGCTGTCGAATGGGAAAGGGTGGCGTCCCTATTGGTCAGAAGGTACACGGGGATTCGTCCACGAGGTAGGTTTGATCGAACTGCCGTTCCGTATACCGACGGGCGGCGTGACCTGTTTCGGGTACCACTCAGGTGGGGAGTGGAGGTATTACAGTGTCCCTGGCTTCGTCCGCAGCTTTCTTGATCCTAATGTTGAGTTTTTCAATAAATGCCGCGATTAGTGAGAGCAAGAATGAAGATAGTGATACCCAAAAAGCATATTCAACCGCCCCAGAAATAGTTGCGATTGCAATTAAGGCGCTCACTCCAAGAGTCAATGAAAAGAAAGGGAGCCACAACAGAAGTTTAGATTTGGCGCTATGCTGGAAATTATCCCCCCACCTAGCTATTTTTAAGGCACATGCATAAAGAAAACCTTTGCGCTCTGCCTCGTTTAAAAGGTCTGTCACACTAACAGGGCCGCCACCTAGAGCGGCTTTGACGGTTTCACGCCAATGTGTGACATCGACTATCAGAAGAATAGACGTCGCAATACCAAGCTCACTAAATGTTGCAATCGCGTGAGCAGCCTCGATTTCCAGAACCATTAGTCCCTTAAGTTAGCCAGCTCTAAACCAACTTGTCGGCTCTTTTCCACATATCTTCAAATCTAGCGCGCAACTTATTGGGTGTCTCTGGCTCGTTAAAGTTTGCGACCGCCGAACCAACCGAATGATCCAACTCCCATCGAAATGCCGATCCGACAACGAAGAAGTGATTCCCCTGATCTGCCTTATCAATGATTAGATGGGTGATGCACTTTCGCACGCCCTCAGGCAACGCATCGATAACAGTGCGCGCCTTTGCAGCGTCTGTCAGGATGCGGATGCTGTTACTGCCAGACTCTTCAAGAGCCTTCCGATAACAACCCCCCATCAATTCTCCAGAATAGATGAGGACATCGTCATCGGGCCCGGCCTTGCCAATCATTAGTTCGATCAGCAACGTGGCGTGCTCGCCAGAGTCGTTCAGAAAACGGCGGTTTACCTTCTTGGTCGCAAGTTCTGTTACTGCGTCCCGATACTCCTGGGTTACCGGAACAGCCATGGAAATTACCTCCTGAAATAACGGTTTGTGTTGAGAAACCAGCCACTGGCCCAGCGGGCAATCGTAATAGCGCGAGAGTGGATGGCGAAAAAGAATGTGGCAGGAGCAGACCGCGAACAATGCCGGCAGCAATTTGCACGCAACTCATAAACGATCTCACCATGCCAGTTGAGTCGGCTCCCTATGGAGCCCATTCGACATCCCTATCGTTATCGTTGTTCCCGGGTCCAAACTTTAGCACCGGACCCTAGCCGACGCCACGCAGATTGGCTCCGACAAACAGTCTGAAAGAGTGCCATTAAGCCATTCCCTATATCATAAAGGTCATAAAGGCCATCTATGGGGCCTTGCCCACGTTCTTCCCAAGACCCCTCCCAGAGGAGGGGCAACCAAGGGGGTCCAAGAGCTGCTTGGAGGTCCGTGGACGGCGGATTCGGTGTACGGGGGAGAAGGGGATCCTTATTCATTTGAACAAAACTATTCGCCCTCGACGATCTTGATTTCCTCATCCGTCAGGCCGTGAAGCTGTACACAAACTTACCAATCTGGCGGGCGGTCTTTACATAACAGGTGGAGATATATCGTGGTAGCCCATAAATATGCCAGTT
>CAYHOM010000127.1:0-1690 GCA_964358345.1 uncultured Gammaproteobacteria bacterium
AGACAAAGCTTATTTTGTCGGCAAGGTTATGAAAACAGAGGCTGGCGATCTTGTTGTTACAGAGGATCAAGCGACGGACATTGAGTTTTATCTGATTCAGAACGGCTATGTCGATAAGAAACGCAATATCACCGACAAGTATCATGAAGCGAAAAAAGAGGGGACTCTGGAAGCGCTTCCAGATGAGCTAAAGCAGTACGCCGATCAGGTGCTGGCCTTGATCGACAGCGTGTTTAGCGATGTGCAATTGCCGCTCCCGGAAGATGGGCGCGGAGCGAAGCCCAACCTTCTAAACGATAACTTCAACAAGAAGGAGTTCAAGGAGTTGTGGAGCCGCATCAACCGCAAGGCTGCTTACGGCGTTCAATTCGACAGCGCAGAACTCATCGACAAGTGCGTCAAAGCTCTGGAGGCAGAGCTGCGCGTCACCCCCTTGCAGTACACCATACACACTGGTGAGCAGACAGATGTGGCGACCCATGCAGGGCTGAAGCAAGGCGAGGCTTTCAAGCTGACCGCGAGCGAGACGGACAGATATACCAACTCGATCCATTCTGCCGTGAGATACGACCTGCTGGGCAAAGTAGCCGAGGCCGCGCAACTGACCCGAGCTACCGTAGCATCCATTCTGCGCGGCGTTAATGTCGCCGTATTCGCACAGTTCAAAACCAACCCGGAGAGTTTCATCGCACAGTAGAGCCGATTGATCAACGAACAGAAAGCTACGGCCATCATCGAACATCTGGTGTATGACCCCATTGCCGAAACCCACGACATCGACATCTTTACTCAAGGCCAAAGCAAGCAGGATTTCAGCAAGGCAGGCTCGCCCCTGAAACGCCATATCTATGACTATGTGATTACCGATTCCAATATTGAGCGCGAGTTCGTCAAGGAGCTGGACACCAGTGCCGAGGTAGTCGTTTATGCCAAGCTGCCAAAGGGATTTTTTATACCTACTCCGGTAGGCAACTACAACCCAGACTGGGCCATCGCTTTCCATGAAGGCTCTGTCAAACACATCTATTTTATTGCCGAGACCAAAGGCACCATGTCATCCATGGAGTTGCGTGAAATCGAGAAATCAAAAATCGAATGTGCGCGCAAGTTCTTCACCAAAATCACTTCCGATCAAGTGAAATACGACGTGGTGGATAGCTTTGGCAAGCTGATGGAACTGGTGAAGTAAGTTGGTTACTCCCACCATATCAATTCCGACTAAGCAATAACCACCTGGCTCATCCCCCCTGCCATCCGCTGCACTAAAATCCTAGTCGATATCCGTTCCGTCATTTCCTGCGCATGCGAGATGACGCCGACTTTTCGCCCCATAGCTTGCAAGCCATCCAGCGCATCCATTGCGACAGACAGGGTTTCTGGGTCCAGACTGCCGAAGCCTTCGTCGATGAACAGCGATTCGACGCGAACCCGGTTCGACGACAGCGATGCCAGCCCCAGCGCAAGTGCCAGCAAGACCAAAAATGATTCACCACCTGAAAGCGAATGCACCGAGCGCAGTTCGTCGCCCATATCCTGATCGACCACCATCAGTGCCAGCGAGTCCTTTATGCGCTCCAGGCGGTAGCGGCGAGATAGCTCTGCCAGATGTTGGTTGGCATAGCCTAACAGCACATCGAGGGTGAATTGTTGAGCGTAGTTGCGGAATTTTTTGCCATCGTGTGAGCCTATC
>CAYHOM010000128.1:0-1654 GCA_964358345.1 uncultured Gammaproteobacteria bacterium
CCGGGCTGCGAAGTTTCTGTGGCTCATCGAAGCCACGTCGCTCAAGCCATCGGGTGAACTTTTTCTTTCCCTCCTTGTTGGGAACCACCTCACGGAACTGCCTCATGAGTTGCCCGAAATCTTCGCGTGAATCCCAGATTTCACGCCATGCGTCCATTCCCATCAAAAAAGCGCTCAGATCAATCCGGTTTTCACCAAGTAATTTCATGGCGTTCTCCCGCGCAAAGACAAACAGACTGCTCATGGCCGCCGCACCCAGCCACGCTACCGGAGCTTGTTCCTTGATTTCAACCAAGCAATTTAATTCATCCGGCGTCAAGCGTCCATGCGCTGCAATGAGCCCATGGAGCGCGTAAACGCTCAGCTCCCCCGTCAGCATTCCCATACCAAACAGTTTCGCGCGGAAAGCTGGTTGGAGCGCTTTCTTCTCCGTGTCGGGGAGATACTTCGTTAAAAAGGAAAGGCTTCTCCAATACCCCTTGTTGTCGCATTCCATCAATGTAACATCCGGATTCACCACAAGCTCCTTGAGGGCGTCAACAACCGCGAGGTGCTCGTCCTGCGTCACAAGCCGGGAGAATTCCGCCGCCAAACTGCTTAGCGGCGTTTCACCAGCCCTGCCGGGCATGGCATTTCGTTCTCGGCTCAAGACATCCACGATCTTCTCTCGCCAGTTCACATTATCGTTTAGCATCGCGCCCTCGTTATTAATGTCCGCATCACTTAACCAACGCCAGCTTCATGAATGTCGGAGCCTTGGCGGCGTGCCAGAGATTCAGCCCGTCAGGAGACGCGTCTCTCGCGTAACCACCCATGACCACTTCCTTCAATCCTTTCTTGTCCGAGCATTCGACCCGCGGGCAAGTCCATCCACCAGGACACCAATGCTCATCCAATTCAGCGTCGAATGCAGTTGACTTTCTAGCCCCCGCCTGGGGTGAAGGCTCCAATTCAAGCGGAAAATAATCATTGGGCGCCGTATTATCCAACCCCAGCCGACAGGGCAACCCCAAAAGGTTTTCCTCCACGAAAGGCCTATCCGTTTCATTAAAAAGAAAGGCCCATATCACCCAGGGTGAAGGCGCATCGAAATCACCGAGAACCTCCAGCACCTCTTCAAGCACATTTCTTTTTATTTTAGGATCGCCAGTGGAAAAACGATCCCTCCACCCCTTGATAATTGGGAATCCCGCTGGTCCGTAGTCCCCGTTGTTTTTCTTGCACACTTCTAACAAAGCTTCGATATTTTCCCACTGATGCATACGCCCAAGTCGCGTATTTTTATATAGCTTCACTTTACTTCCGCGAAGCTTCCTTCCACTCTGACGAAAATACTTTTCCGACGCCTCCCTGATTACCTTTTCATCGCCACCAATATGCTCCATGGTGTCAAAAAAGTCCCTCTTTTGTTTGGCACTCAATTGAGTACATTTCTTAATATTTTGCGCCTGCTTGGGAAAGCAGGTTTCAAATGGATTCATTTCCGCAGATATCCTTGAATAATGCCACTATGCCAGAAATCGCTCGATTCTTCCTCGGAGGCGCTCCGGATTCTTAATCTCGCACTCCCAGACAATCAACGCCCTCCATCCCATCCTCGTTAGCTGTCGCCGATTCCTAATGTCTCGAGCACGGTTGCCTTCCAATTTTTCTT
>CAYHOM010000129.1:0-1653 GCA_964358345.1 uncultured Gammaproteobacteria bacterium
TGGTTTTGATTTAAAGTGGCAGCATCCTTATGCCTGTTTTACCAGCGGCGCGCTCGAAATCTAAGTGCAACATTCTTTCATGAAAGAATGTTGCATGACAAAAAAATATAAACACATCACATTGGGTGACCGTACTTTGATTCAAACTCAACTTCAGCAAGGGTTCAAACCTGCCGCAATTGCTGCGAGTTTGAATCGGCCACGTTCTTGTGTCTCTCGCGAACTTGCTCGTAATGGATGGAAGGCTGCGGCTGTCACGCGACCAGTTGGACGCCCAACTGTTGCAGGTGGCTATTCTTCCAGCCGAGCCAACATTCGCGCTCGACGCTTATCTGTCATGCCGCGCGTAAAACGCAAGCTGGTGTTCGGCAATCTGCTATGGAACAAGGTCAGCGATGGTCTGCAACAAGGCTTATCCCCTGAACAGGTTGCCGGTACACTGGGGCGCATGAACGAGCCAATCCGTCTGTGTCACGAAACAATTTACCAAGCGATCTACGCAATGCCAAAAGGCGAGCTGCGCACCGACACGATTGCGTTGCTGCGTTTTGGCCACAACAAACGTCGTCCACGTTCGCGCGGTTGCGACCGACGCGGACAGATTCCTAACATGACCAGTATTGATCTGCGCCCTGCCGAAATCGCAGAGCGTCTGGTGCCAGGCCATTGGGAGGGCGATCACATCAAGGGCGCAGGTAACCGCTCCCAAGTCGGCACGTTGGTCGAGCGCAAGACCCTTTACGTTGCGCTGGTGAAGCTCTCCAACGGCACCTCCCAAGCAACAACAGAAGGCTTTGGTACGATCTTGCAACGCTTTGATGTGGATTTGCGCCGCTCTCTCACTTATGACCAAGGACGCGAAATGGCCCAACATGCAAAGCTAACTCAAGACACTGGCATCAAGGTTTACTTCGCTCATCCGCACAGCCCATGGGAGCGGGGACAAAACGAAAATACCAATGGCTTATTGCGTCAGTATCTGCCAAAAGGTTCAGACCTTTCTGTATTCTCTCAACTCCAGCTCGACAACATCGCATGGAAACTCAACACCAGACCCAGAAAATCGCTAAACTGGAAATGCCCGGCCGAACTTTTCCTTCCTGAAGACGCTTTTGACTTCAAAGCTTACTGGGCTGACAAACTTAATGTTGTTGCACTTGGACTTTGAAACCGCCAGCCTACATTTACCAACTTTCGGGAGATTAATCATGGACAGAAGAGAAATGCTTAAGGCGACAGCAGGCGGCTTGATGCTTGCCGCCGCCGGGAACACGGTATTTGCCGCAGAAACTGCAAAGCAACCTGCCGCCCATCAGCACACGCATGGGGCGAACAAAAATCAGAGCCTGATTGATGCCGCAGCCGACAGCGTGAAAAAAGGCCAGGCATGTCTTGCTCATGGCCTTGAGATGTTGAGCCAAGCTGAAAACAAAGGGATGGCTATATGCGCCATGCGCGTCAACGATATGGTTGCCGCGTGTACCGCGATTGAGCAACTTGCCAGCTACAACTCGCCACATCTTCCCAAAATGGCAAAGGTAGTAATGGATGTTTGCAAGGATTGCGAAAAGGAGTGCCGCAAGTTCGAGAAAGAGGAAGAAATCTGCAAACAAACGGCGGACTCCTGCGTCACCTGCTTCAATGAGTGCAAGA
>CAYHOM010000130.1:0-1644 GCA_964358345.1 uncultured Gammaproteobacteria bacterium
ACTGAAACGTCGATGGGCGAATAGTCACGCCCTTATCAATCCAGACAACATCGAACCGCTTCTTATCAATCTCGGCCCGAATGGCACGATTTACATGAGTTGGATCGGGAGGAAGCTTTAACTTCCACATAACGCGCGTTAACAGCGACAGGCTGTCAATACCGGCTATGAAAGGTACTGGAACAAATGACAGCGCAACAACATCATGCCCCAGCGCTCGAAATGTTTCACATCGCTGAAGGCTCCGCCCACCTTCATTTAGATCGCCCACAAATAATATACTGTGTACTTTGTTCATTTTTATCTTTTTATACGCAAAAATCCCCGGCGATCTTAATCGATTCTCCTATTGGTTCAATTGTGTAGCCTGGAATTACACCAAGAAGCTTCCGCAAAAAAATATCCGCCACCCTCTCTCCCCGGAGATTCTTGAAAAATTAATCATTTGAATAAAGTGCCGTTTTAATTCCTTCTACGTCGCGCTCTTGGCTATAATTCTCGATAATTTCTCTTGAGCGCTCTCCGAACCTTTTGCGTGCTTCCTCATTTCTCAATATGTCAGAAATATACTCCGCCAATTGCTTGCTACTCCCCAAAGGAAATACAAACCCGTTTTCGCCTGGCCTAACAAGATCAGCACCGCACCCAACCACATCTGACACAACAACCGGAAGTCCAAAGCACATCGCCTCATTCACTACCAAACCCCATGTCTCGCCCAAGCCAGATGGCAATACAAAAACATCAGCCATCGCATAATAGGAGGAAAGTTCGAGCTGGTTTTTGAAGCCGGGGAAATAAACTTTTGTGAGGCCGCGGTCTGCAGTGTAGCGCTCAAGCTCATTTCGTAACAAACCATCCCCAACAAAAATGAGCGATGGTTTTATATCGCCCCTCCATGATTTGAGTAAAATTTCGTAAGCTTTCAAAAGATCCATCGGTCGTTTCTTTTTGGATAGCTTCCCGACAAAGAGAATGACGCCTCCACTTTCTTCAATTCCTGCGGCTTTTTTTAATTTATTTTTATCAGCAATCAAAGATTCTGCTTCTTTAAAATATCGTTCATTATCTACTGCGTATGGCGCAAAAAACAGCTTATTTTGTGGAACTCCAAAGTGCTCATAGAATTTCTTATTCTCTTCGCCGATATAAAGGAAGGCCGAGATGCGCTTAAAAAGATGCTTCAAAACCATGTTTCTCACCGCACTCTTCAATCCTTTTTTACCTGCCTCTTGATTCATTGGGCTCTCGCCATGAAGAATGATCAGCGTGCCGCTTAGGAGGGCGGAGATAATCGCAAGCCAATTTGAAAAAAGACCCCAGCCGAAAACAAGAATCGCATCATATCTATGACGAACAATTTCAGAGATTACGCCAAAGTTTATTTCACCCCAGAAATCTGGGGACGGCCTTAAAGAATAGTTTTTCAGAAAGGAGTACTTATACCCATCAAGAATAGGTATGTCCCACTTTATCTCCCTCCCGAAATCATTTTCATAGGTTTCTTTTACGCCGAAATCCCAGTAGAAATATGTGTGAGTATTGAAATTCTGATTTTTTGCAAGTTTCCCTAGAAGTGGCACTTGATACTGGATTGGGTGCGACATAAAGATTGCCAGTTTTTTCGTACGATGACCCGAAGAA
>CAYHOM010000131.1:0-1612 GCA_964358345.1 uncultured Gammaproteobacteria bacterium
AGTGGTAAACAGACATCGCGGCGGAAGGCGCATTGCTGTCGAACACAAAATTCACAACGGCCAGGTAGACCAGTGCCACCGCCGCACCGCCACTGATTGCAGCGGCGCGCGGCAGCCACAGCCCCGCAGCCAACAGTAACGCCCCCAGCAGCATTCCCAGCACCGCTTCACTGTTAATCCACAACAGTAATGCCCAGGATTTCAACAACACCGCCGCGATGACAAATTTTGCCAACGCCACCAGACATAGCACCAGCAGCAATGTCGTCACGATGTTGCGCGGTACGCGCAGCAAGGTCAGCAGTAGCGTTCCCAGCATCAATAAATTTAACATGACGGCACTGCACGTCCACCAATTAAACGGGGATTGCGGCAGCGCAACAAAAGGTTGGCGGGCCACTTCGGTAATGAACACATTGCCCAACATAGGCAAAGATGGATTTATCTGCCCAAACATCCATAACACCAGCAAGGCCAGGCCAAAATCCATCTCCTTGCCGTGATGAAACCAGCCGCTGCGCCGGCGCATCAGGCGCGTAAGCAACCAGGGCCATAACGTGATTCGCACTGCCAGCAATGCACCAATCAGCGCGCCCGCACTGTTGGCCAGCAAATCCATATTCGAGCTGACGCGCGCGGGCAAATACATTTGCAGATATTCCATGCTCGCCGACAACAATACGCCAAAACACAAACCAATAATCACACTGGCCGCCGCGCCAAAACGCGCGCGCAACGCCAAGCCGACCAGAAATCCGAAAGGCAGATAAGACAACAAATTTATCACCGCATCGAAGGTGGTGTAGGTGAGCAGAAAAGGCTCGTCGAGCACTTCGATGAATTCCAGGCCCTGCTCACGCCAACCGGTAAATGGCGACAGGCTGCCGTACACGATGAACAGTGCGTAACCGGATGCCAGCAAAGTTCGCAGTCGTGCTCGGGTTTCGGTAATGAATAGTTCTTTCATGCATTAGGGCTCATAAACGGTTGCAATGCATTGCCAACGGTCGAACAAGTTTAACCTATTCGGCAACGCGGTTCTGGCTCAGAAAATGCGCATGATAAAATGCTGCCCGGATTGAAATGGCCAATGGCTGGAATTGGCGAATGCTGGATAGCATGGCATCAAATTAAATTGCCTGCCTATGGCGTCAACGCGGCGCCACTGCAAGGCGTTAACTTGTATGCCTGCACCAACATCAAGGCATACTCAATATAACCTCAGCTCTTAAATAAAAGGATAATTCAAAATATGAACAAGATTATTTTGGTACGCGCACTCACTGGTGCGCTGGTTTCAGTTCTTGCGGTAACCGCAAGTTTTGCCGATGATGCCAATACGGCTGTAGGCGGCGGCATCGGCGCGGCAGCGGGCGCTATCATCGGGCAATCGGTCGGCAGCAAGAATGGCGCCATTGTCGGCGGAGCTGTCGGGGGCGCGACGGGCGCAGCCGTAAGCACCAGGGGTTCCGGCCAGAGTGGCGCCATTATTGGCGGCGCAGTGGGTGGTGCAGCAGGGGCCGCAGTCGGCCAATCCGCCGGTGGCAAAACGGGGGCTGTAATTGGAGCGGGTGTTGGCGGTGCCTCCGGTTCAGTTGTTGGCAAGAGCGTC
>CAYHOM010000132.1:0-1611 GCA_964358345.1 uncultured Gammaproteobacteria bacterium
TTTTCATATGCCCTTAGCTTATCCAAAAAGCGCAATATGTGTGTGTAGATTACCTGTTGCTATTGACAAAAAGACTATTTTGTGCATACTTTATTTAGTACTTTTAAAGTACGCCCTTATTTTAAGGGCAAATATCAAACTTTAAGGAGAAAACTGCCATGAAAAAGCAGAACACCTACGATTTACAGACAGCAAAATTTATCGCAACAGTATGCCAAAATGTGCCTGAATTATCAGGCGACGTGATGCAGGGATGGATTGAGAACCCAAAAAGTCTCAAAAAATTCCTTAAAGGCCTTTGCCCGCCGGAAACAACGCCCACTTTCCCAACATGGAAAACCATTGCCCTCGGCATTCATAAGTCAGCCGATGAATACCGCAAAGCCCTCAAGGTGAACGGGTTCAAAATCGGCGACTGGGCAAATGACATTCTCGGCAAACCGGCTTTCACTGCCAGCGATACAGAAACAGAAATTGAGTTGGTAAAAATGACTGTCGCAGAGCTCGGTTTCAAAGAAGGCACTACTAGAAAAGATGTTTACGAGAGAGCTATCGAACTCGGACTCAAACTTTGCCCGAATGAAGTCGGTCCCGCTCTGCGCCTGCAGTACACGGACCAACCTATGGGTGAATGGCTCCTTATTGCGATGGATTCTATTACTGACTCCAATGGTAACCTCGACGTGTTCCACACGGAGCGGAACAGTGATGGTTTGGGGCTCTACGGCAGCATCGGCTATTATGACTACAGGTGGGGTGCTGACAGCCAATGGGTTTTCTCTCGCGGCAATCCTGCCTGCCGGTAGGCAGGTAACACTTGGGACCTTGGATTTTTAAACTTTGTTTAGAATCCTTGGTCCCTTTTATTTTTTAAATATTTTTTAAATAAAAAACCGCTGGGCGAACCATACGGTTTTAATTACGAATTTTATTTAGGCGCACGCGCGTCTACGAAACCATTGGCTGGCTTATTTGGTATAATATACCCGCCTTTTTCCAGTAATCTTACAAGCTCTTTTTCTTTTGGCGATAGCTTATGCCAGTCTTCGCCGGCATAAATTTCCGCCACTTTTTTACATATTTCTTTTTCCATCTTTATTTCACCTCCCTTTCTTGGATTGTTTTGATAATTTCTGAAATTTTGAATTTAAAAAAACTCTTAGGTCTTCAGGATCAATTTTTGCCAATACTTTTTCCCACGTCTTTTCTTTATTGTCCTGTTTTTTATTATATCCAGGATAATTATGATCAGGATAATGATTATTAAAATAACACATAAACATCTCCTTTTTCTTTTATTAAGTTACTATAAGCTAAAAGCTTATTTAAATTTAATTAAACTCCAATTTTATAAAATGTCAACAGCGCGTTTGACTTGGCAATTGTTGACATATTTTCTTCCATTTGCTATCTTTATTGTTAATGTTAAATTTCAATTTAACATAAATAAGTTTTACAGATTTAGCCATCCCGCATTTATTTTGCGGGAAATTGCGAAGCAGCCGGCTAATCTGGCTGTTTTTATTGTAAAAATTATTATGGCATTTATATTGGGTAAAAAATTAAAAATGTCGCAGATTTGGAAAGATGATGAAGTGATTCCGGTAACGC
>CAYHOM010000133.1:0-1606 GCA_964358345.1 uncultured Gammaproteobacteria bacterium
AGGATCCGGACATCATCATGATCGGCGAAATTCGCGATCTCGAAACCGCGGAAATTGCGGTGCAGGCTTCGTTGACCGGCCATCTGGTGCTGGCGACCTTGCACACCAATGATTCGGCGGCGGCGGTCACGCGCTTGCTCGACATGGGCATCGAGCCCTTCCTGTTATCGTCGTCGCTGCTCGGCGTGATCGCGCAACGCTTGGTGCGCAAATTGTGCGTCCACTGCAAACAGCATGATGGTCAATTGTGGCATGCGGTCGGCTGCGACAAATGTGGCTACACCGGATATCAGGGGCGCGTCGGCATCTATGAATTATTGCCGGCCACCGATCAGATTCGCGCGCAAATCCATAACCGCGCATCGGAAGCCGACATCCGCGCCACCGCACTGGCAAACGGGATGCGCACCATGCGCGAAGATGGTGAACGCTGGTTGATGGATGGCACGACGACGCAGGTGGAAATACTGCGCGTCACCAAGGAATAAACAGAATGTTGAAAAACTACTGCGCTCGCTACATTTTTCAACGCCCTGTCAGGAGGCGACGTGGCAGCATTCCGTTATGAGGCCGTCGATGCGCTGGGCGCCGCCAAAAAAGGGGTGCTCCACGCCGACAGCGCCCGTGCCGCGCGCGCCGATCTGCGCACCCAGGGCTTGGTGCCAATTACCGTCGATGCGATTGCAGCTCAACTTGATGCTGAAGGACAAGCCAGAAACCGCGCATTTGGCGATCATCTATCGACTGTGGAATTGGCGCTCTTCACGCGCCAACTGGCAAGCCTGCTTGAAGCGAGTTTGCCGCTGGAGCAAGCGTTTTCCGCTTTGCTGGAACAGGCCGAACGCACTTATGTGCGCGACTTGATCGGTTCGATCCGCTCGGAAGTGATGGGTGGCGCGTCGCTGTCCGATGCGCTGTCGCGCCATCCGCGCGATTTTGCCGACATCTATCGCGCGCTGGTTTCATCCGGTGAGCAAATCGGCCAATTGTCACTGGTGCTGTCAAGGCTTGCCGGCTATATTGAGCGACGCAATGTGCTGGTGCAAAAGATAAAACTCGCGTTTACATATCCGGCGATTGTCACCGTGGTAGCGTTTGCGATTGTGATCTTTCTGCTGACCTACGTGGTGCCGCAAATCGTGTCGGTGTTTGCCAACACCAAACAGAAGCTGCCGTTCCTGACTGTGGTCATGCTGGGGGTTTCGGATTTCGTGCGGCATTACGGCTGGATGGTATTGCTGGCGGTTACCGGGCTGGCTCTCGCCTGGCATCGCGCGCTGAAAAACCCCGCGATCAAACTGCGCTGGCATACCTGGCTGTTGACCGCGCCGTTGTATGGAAAATTCGAGCGCAGCCTCAACACGGCGCGCTTTGCCAGCACACTGGCGATCACGACCGGCTCCGGCGTGCCGATATTGCAAGCGCTGCAAACCAGCCGCGACACTTTGACCAATATCGCCATGCGCGCGCAAGTCGAAGCGGCCACAGCCAGCGTGCGCGAAGGTGTTAGCTTGGCGCGCGCGCTGTCGGCACATAAGCATTTTCCACCGATGCTGATCCACATGATCCGTGCCGGAGAACTCACCGGTGAATTGCCGGCGATGCT
>CAYHOM010000134.1:0-1592 GCA_964358345.1 uncultured Gammaproteobacteria bacterium
ATAACCGTTTCAATGGCGTTTGTGCGCATGTACTGATCCATGTCGCGGTCCACGCAGAGGGCGCGCAAGGAGGGCAGCACGCTATCCGGTTTATTTTGGAACAGTGCAGGCCAGTAGCCAGCAAGCCAGTCTTGCTGGTAGCCATCGTCATCCTCCAGGGACATGCGGCGCATGAGTTCAACCAGCAACAGGCCTGCCTGTTCGCTCGGGATCAATCCGAGAATCATTACCGCATGGAGGCGCAACCACCATTTGCCAACTTCGATATCTTCAGGATCATTTTCATTGTCTTGCCAAAGAAAATCGTCCTCGTGCAGTTGGCGCAAATACGCTGTCATCTCGTCGCCGTTGCGGGCGCATGCGTCGATGACGTTGCGCGGGACGCGGTCCTGGTCTTCGATGACGATGTCGGTGAGTTTGGAGGGGCTGAGTTTGGCGAGGTCTTCGTCGGGGTAGCTCGGCAATACTATCGGGTCGTTCATATCGTTTCCTGTTTATGGTGTTGTGTCATACGTAGGTTGGGTTAGCGCAGCGTAACCCACCAGCCATTTTAATGATGTTTGGTTACGCTGCGCTAACCCAACCTACGCTTTCTTGTATTTTGCTGCGGCTTGGCATAAGTGCTCCAGCACCTTGTGCCGCAACTCTTCCGGCGCGATAACTTCCACTTCTGCCCCATGCTTGAGTATGTCCATCACTAATTCGCGCGGGTCAGCGTAAGGGATGTGCAACTCGTAGCTACCATTTTCCAGAAAATGCCCTTGCTGCCGCGGATGCCAGTGTTCATCCGACACCCAGCGCGCCCTCTCGGGGGTGAAACGCAGCACGGCGGTGTGCTTGGGTTCGCCCGCGAAGATGCCGTAAGAACTCGCGTAATGCGCATCAAGCTGTCTTTCCGGCACATCGTGGCAACGCTGTGGCAACGCCTTGGCAGCGGTGATGCGTTCGACGGCGAAGCTGCGCAGGGCATTGCGGGCATGGCACCAGGCGTCAAGATACCAGTTGTCGCGGTAATGGATGAGTCGCTGCGGGGAGATTTCGCGCTGGCTGATTTCGTCGTTGCAGCGCCCGTGGTAGCTGATGTGCAGGCTGTTTCTTTGCAGCAGCGCGCCAGCTACGGTCTGAAAACATTCCAGCGCGACATTGCGTCCGGTCATGCGCAGGATGCGTACCCGTTTTGAGATTTCTTCGCTGCCCGGATGGCTCTTGCCCAGATTTCCGGTCGCAAGGATTTGCTCAATGCGCTCTTTAACAGGTTTGAGTTGTGTATCGAGCAGGCCTGGTTGAACGTGTGCGAGCAGTTGCTGGGTGTTAGCAGCGCGTAGAGTTCGGTTTCGCTGAACCAGAGTCCGGGAAGCTCAAAGGTTTGTCCGTCGCTCAGCGCGTAGTGATAACCGTTGCGTGATCGGTCATATTCAATCGGCGCGTTGAAATACAGGCGCATCTCCTGAATGATACGGTTGACCGTGGCGCGCGAGCATTCGAGCTCGTCTTGCAAGGTCTGGCAGGATACAGGATGACGGCGTGAAGAAACTGCCTGATGCAGTTTATAGATACGTTGCAGGCGATCCATGATTTACCAGTCTCCCATG
>CAYHOM010000135.1:0-1590 GCA_964358345.1 uncultured Gammaproteobacteria bacterium
ATGCCGGCGGCAAGATCGACATCCTGCTCGATTCCTCCACCCTGGCCGGTGGTGTGGGCGTGGACAAGCCCAATATGTTTGACAACATCTCCGTGAACATTGACGGCACCATCACGCTGCAAGAGGACGTGGGCAATGCAGAGCACAATGGCAAGATGTGGCAGTTCAGCCCGGCCAACGGCAGCTTCACGCTACTTTCCAAATTCGATCCGGCGCTGTTCGGCGACATCGTCGGCGGCAGCTTTGTCGCCGGCACGCATACCAAGGATGAAGAAACTTCCGGTGTGATCGATATCACCAAGTTGCTGAACCGTCACGACGGCAAGAAGTACGAACTGTTCGTCGCGCAGGACCATGCCACAGCCGCAAGTTTGCAAGCCATCGGCGCCTTGAATGCCGAAGCAGACCCGGTTGCCATGTATCAGGGTGGCCAACTCATACTGATGTCGGCTCCGCTGGTGCATGACGATGACGGCGACCATGAAGACGAACACGACGACGAGGAGGAATCTCCTGTGTCTCATCAATGAGTCTGAGCGGCAACAGGAAAGTCTGGACAAAATTGCTCTTGCGCTAGTTCTTTGCAAGAGCAGGTAAGTCCAGGCTGCCTGTGTATCACTCGAATGGCCGCAGCATGCGCTGCGGCCCTCGATTTTGTCTGTCAATCCTGAATCAATTACAATCTCCAAGATAGGCGCCGAATAGTCGAAAAGGACTAGATGCTCATCGTCAAAAGTTAACAGGGTTTGCTTATATTTCGGCGCGATGACCCAAAAAAATTAATGAACGCTACAGAAAATAAAAAATGTATTTATTAAACACCCAATCCCTGCGTGTACTTTCTGGCCTGATCGCAACCCTGATGCTCACGTTTGCGTCGATGAGCAGCGCGCTGGCCAATACGGCAACTTACTATCTCAATCAATCGAATATCGACAGTGTGCTGCCGGATGGCACCGGCTACCTGAAGGTGACAATCACCAGCTCAGTGGCGGGTGTGGCAAATTTTGTTGTTGCACCGCTCTATGCTTTTACCCAAGGCTCAAATTTCGGTTTGCAAACGTTCGGGTTCAACTACGGAGGTTCGAGCCCGATCACTGCTGGCAATTTCTCGGGCCTGGCTGCGGGCTGGTCAGTCGATCTACCACCACCTTCCAATCAGGATGGCTTCGGCAAATTTGACTTTATTGTCCAGAAAGGATCAAACCGTCTGTCGCCACTAAGCTTTGCCGTGACAGGACTGGGCGGCGCTATGCCTGCCGATACCCTCAGCTATTTTGCCAAACTTTCGAGCGGGAATGCAGGTCAAGGCAATCAGTATTTCGCTGCACATCTCGCAGGCTTTACGACGAATGACGCAAACGTTACCAGTGGTTATTTCGCGGGCAGCGCGGTTACTCCAGTACCAGAACCCGAAACCTATGCCACGCTGTTGGCCGGTTTATGCTTGCTTGGGTTCACGGCGCTCAGCAGAAGAAATTCAAGCAAGTAATCCAGATTCAAATTTAATCCGGAACGTGGGTAGAGACTCCCGTTTTTTTTCGCACTCCAAAGAAGAAGTCATGCCTCGTGGATACTGCAATAAAAATG
>CAYHOM010000136.1:0-1282 GCA_964358345.1 uncultured Gammaproteobacteria bacterium
GGCGAAGACCCCTAGCGAGGGTCGCAAGGTACTGGAAATGAGGGGGAAAGGCAAGCCGAGAAAATAACTCGAGAAGATAACTACAGGCACGACATCCCCAGCACTTTGGCCGCTTTATTCAATCGTGCATCAAAGCAGGCAAAGAATATTGGAGACTGAGAGATATGGCCTGCTTCATAAGCTGCAGCAAGCTGGATGCTGTCATAGCCGCGCAATGCAAACGTATCGGCATATTCTCCGGCTCGCTCTACCAATGTTTGGTCAACTTCCAGTACTACGAAGTGTGGCCAGTCTGTTGAGAGCGCGTTTTTGGCCTGCTCGATAAGCGCGGTATCTTCCGGTACTTCGCGCGCGCGCCTGGACAATGCAGCATGAGCTTCCGCCCATGCAATGCGGCACACCGCCACAGCTTCGGCTTCGGCCACGCGTGATTTCAACTCATCGCTCCCTGCCTCGACAATGTATAGTTTCAGCAGCGCAGATGTGTCGCAGAACAGAATCATCCGCGATCTTCCAGCACCAGCGCAGAAACCAGTTTTCCCCGCTTCTGCAACGTGAGCGCTGCTCCTGCTGGTTTGCCGCCTTGCCAGGTTGCGACACCTGCCGCCAACAGGCGGGCCACGCCAGCACTGTCGGTCAATGGCACACCGGTAATTCGCGCCACCACCTTGCGATGTGAAGTCAACTCAATCAATTGCCCAGATTGCGCCTGGCCGATATATTGAGATAAATGAGTTTTAAATTCTCGCATTGATACTTGCATTTATGACCTCTTTTTGCTTGATATTTTTCAAATTGTGCCCTGTTTGTATATGTGAAGTCAATGTGTGCCCGCCTCATTGTGTCGAGCCTGCTGGAGTGTGTGGCAATACTGGTCTAGAATACGCGACCGTTCGAGCCTAGCAGTCATAACGCAGTAATTCAGGAGAGTGGGATGCAAAACATTGAACAAGTACGCTTCAACATGATCGAGCAGCAAATTCGCCCGTGCGAGGTTCTTGAGGGGCGGATTCTTGAGTTGCTCAAGCATGTTCGTCGCGAGCACTTCGTGCCGTCGGACAAAAAAGAACTGGCGTTTGCCGACTTGGAAATTCCGCTGGGTCACGGAGCCAGTATGTGGCAGCCCAAGCTGGAAGCGCGTGCCGTGCAAGAGTTGCACCTCACCCGCAGCGACAAGGTGTTGGAGGTGGGCACCGGCAGCGGTTATTTGACCGCATTGCTGTCCTCGCTGGCAGAGCAAGTCACTTCGGTCGAAATTGAGCCGGAGCTGAGTGCTTCAGCC
>CAYHOM010000136.1:1292-1538 GCA_964358345.1 uncultured Gammaproteobacteria bacterium
ACACCATTGCAATAACATTACTTTTGAGATAGGCGATGCATCTCATGGCTGGGGCCATGGCGCGAGTTATGATGCCATTGTGCTGACTGGTTCAACACCCGTGTTGCCGGAAGCATTTCAAAACAGCTTGAGTATCGGCGGGCGTTTGTTTGCTATCGTAGGGGACGCGCCGGTAATGGAAGTCAAGCTGATCACCCGCGTTGCGCCGTATACGTTTGAGGTGGTCAACATCATGGATGCTTGCGT
>CAYHOM010000137.1:0-1531 GCA_964358345.1 uncultured Gammaproteobacteria bacterium
TCGCGTACATCATGTTCAAGGGAAAGCCGGAGGTGTATCGCGTACATTCAGATCTCAAAAATGAAGCGAGCAAAGACGCCTATGCCTTGCGCGATAAAACCATTCTGGATTTCGACCCGGTCAAAATGAGGCGGCTCGAAATAGTAAAAAGTGGAATGAGCAGAGTCGTCATCGAGCAGAATCAGGGAAAATGGAACATGCTTGAGCCTGTAAAAGCCAGGGCTTCCATGGCAAAAGTGCTGGAATACCTTTATGCAATAAAAAATGGGGAAATAAAGGCTTTCGCAGATGAAAACCCCACTGATCTTGCCCCATATGGTCTTTCTTCACCGATGCTGCAATTAACCATATATCAAGAACAAAAAGAGATGCCATATATACTCGCTATCGGTGACAAGGACAGGGCAAAGAGGGCGTATTTCGCCAGGGTAAATCAGGTGAAAAAAGTATTTGATGTCGAAGAGGATATGGTTAATACCCTTATCTTGAATATGGATAAATTGCTGGAGGCAGGTGACGGCACCTGAATTGGAGCCTTATTTCACCAGAATAATGGAGCCTGCGATTCTGAATCGGGCTGATGCATGGTATGGTAGTAGCCATGGAAGAACCGCAGCTTGCAGCTCCCTGCCACATGGCGTTCTTGCCAGTGCACGACCCGAAGTTCTTTTCATGAGCAATCTGAACGTGTTACCGCAAATCTTTTAATTTTTGGGGGTTTAACTATGTCTTTTCAGATAATCTGCATAAACCGTATAGCAACCATTAAAAATATGATTGCCGCCCTGATTGGGGTTTGCTTCATTGCAAGTGTCGCTATTGGTGCGGAACACAAACTCTCGGATAAACATGACATGTATGTCGATCCTGCTGCAAAGCAACAGTTGGGAGAGCAGACCTTCAGTGAATTGATGGCGTTTTTCCAGGAGGCGGAAAAAGCCATTGAAACAAAAGATTTGGATACGCTTATGGGCCTCTACTCTGAGAGCTACACTGACGGCGAACATAACAAGAAATCCGCAGAAGCGATATGGAAGAGAATTTTTGCCACATTCGATATGACGGCAACGCGCCATAACATGAAGCTGGTCAAAATCGCGGAAGATAAAAACATGGTTATTTTCCGTTGCAGTGGCTTGTTGCTGGGTGTGCCGAATCCAGACGCCAAGATGAAACAAAAAGGGCTTGTTACGATTGACAACTGGGCTTTGCAAGATCATGTGCTCGTCAAGGAAGCAGGCAAATGGAAGTTGATCGGCACCTATGGGACTGAGCGCAAGAGATTATGGTTTGATAAGCCGATGCATCCTCTTTTTTGATGAAACCAAATCAATATGACGCATAACAAAATAAGCATTATGGTTTTTGTGGTGATGCTGGTATCACTTCTCTCCGGCTGCTCGGATGAAAAAGGAGCGAAGACATCTGAAAAAGCCACAAAGGAAGAAAGACCACTGATCATAGGCATTGTCGGTCCCGAAACGGGTGAGGAAGCGAGCTACGGTACGAGTGTAGTGGAAGGTGCTTTGGC
>CAYHOM010000138.1:0-1520 GCA_964358345.1 uncultured Gammaproteobacteria bacterium
CAGCACTGGTCAGCGTGTAGCTGCTGCCAGTCGCGCCGACGATATTGGCGCCGTCGGCTTGCCACTGGTAACCGATGGTGCCGAGGCCGTCCGCATCCGCCAAGGTATTGGCGGCAGAGAGAGTCTGGCCGAGGGCGGCGGTGCCGGTGACGGTGACTGATCCGGTCGGTATATCGTTGACGTTGATCACAGCAGCTGTTGCGCTGCTCGATACGGATTCTGCCGTGCCGTGCCCGTCGGTGTAGCTGGCGACGACCGTGATGGTCTTGCCGACCTGCGCTTCGGCCAGCGTGAAGGTGCTGCCGGTTGCGCCGCTGATGTTGGCGCCGTTGGCTTGCCACTGGTAGCCGATGGTGCCCAAGCCGTCGGCATCCGCCAAAGTATTGGCGGCGGTAAGGACTTGACCTTGGGTGGCGGTGCCGCTGATGGTGACTGATCCGGTGGGCGCGCTGTTGACGTTTACCACCGCACCGGTGGCGGAACTGCTCACGGCCTCCGCCGTCCCATGAGCGTCGGTATAGCTGGCGACCACTTTGATAACTTTACCCACTTCAGCACTGGTCAGCGTGTAGCTGCTGCCAGTCGCGCCGACGATATTGGCGCCGTCTGCCTGCCACTGGTAACCGATGGTGCCCAAGCCGTCCGCATCAGCCAGATTGTTGGCGGCAGAGAGAGTTTGGCCGAGGGCGGCGGTGCCGGTGACGGTGACGCTGCCGGTTGGCGCATCGTTGACGTTGGCGATTGCCGCAGTAGCAGCACTTGTCTTGCTCTCAACCGTGCCGTGCCCGTCGGTATAGCTGGCAACGACCGTGATGGTCTTGCCGACCTGCGCTTCGGCCAGCGTGAAGGTGTTGCCGGTTGCGCCACTGATATTGGCGCCGTTGGCCTGCCACTGGTAGCCGATGGTGCCCAGGCCGTCCGCATCGGCCAGAGTGTTGGCGGCGGTGAGAACCTGGCCTTGGGTGGCGGTGCCGCTGATCGTGACTGTTCCGGTTGGCGCATCGTTGACGTTGGCGACGGTGCCGGTGGCGCTGCTCGATACGGCTTCTGCCGTGCCGTGCCCGTCGGTGTAGCTGACAACGACCGTAATGGTCTTGCCGACCTGCGCTTCGGTCAGGGTGAAGGTGCTGGCGGTTGCGCCGCCGATGTTGGCGCCGTTGGCTTGCCATTGATAAGTGATCGTGCCGAGGCCGTCGGCATCCGCCAGATTGTTGGCGGCAGTGAGGACTTGACCTTGCGCAGCGGCGCCAGTGATCGTGACGCTGCCGGTAGGCGCGCTGTTGACGTTGACCACCGCACCGGTGGCGGTGCTGCTCACGGCTTCTGCCGTCCCGTGGCCGTCGGTATAGCTGGCGACCACTTTGATGGTTTTGCCCACTTCAGCGCTGGTCAGCGTATAGCTGCTGCCGGTTGCGCCGGCAATATTGGCGCCATCAGCCTGCCACTGGTAAGCGATGGTTCCCAGGCCATCCGCATCAGCCAAGGTATTGGCGGCAGAGAGAGTCTGGCCGAGGGCGGCG
>CAYHOM010000139.1:0-1513 GCA_964358345.1 uncultured Gammaproteobacteria bacterium
GCTGGTTCTGGCCGGCTCTGCCGAACATGCGGAGGAAGCAATCAATGAGACGGCGGAACAATTCGGCGATCTTGCCGTCGTTGAAGTGCTGGATTCGTTAGAGCCGCAGGTGGCTACCATGCACCTGTCTGCTTTTGATGGCGGCAAGTTGTCGTTGGCCACGCTCCTGATCTCGCCCAAAGCCTGGGCAGAAAGCCTGGCCTACTTCGCCGCGCTCTGGAGCGAGGATTTGATCGAAGATGAGCCGGAAAAACTGGCCGAATCCCTGTTCGCGCATATCCACGGCATCGTATTCTCCAGCGACGACCCGGAACGGCGCGCAGCGCTCATTCATTATGCGTTAGCTACCGATTGGGGCACAACGGCTTTTGCCGTGCTGTTCTCGACCGCCACCGAGGAGATCATCGAACTCGCCAATGACATCTACGCTCGTGGCGCACACAGCAGCGGCCAGACGACTTCCGATCACGACGTTATTCCGCTGGCGCTGGAAATTGCACGAACCGATGCGGATGCCTGGGATCGGGTGTTGTTTGAATTATTCCCGGAATGGCACCCCGGTGAAAATAAAATGTACACAAAGTCTGACGAGGATGATGATGAAAAGCATATATATGCTGTAGGCCGAACCACCAAAGAATTACTGTTGCGCCTGCGCAAACAAGTGCCAAGCAAATCGGTCAGCACGCCTAAAGCCGGTGGCCGCCCAAGTCTGGGCGAGGATATTTTTGCGTGACACTCAATCGTTAGGCCAGGCACGTTCCCGAAAAACAATCCATGCAACTCGCCCACATCACCGCGCGTCCTCCACATTTGGTGCAAGCGCTCGAAGCGCTTGCACAGCGCGCGGATCATCAGAAAGAAGCGCAGACGCTTATCCATGAGCTAAGCGGTATAACCGTGCTCGTCGCAAAAAAATTTACCAATGACAGAACGGCGGATGGCCTGCTCGAAGCGTTTTATCTGACTTTCGGATGCATCTCGCTGGGAATCAGCCAGGCCGACATTCCGGAAAGCAACGAATCTGAATTGTCTTTCCTGCTGCATCACGGTGCCGAGCATGTATTCCAGATGGGATTTCGGCATATCAAGGAATTGGCCAGCCTGCCCTATTCGGCCTTCATCTCGGATTTTGACCGCGACCCGTTCGTACAGCAGCGCAATATCAAAGCGCTCTTCTCGGAGATATGCCGCGCCGATCCGGTTTCAGCATGGGCAGGCGAGGACATCTATAAAAATGAATTGCTGGTCAGGAAGGATAACCAAAAAATTATCAGGTGTGCGGAATGGCTGCGCAAAAAACATTTTGCGGGCCCCGTCAAAGATTCCGATCTGGATGCCAATGCGGTTATCGCCATTGCTGTTATTTTCGCGATTCTGGGTGACGGGCGAATCGTCGCTCGTACCGGACAAAAAGAGATCGAAAACCTAATTCTTCGCGCCCGTGAAACGCGGCCGGATATCGAGGCTGGCTGGAACGAATTACTCAAGAAAATCCCGCCTGAATATCAAC